>NZ_KB290929.1:99582-173391 GCF_000318175.2 Selenomonas sp. oral taxon 138 str. F0429 | reverse complement strand
GCGTCGAACGGGCGAGCTTGTGAACTTTGCACGCGATACTTATTTGAAGGGTGTGCAAGATATGCTGGCAACGCTTTGAACGATTTTAGGGTAGCACTGATATATTCAGCCACCGCCATCTTAACGCATCTTTTTTGCCCGCACTGTGTCGGCAAATCCTCCACATAGCTTTGGCTATGCGTCCGGTTTGCCTCCTTGTTCGGACGAAAAAATCTACGCCAATCTGACGGACTTCATTTTATCAGCGATTCCCTAGGGCGGCGTTTATGCGCCGCCTTTTCCATACGCGCATATTGAAAAGCATGCGCGTTATTGTTATAATGAAAGCGTAGATTGATACATCATGTTGGAGGTGGTCGCTATGTTTCGTCCATTGCCGTTCAATTTGAAAGAAAATGCCGAAAAGGGACAGGAGATTCTGGGAAAGGCTCTTGAGACCGTGATGGAACATTCGTTTAATCCGTTCGACAAGGTGGGCGGCATGCTCTTCCCGTTCCGCGTCGACGTGATCGATTGTGAGAACTGCTACGAGCTGTTCGCAGAACTCCCCGGCTTTACGAAAGAAGCCATCGAGGTCTCCTACAACGAGGACGGACGCCTCAAGATCAAGGCGGAGCGCGTCGTGCCGGAGGAGTCCGAGGCGAAATATCTCTGCCATGAGCGCAAGGCAGGCGTATTCGAGCGCTCCTTCCTCATCGACGATGTGGATGAGGCGGAGGTATCCGTGTCCTATGAGGCGGGTATCCTCCATGTGATCCTGCCGAAACTCGAGGTAAAGAAGTCTTGCCGCGTCTTTACGATTCAATAAAGTGTGTATGTAGGGAAGTATGTTCGGAGGGGAATTTATGACGGAAGACCGCGATTGGGAGCAGTTCAAACACAAGCTGAAAGCAAAGACGGAGATCGATCTCGACCTCTATAAAGAGCCACAGATGAAGCGTCGGATCAACAATCTGATCACGCGTGCGGGCTATAAGGGCTGCGTCGAGTATTTCGACCATGTCTGTGAAAACAAGGATGATTTTGCTGCGTTCATCGAGTATCTGACGATCAACGTGTCGGAGTTCTTCCGCACGCCGGAGAAGTTCAGCAAGCTCGAGACGGATGTCATTCCCGATCTCCTGAAGCGCTCATCGAAGCTCAATATCTGGAGCGCAGGCTGCTCCATCGGCGCGGAGCCGTATTCGCTCGCGATCATCATGAAGGAGATGACGCCGGGCACGCGGCATCGCATTCTCGCCTCCGATCTCGATGTGGAGATTCTGGCGAAGGCAAAGCGCGGCGTCTATACGGCGGATGAGATCAAGAGCATGGCGCCCGAGCGTCGCCGTAAGTATTTCGATGCGGACGGCGACCACTTTGCCGTGAAGCCCGAGATCAAGAGCATGATCGAGTTCAAGCGGCACAACCTGCTACAGGACAAGTTCGAGACGGGCTTCGATCTGATTCTTTGCCGCAACGTCGTCATCTACTTTACGGATGACGCGAAGGATCAGCTCTACCGTCATTTCTTCGAGGCACTGAAGCCCGGCGGCATTCTCTTCGTCGGCGCAACGGAGTCTATTCTGAACTTCCGCAAGATGGGCTACACGAGCTTCCAGCCGTTCTTCTATCAGCGGCCGTTCGAATCATGACGGGGACGATGCTCACAGAGGAGCAGCGTCTTGCGCTTCTCCTGCGTCAGATCAAATGGGCGGAGGAAAAGACAGCGTTCTATCGCTCTGCGTTTGAACGTGCGGGCGTAAGTGCTGCATCCGTTTCGTCATTTGTGGATGCGGCGCGTCTGCCGTTTTGGGAGCATGCAGAGGAAGAGGGGGCAGACGCCCCTTTTTTCATGCTCACACTGCCACTCTCGGGTTTGCTGCGTATGAGTGTCCTGCATGACGAGGCAGGGCTGGGCAGCATTCACTGCTATACGCAGGGCGATGTTGCACGGCAGGTGCAGACGACTGTGAATATGCTCACTGCGTGCGGCGTGAACCGTGCGAGTACGGTGCTGCTTGCGGGAGATATTGCGGACAGTCGGACGCTCGATCTACAGTATGCGCTCGATGTGCTCGGCGCGGCCGTTCTGCCGTGCGGGGGCGGGACGGAGACGGCAGCGCAACTCCTACGTGCGGCTGTGCCCGATACCATCATCACATGGGAGCATGAACTGCCCGCACTTGAAAAATATCTTGAGGATATCGCCGTGCACCGATTGATTACGGTCGGGGGATGTATTGCGCCACAGACGGTTTCGCGTGCTCTTGCAGAGCGTATGGGCGCGCGTCACGCACATATCTTTACGCTGGCACAGATGGGGGCGCTGATTGGTGTCGCCTGTACGGCGGGGGCGGGACTGCATCTTGAGGAACGGCTCTTCTACGCCGAGATCATTGATGAGGCGGGGCATAGTTCGCGTGCGGACGGTGCGTGCGGACAGCTCGTACTCTCGACGCTCACGGCGGAGGCGATGCCCGTCCTGCGGTATCGCACGGGACTGCAGGTGCGTCTTGCACGAGGGCGATGCGGCTGTGGGAGCGTACAGCTCCTGATTACGGAGGGGTGAAATAATGGCAGATGAACGGTTGATCGCGGCGCTCGATGTGCCGACACGCGCGGCGGCAGAGAACCTCGTCGCGCGTCTGGGAGACAGTGTGAGTTACTACAAGGTGGGCATGGAGCTCTTCTATGCGCTTGGCGGGGGCATTGTGACGTGGCTCAAGGGCGAGGGAAAGCAGGTCTTTCTCGATCTGAAACTCCACGACATTCCAAATACGGTCGGAAACGGGCTGTCCTCGCTGCTGCATCTCGGTCCCGACATTCTGAATGTCCATACGGCGGGCGGGCTGCGCATGATGCGGGAGGCGCGCGAGTCGCTGCAGCGGGCGGCGGACAAAGCGGGCGTGCTCTGTCCGAAGCTGATCGGCGTCACCGTGCTCACGAGCATGGATACAGATGACTGGGCAGGGCTCGGGCACACGGGCACGGTTGCGGATGCAGTTCTGCGTCGTGCGGCGCTCGCGCAGGAGGCGGGTCTCGACGGCGTGGTTGCATCCCCTGCCGAGACGGCGGAGATTCGCCGCGTCTGTGGTGAGGCTTTCCTCATTGTGACGCCGGGCATTCGGCCTGCGGGTGTTTCGCGTGACGATCAGCGGCGTGTGATGACACCCGCGGGCGCGATCCACGCGGGGGCTTCGCAGATTGTCGTGGGGCGTGCGATCTATGCGGCAGAGGATCCGCGTGCAGCGGCAGAGGGGATTTTGAAGGAGATGGAGGGCATACGATGACACAGGAGGAAGTACGTGCACTGCTCGTGAAGACGGGCGCAATCATGGACGGGCATTTTTTGCTGACCTCGGGGCTGCACAGCCCGCACTATGTGGAGAAGTTCAATGTGCTCCAACATCCCGCATACACGGCGCAGCTCTGCGCAGCGATGGCGGAGAAGTTCAAGGACGCAGCAATTGAGACGGTGGTCGGCCCCGTGACGGGCGGCATTCTGCTCGCACATGAGACGGGCAAAGCCCTGGGGACGCGCGCAATCTTCACGGAGCGCGTGGACGGGAAGATGACGTTCCGACGCGGCTTTTCTCTGCGGGAAGGGGAGCGCGTGCTCATTGTCGAGGACATTGTGACGACGGGCGGCTCGATCAAGGAGGTCATCGAGGTGGTGAAGGAGGCGGGCGCTGTTCCTGTGGCCGTCTCCATGCTCGTTGACCGCAGCGGCGGCAAGGCAGATTTTGGCGATGTGCCGAGCACGGCGCTCCTCACGATGGATGTGGAGACCTATGCGCCCGAGACCTGCCCGCTCTGCGCGAAGGGCGTTCCCATGACGAAGCGCGGGCGTACGGGCAAGTAAGAGACAGATCCGATGGCTGAGGAATTTACTGAGAAAATAGACGAGGCACTTGCCGCGTGGACGGTGCTCGATGAACTGCCTGCCGAAATCGATGGCTATCTGCTCTCGAAAGACCGGCAGCAGCACGAAGCGCAGTATGATTTTTTTCGCTATGACCGCGCGGATGCGCATCGCTCCGTTGTCGGTTTCTACGATGCGGCGACGACATCGTACAAGCTGCGCGTCGAGATCGGCGTGGTGAGCTTTGCCCTGCCGTCGTTCATTCATGGGGATCTCGATACGTTCGGTCAGGAACTCCTGCGCTATCTGCCGCGCGTGATGGCAGAGATGCACGCCGACGCACTGGAGACGCAGGAACTTCTGCCCGTGCGCGAGAGCATTGCCGCGTGGGAATATGGCAGGGAACTGCCCGAACAGCTGGAGGGGTACGAGCTCTTCGTTCGTCCCTCGGCACCCGCACAGATGACGAACGGCTCTTTCCTCATCATCGACTATGTGGACTTTGCACGGGCAAATGACGTGGGCATTTACTACAACTGCTATCGGAACGAGTTCTTCGGTGAGTACCATGCAGCGGGGATGCCGTATGTCAGCTATGATTTTGACGCGTCGGATCTCGAAGAATTGGAGCAGCGTCTGCGGCTGAATCTCGCGCGCTATCTGCGCAGGGCGGCGGTAGAGGCGGATGCGGAGAAGAATGTGTGACAGGAAAGCGAGGAAAATGTGCAGAGGGATGAGCTGAAAGCCCTGCGGGAGGATGTTGTCGCGCGTGCGCAGGAGGCGTTTGCGCGCATGGATGAGGTTGCGGAGTTCAACACGCGGAAGGTGCTCGACGCAATGCGTACATGTCGCGTCTCCGATGCGCATTTCGGCGTGAGCGCAGGCTATGCTTACAGCGATCTCGGGCGCGAGAAGCTGGATGAGCTCTATGCACGCGTCTTTGGCGCAGAGCGGGCACTTGTGCGTACGCAGTTTGTCTCGGGGACGCATGCACTCGCAACGGTGCTCTTCGGCATCCTGCGTCCCGGCGATCAGCTTGTCTCGATCACGGGCGCACCCTATGATACGATGCAGACGGTGATCGGCTGGGCGCATGAAAGCGTTGGTTCGCTCAAGGAGTTCGGCGTTCTCTACGACGAGTTGCCGATGCAGGGCGGGCGCGTGGACATGAATGGCATTGACCGCATCGTGACGGCGCGGACGAAGCTCGCGCTCGTGCAACGTTCGCGCGGCTACAGCGAGCGCGAGCCGCTCAGCATCAAGGACATTCACGCGGTCAGCGCGCGCATCAAGGCGGCGAATCCGAACTGCATTGTATTCGTGGACAACTGCTACGGGGAGTTTGTCGATACTACAGAGCCGACAGATATTACGGACGTGGACATCATGGCGGGCTCGCTCATCAAGAACCCGGGTGGTGGGCTTGCGCCGACGGGTGGCTATATTGCGGGGCGCAGCGACCTCGTGGAAGCCGCGTCCTATCGTCTCACGGCGCCCGGGATGGGGGATGAGCTCGGTGCGAGCCTCATCTCGAATCGGCTGCTCTTTCAGGGGCTTTTCCTCGCACCGCACGTCGTTGCGCAGGCCCTCAAGGGCGCGGTCTTTGCCGCAGGGATCTTCGAGGGACTGGGCTGCCGTACGTTCCCGCACTTTACGGATGCGCGCAGCGACATCATACAGGCAATCGTCCTCGGGGACGCGGAGCGGATGAAGGCGTTCGCGCGCGCGATTCAGGCGATGTCGCCCGTGGATGCTTTCGCCGCACCCGAGCCGTGGGATATGCCGGGCTATGCCGATCAGATCATCATGGCGGCGGGGACGTTCGTGCAGGGGGCGTCAATCGAGCTGAGTGCAGACGGTCCCATGCGCGAGCCGTACTGTATCTATCTGCAGGGCGGGCTGACGTTCGAGCACGCGGCACTCGGCGTGATGGCGGCGGCGGAAGCAATTGTGTGAAATCATCTAAGAGGGGCGTGTCCCTCTTTTTCTTTTTCCCAACAAGTTCAGTTTTTCGGATATTTTTGCAGATTTGAGGATATTCATTTGCAGGTTCTTTTTGTATACTACAAATAATCAGACGAATAGAGAGCGAAAGGATTCGATGCTATCCGGAAAAAATGAATTTGGAGGGGACAGTATGAGCGTAGCGATTCATATTGAGAACGCTGTCAAGAAGTATGGCGATCTCACGATCATTCCGGGGATTACGGAGCACATCCGCAACGGAGAGTTCTTCACCCTGCTCGGTCCTTCGGGCTGCGGAAAGACGACGCTCCTGCGGATGATTGCGGGCTTCAACAGCATCGAGGGGGGCGATATTCTCTTCAACGAGCAGCGGATCAACGACATCCCAGCCCACAAGCGCAACATCGGCATGGTATTCCAGAGCTATGCGATCTTCCCGCATCTGACGGTTCGTCAGAACGTGGAGTACGGGCTCAAACTGCGCGATGTGCCAAAGGGGGAGATGAAAGAAAAGGTCGATCGCATCCTCGATGTCGTGCAGATCACGGACTATCAGGATCGCCTCCCAGAGCGTCTCTCGGGCGGGCAGCAGCAGCGCGTCGCTCTTGCGCGCGCCATCGTCATTCATCCGAGCGTGCTTCTGATGGACGAGCCACTCTCAAACCTCGATGCAAAGCTGCGCATCGAAATGCGTTCCGCAATCCGCGAGGTGCAGAAGAAGGTCGGCATCACGACGGTCTACGTCACGCACGATCAGGAGGAGGCTCTCTCCATCTCCGACCGCATCGCCGTCATGAACAAGGGCGAGATCCAGCAGACGGCACAGCCGCAGACGATCTATGAACGCCCATGGAACATCTTCGTATCGACCTTTATTGGACATTCGAATCTGTTCTACGGACGCGTGAAGAAGTCAGGCGGGGAGGCGAGTGTGGTCTTCCGCAGCGGCTTTGAGATGCCGATGGCGAACCTTGGCGAAGAGGCGGAGGACGGGATGGAGATCGTCATCTCCGTGCGCCCTGAGGAACTGTCGATTCAGGAGGACGGCCTGCCGTGCAAGGTGCGGACGAAGGTCTTCCTCGGCAAATACATCAACTACAGTCTGGACTTCGATGAAGAGATGATTTTGCCGCATCAGGCATCGCTCGAATTCTCACAGGATCTCGGCCATGCGACGCAGCAGCTCGAGGTCGGGGACACGGTGCATCTGCGCCCGAACGCGCGCAAGGTCAACATCTTTACGGCGGACGGTTCGCGCAATATCCTGAAGGATGTGGTGCGCTATGAATAAGAGCAGTCTGCGCTTTGATTTCTGGACGGGGATCACGATCCTCTCCATCGCGGTCTTCGGGCTCTTCCTCATCTATCCGCTCTTCTCGCTCTTTACGTCTGCCTTTCAGGACGCAATGACAGGAGAATTCACGCTCGAACACTTCACGCATTTCTTCGAGCGGAAATACTACTATCAGTCGATGATCAACAGCTTCAGCGTGACGGCGTGCGTGACCGTGCTTGCCATCATCATCGGCACAGCGCTCGCGTACTTCATGACGATCTACCGCGTGCGTTTCAAGAGCGCACTTGAGATCTGCATCATCATCTCGCTTCTCTCGCCGCCCTTTATCGGCGCGTACTCGTGGATTCTGATCGGCGGGCGTAGCGGTATCCTGACGCAGTGGCTGCAAAACACGTTTCAGTACGAGTTTCCGTCCATCTACGGATTCACGGGCATCCTGCTCGTGCTGACCCTCAAGCTCTATCCGTTCATCTATCTCTATGCGGCGGGCGCGATGAAAAACATCGACGCCGCACTCATTGAGGCGGCGGAGAGTCTCGGGTGTAGCGGCGTCCGCAAGGTGGTGACGGTCATCGTACCGCTCATCACGCCGACGATCCTCGCGGGTGCGCTCATGGTCTTTATGAACGCAATGGCGGACTTCGGAACACCGATGCTGATCGGCGAGGGGTTCAATGTCATGCCGGTTATGATCTACTCGGAGTTCATCAACGAGGTAGGCGATCAGGCGAATTTTGCGGCGGCAATGGCGGCGATCATGGTTGTCATCACCTCGACGATCTTCCTGCTCCAAAAATATGTTGTGAGCCGCAAGTCCTTTACGATGAGTTCGCTGCGTCCTCTTGAAGTCAAGGAGATGAAGGGCGCGGGCAACGTCTTGATGCACGTTCTCATCTATCTGCTCGTCGCTGTTTCGATGATCCCGCAGCTTGTCGTCGTCTACACCTCCTTCCTTGAGACGCGGGGGGCAGTCTTTACGGGCGGCTACTCGCTCGATAGCTATACGACGATCTTCAGCAGCCTCGGCACGGCAATCTCGAACACCTATCTATACAGTACGGCGGCGATCCTCATCATTGTCTTCCTCGGCATGACGGTCGCCTATCTGACGACGCGCCGCAAGAGCATGCTCACGGACATCATCGACACACTCACGATGTTCCCGTACATCATCCCGGGGTCGGTGCTCGGCATCACGCTCCTCCTCGCGTTCAACGAGGAGCCGATGCTGCTCTCGGGCACGGCGCTCATCATCATCATCTCACTCGTCATTCGTCGTCTGCCCTATACGCTGCGCTCGAGCTCGGCAATTCTCTACCAGATCAGCCCGAGCATCGAGGAGGCGTCCATCAGCCTCGGGGCTTCGCCGCTCAAAACCTTCTTTAAGGTGACGGCTGTCATGATGCTTCCCGGTGTCATGAGCGGGGCGATTCTCTCGTGGATCACGGCGATCAACGAACTCAGTTCCTCGGTCATCCTCTTTACGGGGGCGACAAAGACGATGTCCGTTGCAATCTACACGGAGGTCATCCGCGCGAGCTACGGCACGGCGGCAGCACTCTCGACCATCCTCACGCTCACGACGATTGTTGCGATGGTGACCTTCTTCAAGGTCTCGGGCAGCAAGGATGTAACGCTCTAGTTTCCTCAGGCGAAAGCCTTTGTCATAGATGGGTTCTGTTAAAGGAGGTCATTTCATGAAGTTCAAGAAAATCCTTGCCGTCATGGCAGCATCCCTGATGCTCGGCGGCGCCCTCACCGGCTGCGGTGGGGGAGAAAAGCAGGCGGCATCGGCGGATGACAATACGCTCGTCATCTACTGCCCGCATCCGCTGACGTTTATCAATCCCCTTGTTGAGGAGTTTGAGAAGCAGAGCGGCGTGAAGGTCGAAGTCATTGCGGCGGGCACGGGCGAGCTCCTCAAGCGCGTCGAGTCTGAGAAAGCGAATCCGCTCGGCGACATCTTCTGGGGCGGCTCGCTGAACACGATGAAACCGAAGGCGGATCTCTTCGAGAATTACACCTCGAAGAACGAGGATCACATCCAGACGGCGTTCAAGAACACCGAGGGGCCGATGACGCGCTTCACGGACATCCCGAGCGTCATCATGGTCAACACGAACCTCCTCGGCGATGTGAAGGTCGAGGGCTATGAGGATCTGCTGAATCCCGCGCTCAAGGGCAAGATTGCTTTTGCCGACCCGTCGAAGTCCTCCTCGTCCTACGAGCATCTCATCAATATGCTCTATGCGATGGGAAATGGTGACCCCGATAAGGGCTGGGACTACGTGGAAAAGTTCTGCCGGAATCTCGACGGCAAGCTGCTCTCGGGCTCCTCTGCGGTCTACAAGGGCGTTGCGGACGGTGAGTATGCGGTCGGCCTGACGTTTGAAGAGGGCGGTGCGAAGTACGTTGCGGACGGCGCACCTGTGAAGCTCGTCTACATGAAGGAAGGCGTCATCTCCAAGCCGGACGGCATCTACATCATCAAGAATGCAAAGCATATGGAGAACGCGAAGAAGTTCATCGACTTTATCACGAGCAAGGAAGCGCAGAGCATCATCACCTCCTCGCTCCATCGTCGCTCCGTGCGCGATGACGTAGATCCGCCCGTCGGTCTTCTGCCGAAGGATCAGATCAAGATCATCGATGACGAGGAGCAGGTCGTCGAGAAGAATAAGAAGGCGTGGCTTGACAAGTTCAAGGACATCTTCACGAGCGTGCAGTAAACACTGTCACACAAGAACAATACCGGGAGGACGCGATCCTTCCGGTATTTTGTATTTGTGTGGATTCTGCTATAATGATACTGTCTTTGTGG
Source organism: Selenomonas sp. oral taxon 138 str. F0429 (assembly GCF_000318175.2). Classification (NCBI taxonomy): domain Bacteria; kingdom Bacillati; phylum Bacillota; class Negativicutes; order Selenomonadales; family Selenomonadaceae; genus Selenomonas; species Selenomonas sp. oral taxon 138. The sequence continues at coordinate 163,464 of NZ_KB290929.1, read as the reverse complement.
GGGAAAGGAGGGGCATATGCGGCGTTTTCAAGATGAAGTGCGCAGTGAACTCCTCAAATATGCGCTCCTTCCGGGACTGCTCATTGCATTCATCTGTACGGCACTTGCTGCGCTCTACTGGGAGCAGAATGTCGTGACGCGGACGGCAGAGGAGGCGCGTACGGCAGGGGAGATATTCACGGAGCTGACCCATGACTACGAGGCGCGTGCGGGGGCGATCGCACTGCACGGCATCGGGCAGCTGCATGCGGATGGGGAAGAACGGCGCATTTTTTTTGAAAATCTGTATGCGGAGCTGAATTTGCACGGGGCGCTGCCGGAATTCTATCTTCTTGGCAGCGAGCGTCAGGTTCTCTTTCAGACGCGTGCGCATCTTCCCGACTATCTTGCGCAGCCAACGTCGGACTGGGGCGTTCTCGCGCGTATGGATGCTGCAGAGGGATGCGTGCAGGAATTTGTCCCGCAGCGTGACCGCGACTGGGACTATGTCGTCGGTCAGGCAATCCGCAGGCCACAGACGGGAGACACGGAAGGCTATGCCGTTTTTGTCATGCCTGCACAGGAACTCGCAAAGCGCCTTCAAACGGGAGAGAAGATGCACGTTGTCATTGCGGATCGCGCGGGACGCGCGCCGTTCTCTACTATGACGATCTTTCGCGATCCTGTATTCCATAAAATCGTGTCGGAAATCGCGGATGCACAGGGGCTTGTCGAGGTGGACGGGCAGCAGTTCTATGTGATGCAGGAGCCTGTACTGGATGGGAGCTTCACCGTCTACGCCATCTTGCCCGTGGGCAGCCGTATTGCACAGGTTGCAACGGGCGCAGGTATTCTTTTCGCCGTGCTCCTCCTCATGATACCGTTCATCTTCTTTCGTGTGCGGCGTGAGATGGCAGAGAAGATGTGCGCAATGGATGAGATCATCGACGCATTCCGCGCGGTGCGGCACGGACATCTGGATCGCGAACTCGTCATTCGGACAGGCAACGAGTTCGAGGAGATTGCAGGCGAATACAACCGCATGGTGCAGAGTCTCGTGCAGCTCATGGAGGAAAATGAGGAAAAGGCACGCGTGAGCGTCATCTCGGAGGTGCGCCAGCTTGAGTCGCAGTTCAATCCACATTTTCTCTTCAATACACTTGAGAACATCAAGTTTATGACAAAACTCGATCCCGATGCGGCAATGCGCATGATTACAGCACTTTCTGCACTTCTGCGCTACAGCATCGACAGCCGTGTGCAGCGCGTTCCCCTCGCGGAGGACATCTGTCACCTCGGTAGCTATGTCGAGATTCAGCGGCAGCGGTTCGGTGCGCGCCTCTGCTATCGGCAGGAGGTAGCGGAGGAGGCGGAGGCCTGTCTTGTGCCGAAACTCCTCTTGCAGCCCATTGTGGAGAATGCCATTCACTACGGCGCGGATGCGGAGGGGGTGATTGATATTACCACGCAGATCAGTGTGGTGGATGGGTGTCTGCACATCGTCATCGCGGACAGGGGGACGGGGATGGATGAGGAGACCCTGTATCGGCTGCGCGAGATGATGGAGCGTGGCGAGAACCGCACCGTGCATACGGGTATCTATAATATTCATCGCCGCATTCAGCTCCTCTACGGCACTGCGTACGGTATGGAGATCGCTCGGCGTGCAGGGGGCGGTACGCGCGTTACGATGGTGCTTCCTGCGGACGGTGGAAAGGGGGCGAAGTAAATGCTGCGCGTACTCATTGTCGAGGATGAAGAGATCATTCGACGCGGACTGCTCTGCATGATTGACTGGGCAGGGATGGGATGCCGCATTGTGGGCGATGCGGCTGACGGAAGAGAGGGGCTTGCGCTCATGCGTACGGAGCGCCCCGATGTTGTGCTGACGGATATCCGTATGCCGTGCATGGACGGTATCGAGATGGCGGAGGCGGCGCGTGCGGAGGGGATTCTGCCTCAGCTCGTCTTTCTCACAAGCTACGCCGAGTTCGGCTATGCGCAGCAGGCACTTCGGTTGCAAGCGGCGGACTATCTCTTGAAGCCCGTGGACGAAGCGGAGCTTGCCGCCCTTATGCGGCGAATTGCGGCGGACGGGGCGGCACAGGAGGTAATGCCGCAGGCAGTGGAAGGCGTGGACTGGCAGCGTTACTTCTCGGACAGGTTGCTCAACCCCTATGTACGGCATGCAATGGAGCGCATTCGGATGGACTATCGTGAGAGACTCAGCATCGAAGGCCTTGCGGAAACGGCAGGTGTGAGCGCGAGCTATCTTAGCCGCAAATTCAAGGAGGCGACGGGGCAGACCTTTCTTGAATTCTTGACGCGCACGCGTTTACAGAGTGCCGTGACGCAGCTTCGCTCGGGTAAGTACCGCGTCTACGAAGTTGCGGAGGAAAACGGATTCGGCGATTACAAGAATTTCTGTACGGTGTTCAAAAAATATATGAAATGTTCGCCGCGTACATTTTTGCAAGAGACAGGGGGGAGGCTGCAGCAGGAGGATGAATAGGGACGCAAAACACCCGCAGCAAAAGTACTGCGGGTGTTTGCATTCAGGGAGAAATGTGTTGATATATATTACGCCGCAGGGAATGCGACGACAAGCAGCATCTTGAACGGTGTTTCCTTTGCTGCGTAGACGGAGTGCGGATGGGTTGCGGGCATGACGATGCTCTCGCCCGCCTTGAGCGTGTAGGTTTCGTCATCGATCGTGATGATGCCCTCGCCCTCAAGCGCCGTGACGAGCGCGTCGCCCGTGGATGCGTGCGTGCTGATGCCCTCACCCTTCGCGAAGGCGAAGAGTGTGACACCGAGCCCCTTGTTCTGGACGAGCGTCTTGCTGACGACCTGTCCTTCTGCGTATGCGACCTGATCCTTGAGCAGGAGTGCCTGTTGATGCTGGATATTGTTCAGGATTGCCATGATGTTTCCTCCTTGTGTGTTGTGAGAATTTCTGTGCATATTATACACAGAATATCCTCCAAAGAATGTGACCGAAGCCACAATTCCGAGAGGAACACTCGGAATTTGAAGAATCAAAAATTTTTTCAGTTGTCAAATGTGACCCTTTGTCCTATAATAATGAATAGATTGTTTCAGATACACGAGCATCAGAGAATTGAGGAGGATGAAGGATGGCGTTGGATCGCAGTGCTGTGATCGATGAGGTGCAGAAGCTGGCCGATGCGCCGTCGGTCTACGAAGGACTGAAGGCGAAAGCAGAGGTGTTTCTGGAGGCGGTGGACACGCCACAGGAAAAATCTGCGTTTCGGACACTCGTTGATGAAATAAAGAGCGATGTACTGACGATCGATCAGCTCATCAGCTTCACGGAGTCAGCGGACGGTGTCGCACTGTTCGGTGCGCAGAGAGCCGGAGAGTATAATGTTGCAGCAAAGCAGGCGAAGGAGCAGGGGGAAGATACCTGTATCTGCCCTGCGTGTCAGGCCGGCAAGGAGATCCTTGCGAATCAGGCGGCGATTGTCTCGTAGTCGTGGTGTATGGAAAGGAGCTGTTGCACGAACGCATTCGTGTAACGGCTTTTTTGGTGAAGAAAGTGAACATATGACCGTTGCGGATGTCTATATCAACATTCCGGTCAAGAGCATTGCGCAGGAGTTCACCTATATTCTGCCGGAGACGCTCTCACAGGTCACGATCGGCTGGCGCGTCTTTGTTCCGTTTGGCAATGTCCGCAAGGAGGGCTTCGTCACCTGCGTGCGCCCATACGATCCCACGCGCGACGGGGGGCATGCGCTGAAGGAGATCATCGAGGCGGTGGATGAGGAGGCGTGGTTCTCGCCGCAGCTTCTTGCCGCCGCGCAGGAACTCGCCGCGTTCTACCTCTGCTCGGCGGCGGAGATCATGCGCCTCTTCATGCCGGGCAAGAGCGGTCTGCGCATCTTCCCCGTCTATCGGGTGGCGGAGGATGCGGACGCGGCACATCCGCTGCTCGCCGATGCACATGCACACGCCGTCTATTGCTATCTCTCTGAGAACGGCGCGCGGCGTATGACGGAGCTGCGGCGGGCGCTGCCGGAGGCGGCGGTGGATGAGTACATAGAAAAACTACTGCGCTACCATCTCGTATGCAGGGAGTACCGTGCAGACAAGCGTGACAAGGCACTCTATGAGAAGTACTACACAGCGGTCGCGATCACGGACGAACTGCTTGTGGGGCTTGCGCGAAAGCCCGCACAGGCGCGGGCGCTCCTGCTCTTTCGGGAATGTGAGGAATATGCGCGCGCGGAACTCGACGAGAAGGGCATCTCGCCCACGACGATCAAGAATCTCGTTGCCGCAGGTCTTCTGACCGAGCATCTGCGGCGCAGGCTGCGCAATCCCTATGGAACAGGTGCGGGAGCTGCGCGGGCAGACGAGCTGACACAGGCACAGCACGCAGCTGTCACGGCACTGCAAGAGGGCATCGCAGCCGAGACCTTTCACGGGTATCTGCTCCACGGCGTCACGGGCAGCGGTAAGACACGCGTCTACATCGAGACGGCGCGTGCCGTGCGCGCGCGCGGTCGGCAGGTTGTCGTACTCGTGCCCGAGATTGCGCTCACGGGGCAGCTCATCACGGCGTTTCAGGAGGTCTTTGCGGATGACATCGTCGTCCTGCACAGTCAGCTCTCGCTCGCGGAGCGCAACGATTCGATCTTCCGCGTGCGGCGTGGCGATGCGGGCATCATCATCGGCGCGCGCTCGGCGCTCTTCACGCCCGCCAACGACGTTGGCGCAATCATCCTTGACGAGGAACAGGATATGTCCTACAAGCAGGATGAGTCGCCGCGCTATCATGCACGCGTGGTTGCAGAGATCCTCGCGCGGCGACATGGAGCGATCCTCGTGCTCGGGAGTGCGACGCCGTCTCTTGAGTCCTATGCACGCGCGCAGGCGGGGGATCTGACCCTCCTCACGCTGCCGGAGCGCATTGGCAGTCAGCCGCTGCCGCAGGTGCGCGCGGTCGATATGCGCGAAGAGCTGCGGCGCGGACGGCGCACGATCATCTCGCTCGCCCTGCGCGAACTGCTCACGGAGACGCTCGCTCGCCATGAGCAGGCGATCATCATGCTGAATCGGCGCGGCTACTCGACCTTCATCATGTGCCGCTCCTGCGGGGCGGTCATCACCTGCGCGGATTGCGGCCTGCCGCTCGTCTACCACGCGAACGGTGCACTCGTCTGCCATCACTGCGACCTGCGCGCCGCCGTGCCCGAGACTTGCCCGAAATGCGGCAGCCGCTATATCAAATACTTCGGCTCGGGGACGGAAAAGCTCGAGGAGGAGCTGGGACAGCTACTCCCGGCAGCGCGCCTTGTGCGCATGGATCGCGATACGACGGGGCGTAAATTCGCGCATACGGAGATTCTGACGCAGTTTCGCAGGCGCAACTTCGACATCCTCCTCGGCACGCAGATGGTTGCAAAGGGACACGACCTGCCCGGCGTGCAGTCGGTCGGCATCATCAGTGCGGACGCGAGCCTCAACCTGCCGGATTTCCGTGCGGCGGAACGCTGCTTTATGCTCATCACACAGACGGCGGGACGTGCAGGGCGGCACGGCGCGCGCGGTGCGGTCATCGTACAGACCTACAACCCTGAGCACTATGCCGTGCGCGCTGCGCTGCGGCAGGACTACGAAGCGTTTGCGGCGCAGGAGCTTGTACTTCGCCGCGAGCTCTTCTATCCGCCGTACAGCCGTCTCGTGAAGCTGCTCTTTCGAGATCCGCAGCGTGCGCGTGCGTGGAATGCAGCAAACGAGTTCGTCGCTGCAGCGCAGACGGCGTTTACAGGAACGACGGGCTGCACGGTGATCGGTCCTTCGCCCGCACTGATCGAGCGGGAGCGCGGCACGTATCGTTTTATCGTGCTCATCAAGACAGATGCGCTTGCGGTCATACAGAACTTCTTGCGTACACGCGGACTGCATCTGCGCGACGATGTTGCGATTGACATTGATCCCACCGCAATTTTTTGAAAAATAATAGAAAAACCTATTGAATATAATTAAAAATCCTGTTAATCTGGAAATAGAAGGAAAGACTGATGATATGCGAAGCGGCACGAATCAATTTTCTTCGGAGCAATGGAGGCTTCCTATGGTAACGATTCTCGGACGGGCGAAGATCAATCTGACGCTCGATATTCTGGGACTTCGGGATGACGGGTATCACGAGATTGCGACGGTCATGCAGTCCCTCGCACTCGCAGATACGCTTACGCTCACGCGGCAGGAGGAGGGAATCACGCTGACCGTGGATCTTCCAGGGCTGGAGGCGGATGAGCGCAACCTCGCCCATCGTGCGGCAGCTCTCGTTATGAGGGAGTGCGGTCTGCGCGGCGGGGTTCACATAGCGATCACGAAGCGCATCCCTGTTGCTGCAGGGCTTGCGGGAGGGAGTGCCGATGCGGCGGCTGCGCTGCGCGGCATGAACGAACTCTATGCACTCGGACTTTCCGATGACCGGCTCTGCGCGCTCGGTGCGCAGCTTGGCTCGGACATCCCATTTGCCCTGATGGGCGGCACGGTGCTTGCGACGGGGCGCGGCGAGGTCATGCAGACACTTCCGGATTTTCCTATGACTCATGTTGTGCTCGCAAAGCCGCCCGTCGCTGTGTCGACACCGTGGGCGTACCGCAGTTACGACGCGCATCCGCCCGAATTTCATCCGGACAATGCGTCATTTTTGGAGGCACTCGAACGCGGCGATCGCATGCGCTGCGCAGAGCTTGTCTGCAATGTGCTTGAGCCTGTGACCGAGACGGCACATCCCGTGATTGCCGACTATCGTGCGCGGATGCGTGAACACGGTGCACTATGTGCGATGATGTCGGGCAGCGGACCGACCGTGTTCGGACTCTTTGCAGAGGAACGTGCGGCTGCGGAGGCGGCCGAGGCGTTCCGCCTTGAGACGGATGCAGCGGTACACCTGACGTGCACGGCCGGAAAATACGGGGAATAGACAGAGGGAGTCATCATGCAGGGAAAATTATCGCCAGTTGTTGTCAACAGCTACCAGCCGCTTCGTGAAATTGTCTGTGAGGTGCTGCGTGATGCGATTCGCAGCGGGATCTTAAAGCCCGGCGAATGGCTCAAGGAGAACGATCTCGCGGACGAACTGCTCGTCAGCCGTACGCCCGTGCGTGAGGCGATACGCAAGCTCGAGCAGGAGGGCTATGTCGTCACCGTGCCGCGGCGCGGTGCGTATGTAGCGAGCGTATCCATTCGCGACATCAATGAGATCTTTGAGATTCGCGCTGCACTCGAGGCACTTGCCTGTGAACTTGCGGCGGAGCGGATCACCGATGAGGAGCAGGAGCGTTTGGAGCGACTCCTCGTCGGTATCGGACGCGCCATCGAGGAGCACGATATGGAGCGTATTGTGCGCACGGATATCGAGTTCCACGAGCTTCTGTATCAGGCAGCGCGCAACGAGCGTCTGCTTGCGATCATTGGGAATCTGCGCGAGCAGCTCACGCGGTTCCGTACGATTTCGATGTCGTACCCGGGGCGACTCAAGGCAACCCTTGAGGAACATCGTGCGATCGTGGATGCGATCGGCTCGGGCGACGCGCGCCATGCACGCAAGGTCGGTGCGAGACACATGGAAAATTCGGAGAAGACCCTGCTTTACGCCATTGAGGAGCAGGAAAAAAAGACAGGTACCACCTTGGTGAGACGCAAGGGGAAAAAGAGTCAGGAAGACGCCGAGTAGGTGCTTCCGGAGAACGGGAGGAGCATAATGTTGGATTTTATAACGGTTATCCTGGCAGCGGGTAAGGGGACGCGCATGAAGTCAAAGCTGCCGAAAGTCCTGCACCGTGCGGCAGGAAAATCCATGCTGCAGCACGTCATTGACGCGGCGGATGCAGCGGGGGCACGGCGCAATATCGTGGTCACGGGCTTTGGCGGCGATGTGGTGCGCGAGAGCATCGGTGACAGTGTGGAGTATGTGGAGCAGCGCGAACAGCTGGGGACGGGGCATGCCGTTCTGCAGACGAAGGATCTGCTTGCGGGCGAGCATGGGACGATCATGGTGCTCTGCGGCGATACCCCGCTTTTGACGGCGGAGCTTTTGGCGCGCTTCCATGAGGAACATGTGCAGGCGGGCGCGAAGGCGACCGTACTCACGGCAATCATGCCGAATGCAAAGGGGTATGGACGCATCGTCCGCCGCGATAATGGTGAGGTGCTGAAGATTGTCGAGCACAAGGATGCAACGCCGGAGGAACGTGAGATTCACGAGGTTAATGCGGGGATTTACTGCTTTGACGGCCAGGCGCTCTTTGCAGCGCTTTCAAAGGTGACGAATGACAATGCACAGGGTGAGTACTATCTCCCCGATGTCCTCAGCATTCTGCGTGATGCGGGGGAGAAGATCTGGGCGGTTGTCGCGGACAACTACGAGAGCACGCTCGGCATCAATTCGCGCAGTCAGCTCGCCGTGGCGGAGCGCATCCTGCGCCGCCGGAAGGTCGAGGAGCTGATGGCGGACGGCGTCACGATCGTCGACCCGCATACGACGTTCATCGACGCGGAGGTGCGCGTCGGCATGGACACGGTCATCTATCCGTTCACCTTCCTCGAGGGGCTCACGGTGATCGGTGAGGACTGCGTGATCGGGCCGAATGTGCGCTTCCAGAACACGGTCGTTGGAGACAATGTCAAGGCACACTATGTCTATGCGCATGATGCTGAGATTGAGAGCGGCGTGGATCTTGGTCAGTTCAACCACATTCGTCCGGACAGCCACATCGGCGCGGGCGTGAAGATTGGCAATTTCGTCGAGGTCAAGAACTCGAACATCGGCGAGGGCTCGAAGCTGCCCCATCTTTCCTACATCGGCGACTGCGACATGGGCGCGCACGTCAACATGGGGTGCGGCACGATTACGGTCAACTACGACGGGAAGCAGAAGTTCCGTACCAATATCGGCGACAATGCCTTTGTTGGCTGCAACTCGAACCTTGTTGCACCGGTCACGGTCGGTGAGGGCGCCTATGTTGCCGCCGGCTCGACCATCACGCGCGACGTACCCACAGGTACACTCTCCGTGGCGCGCGCGCGTCAGAAGGAGATCGAGGGCTGGATTGACAAACGAAAATGAGACTCGTATATGATTCCCCCGAATGGCTCACAGCACTGTGAAAAAGACAGGGGACGCTCTTCCAAAAAACTAGCGTGCGTGTTATACTATAGATAGTTATTGTGTATTTTATTTATAGTGACGCATCTGGTTTTTAGGAGGAACATAGAGATGAGTTTTCCGACCGACAACGTGTGCATCCTGACGGGGAATGCCAATCCACAGTTGGCAAAGGATATTGCGGAACGTATCGGCATACCGCTCTGCGAGGCTTTCGTCGGGCAGTTCAACAACGGCGAGATCCAGGTGATGATCGAGGAGAGCATTCGCGGCAAGGATATCTTCATCATCCAGTCGACGAGCTTTCCCGTCAACGACAACCTCATGGAGCTGCTGATTCTCACAGATGCGTGCAAGCGTGCATCTGCACACAGCATTACGGCGGTTGTCCCGTACTATGCCTATGCGCGTCAGGATCGCAAGACGCGCGGGCGTGAGCCAATCTCGGCAAAGCTCGTTGCAAATCTCATGACGACAGCGGGGGTGACCCGTGTTGTGACGGTCGACCTCCATGCGGGGCAGATTCAGGGGTTCTTTGATATTCCCGTGGATCATCTTGCTGCAGCACCTGTGCTGGCGAGCTACTTCCGTGAGCAGGCAATCGAGGATCTGGTTGTCGTCTCGCCAGACCTTGGCGGTGTCACGCGTGCGCGCATCATGGCGGACTTCCTCCATGCGCCGATCGCCATCATCGAGAAGCGCCGCCCCTGTCCGGGCTGTGCAGAGGTCATGAACCTCATCGGTGAGGTCGAGGGGAAGACAGCACTCCTCATCGACGATATTGTCGATACGGCAGGTTCTCTCTGCGAGGGAGCAAAGGCACTCAAGGAGCGCGGTGCAAAGCGCGTGCTGGCGGCCTGCTCCCATGCGATCCTCAGCGATCCTGCGGTTGAGCGGCTCAATGCCTCTGTGATTGACCAGCTTGTCATCACGGATTCGATCCCGCTTCCGCCGGAGAAGCAGTCCGATAAACTCGTCACACTTTCGCTCGCACAGTCCCTTGCGGATGTCATTGTGCGTATCCAAAGCCATCGTTCGGTGAGCCTGCTCTTCAATCATCACTAAGCAAGTTCCCACAGACAGAGAAAGAGACGTCTAAGGAGCGTCTCTTTTTTCATAGGAGTAAGTCATGCACGTCATCATCATCGGTTCCGGTCCTGCGGGTATATCTGCCGCCCTCTATGCGCGGCGCGGCGGTGCGGATGTGACCGTCATCACGAAGGGGACGGGCGGGCTCGCTGCTGCGGAGTGGGTTGAGAACTACTACGGCTTTGCTGAGCCGATCTCCGGCGCAGAGCTAGAGCAGCGTGGAATTGCGGGAGCAAAGCGTCTTGGTGTCCGCTTTGAGACGGATGAGGTGCTTGCGATCCTGCCTGCGGACGGGGGGAAGGGCTTTTGCCTTGAGACGGTTCGCGCTGCGTACGACGCGGATGCTGTGATCCTTGCAGCAGGTGTTCCGCGCAAGACACTCTCCATCCTGGGACTCAGAGAGTTCGAGGGTCGCGGTGTCAGCTACTGCGCGATCTGTGATGCCTTCTTTTATCGCGGCAAACGCGTTGCTGTGATCGGCGCGGGGGACTATGCCCTACATGAGGCGGAGATCCTGCGACCTCATGCTGCACAGCTTTCCCTGCTGACCAATGGGGAGGAACCATCCGTTGTGGTTCCGGACGGAATTTCCGTACGTACGCAGAAGATTGTACGCATCGAGGGGGTACGCCGCGTGCAGCGCATCGTCTTCGATGATGATACGGACATGGATGTGGATGGCATTTTCATGGCGATTGGGACGGCGGGGAGCATGGAGCTGGCGCGCAAACTTGGCGTCGTGCTCAGTGACGGGAAAATTGTTGTGGGCGAGCATATGGAGACGAATGTCCCCGGCGTCTATGCGGCGGGAGATTGTACGGGCGGCCTCCTGCAAATTGCAAAGGCGGTCTATGAGGGCGCTGAGGCGGGGCTTGCCGCCGTGCGGTATCTGCGTAAGGGATAGAGGCTTACTGGGAGAGAAGAAAAAAGGGGGGACGGATATGAAGGCGCATATTGTGGAAGACCGTCATTTTCGGGATTATATCGATCAATTTGATCTCTGGAATGGGCTTACTGCTGCGCAGCGGGATAAGCTGATCTCGGATACGCGTTTCGTCCGCTATAAAAAGGGGGCGTCTGTTCATCGCGGCGCGCTTGAACGCGCGGGAACCCTGCATATCATATCCGGTACGCTGCGCGTCTACATCCTCTCGGAGGAGGGGCGCGAGTTCACGCTCTACTTTCTGCGTGACGGAGATGTTGCCCTTCTTGCAAGTACGTCCTTTCTGGGAACCATTTCTTACGACATCGCTATTGATGCGACCAAGAATACGGAGCTCTTTGTCTCGGATACAGAGACCGTGCGGGAAATTCTCTGTGCAAATGTCGAAGTGCGTGCGCATGCCTATGAGCGCGCCGTTGTGCGCCTGTCCGAAATGCTGTGGAAATTCCGGCAGATGCTCTTCACTTCGGCTGAGCGGCGGCTTGCTAAATTCCTGCTCACAGAGTCGGCGCGTACGGCGGGCGATGAGATCCGCCTGACCCATGAGGAGACGGCGCAGTATCTCGGTACGGCTCGTGAGGTCGTCAGTCGCCTCATGCGCGATTTCAGTCAGGAGGGCTTGGTGCAGACCTCCAGAGGCTGCATCCACATCTTGAACCGTGCGGCACTTAAGGAGCGTGCAGGCGCCTGACTCATGTTTGATCGGAGGAGTTCATGCTGATCTATATCTTGGTGATCCTTGTCATCCTGCTGCTCATCATTCTGTTTCGCTATCTGCCGCGGAGGGTCTTTCTGATCTTTGTTACCCTGCTCATCGTACTGGGCGGCATTGTCTTTCGCATACAGACAGCAGAGCGTACACCGGAGCCGCTGACGCTCGAGGAACGCGCTGCCATTGCGCGGGAGCAGGAGCTTTTCACGCCATGGTGGGGTACATATCAGAAACAGATCGCAGAACTTGACCGCAACTGGATGCGCTATCATCAGATCCTCTCCGATGCGAAGGAGGGAGAGACGGATCTCGAGATTACCTACGTGCGCCTTGTGGATCTCGAGCGGGACACGCAGGAGCTGCGCGCGCGCATCGAGCAGAATGCGCCGCCGACGGAGCTCTCGAACCGCGTCTATGATCCTCTTGCCGTTATTCTGGCAAAGACGAATGACTATGCCGCAGCCGAGCAGAAGGCGATTACGCTCACACGAGCTGCAGCCGATCCTGCGGCGATGAAGGAGCGGAATCCCGCCGAGCAGGCGCGCCTTTTGGAGTTGGTCATGCTCCGTGAGTCTCCTGTCGCTCTCTTTATCAGCGATGAGGTTGGGCTCATCCGCCGCTACTTTGCCCCTGTTTCTTCGTCACATGAGGAGGCAGGAGAGCGCGGCGGAGAGCAGGAGGACGATGAAAAACTGCTCGACAAATAATTTGTTTTCAGTTATAATGCAAAGTGCCTTGCGCTCGTAGTCCAGTGGATAGGACGTTAGCCTCCGGAGCTGAAAGCGTGGGTTCGACTCCCGCCGAGCGCACCATATGTAAATCTGTCCTGTGGAATTTCCGCAGGACTTTTTTATTAGGAAAAACTGAAAAAGGATTTTGATGGACTGTGAAGAATATTTACAGGAAGGGAATTTTATTTTTTCGTTAGGAGATGAATGAATGGCGCGAAAAGAGGTGCAGGCAGCGGTACGCCCGGTGCTCATGCGCAGCTTACATTTGAAAAAAGATGCGTTCCGGCAGTTTTTCTATGAGAGTTCGCTTCGTTTCGGGCAGCAGATCGGTAGGGATATTGCGGAGCTGAAGGATGAGACGGCATCCATCGTCAACAAGAAGTATATGTTCTCGCTCGCGACAGAGAAGAGCGGCGCACAGAGTTTCCTGAAGTGGATTGCAGATGAATTCAACGCAGAGGATGTCTCGCATGAGCAGGAGGAGCGCCTGCGCCGCCTCGTTGCGGAGTATCCGAAGATTCGCTCCTACATCCGCATTGAGGAGGATCAGCTCCTCTTCGATCATAATCGCTTTGCCGAGGATGTTGTGGCCGGTCGGTTCAAAGAGACGATCTTCGGCATCACCTTCGATATTCAGAGTGTGATCGAAACGGCGATCAATACGGGTTCGGTGGCACTTGACTTCTCCATTGAGCCGTTTAAAAAGGCACTCCTGTATACGGATCATGTGCGCGCAAACATTCAGCCCTATGCGGAGCGTCTCCTGACGGATATGAGCCTCGGGCATTGGGATCTCTATGAAGAACTGACGGAAGAGGGGCGTGAGGACAGTGTCTGCCTGCGTCTGCCGTCGACGGATTTCCTCGTGGCGCGCCCGCCGCAGATGGATGTCATCATGAACGGCACCTGCGCTATTGACTTCGGTACGCGCAGCACAGTTGTCGTCTGTCGTGACCGCGAGGCACGCCTTCTGCGCATTGGCAAGGGTGACTACGAGAACGAGCCGACGATTCAGGACTATGAGAACCCGACGGCAATCGAGCTGATCGATATCGAGAAGTTTAAGCAGCTCTATCGCGCGCGCGAGGGACGTCCCTATACGGAGTGGGCACAGGTGACGGCGTCCCATCAGGCGGCGGATGCAATCTTTGAGCGCCAGTCCACGGAAGGCATCGCCGTCTACTACTCCGTGTTCAGCGAACTCAAGCGCTGGACGCGTGACACGGCGAACTCACCGATCCTCAAGGACAGGCGCGGCTACATCCAGGAGGTCAAGCCGTATGCGGAGACGCAGCCGCTCGATGCGGGCGGGTTTGACCCGATTGAGATCTATGCCTACTATCTTGGTCTCTATATCAACAATATGCACCGCAACATCTATCTCGACTACATCCTCTCCTTCCCTGTGGGGTATGAGAAGAGCGTACGTGAGCATATCCGCATGAGCTTCGAGCGCGGTCTCAGAAAGACACTGCCGAAGGCTCTGCTGGACGATCCCGAGATGATGCGGCGCTTCCGTGTCTACGACGGCGCGAATGAGCCGGCGGCATATGCGATCAGCGCACTCGAGGCATACGGGCTCGAGCCGAAGCGCGTGGGAGAGGAAGTCGCGTACGGCGTCTTCGACTTCGGTGGCGGCACAACCGACTTTGACTTTGGCGTGGAGTATGTGCCCGAGAACGGGCGGCGCAAATTCGTCATCGAGCAGTTTGGTTTCGGCAGCGACATGTATCTCGGCGGCGAGAACATCCTCGAGCTGCTCGCCTACGAGGTGTTCAAGGACAATCTCGCGGAGATGCGTCAGCACAAGATCACCTTTGCCCTGCCGCCCGAGAGCGAGACTTTTGCAGGGGCGGAGGCGCTCGTGCGTGAGACCCGTGACGCGGCCTCGCATCTCAACAACAAGATCCTCGCCGAGCGCCTGCGTCCCTTCTGGGAGCGGCGTGAGGGCTATGAGGAGTTTGCAGCGGGGGACAGCTTCGATACGAAGATCACGCTGTTCTCCTCAGAGAAGACGGGAAACGCGGGGAACCGCGCAGAGATCAGTCTGCATATTGACGTGCGCAAACTGGAGCGGACACTTGAGGATCGCATTCGCCGTGGTGTTGAGAATTTCTTCCAGGCGATGGCGGCGGCCTTCAAGGGGCGCGATGTGCGCCAGATCCACATCTTCCTCGCTGGCAACTCCTGCAAGGCGCCGATGGTGCGCAAGCTCTTCGATGAGTACATCGCACGTCAGATTAAGGCACTGCATCAACTGACGCCCGATCATCCCGCCGACAAGACGGATGCGGCGGGCAAGAAGCCGGAGGCAAATGCCAAGGCGTTTCCCACACAGAGCAAGGATGCACCCTTCCGTCTCTATCTGCCGCTTGGCATGGAGGATGAGGAGAAGGAGAAAAAGCTTCTTCACGACGGCTTTGACCGTCTACGCACGGGCAAGACGGGTGTTGCGTTTGGACTCCTGCGCTGCCGCAAGGGCGGAAAGGATGTCAAGATCATCAACAAGAATGTGGACGAGCACGATGAACTCCTCTTCCCGTATTTCCTCGGCAGCCTGAACGAGCGCGGCTGCTTCAAGGTGGACATCGATGCGCGCGTCGACTACGGCGTGTGGACGTACTTCACCTACGCGGATGAGGATGAATTCGAGCTCTACTATACGCAGGAGCCACGCGCACTGAAGGGGCATATGAAGGCTGCAGAGGTGCGCATGGTGCGCTGCATGATCGACGATGCGGACGTGAGTGACGATGATGAGGTCGGCGTCTACATCCGCAAGAAGTCTCCGAATACGATCGAATACACCGTTGCCACGGAGAAATCTCTGGCGGCAAAGACCTACAAGGGTACGATCTACACAGTCCGTCTTGGTTGACCCTCTTCTCAACGGAAAGGAGATCCGTGATGCAGCACTTGCCGTTTAAGAACTATATGGAGGATGCCGTTGCATATATGCTGAATCGCCTGGCACCACAGTATCCCGAAATCTGCATGTGTGATCGCTGTCGTACGGATATGATGATGATTGCGCTGAACAACCTCCCGCCGCGCTACGTCTCCACCCATAAGGGCGATGTCCTGCAGCGCGTTGAGGGCATGGAACTCCAGTATGAGGTGGAGGTGCTGACCGAGACCATGCGCGCAATGCAGATTGTCGGCGGTCAGCCGCATCACGGACGAAACGAAGAGGGACTGCGGCAATAGCAGTTCCTATATGAAAAAACACGCGCAGATAAAATTTGTCAAGCGCGTGTTTTTTTGCTAAAATAAGGAAGAAATCAAAGGCGATCTGCGCGTCGGCGTCTCTGAAGAGGCGCGGGCGCATTTCTTTTGCTGTGTGTCTGTTGTTTCGGGAGTGAGGAAGCTGTTATGTTCGCGAGGATAAAGCGTGATATCCGCGTTGTCTTTGAGCGCGACCCTGCGGCGCGCAGTACGATTGAGGTGCTGCTCTGTTACGGCGGGCTGCACGCCATCTGGCTGCACCGCATTGCGCATGCGCTCTATAAACGCGGCTGGGTGCTCATCCCTCGACTGATCTCCAATTTCGGTCGTCTCCTGACGGGCATTGAGATCCATCCGGGCGCGACGATTGGCGAAGGCCTCTTCATCGACCACGGTACGGGCATCGTTATCGGCGAGACGGCGGAGCTCGGCAGGAATGTCACGCTCTATCAAGGCGTGACGCTTGGCGGTACGGGCAAGGAGAAGGGCAAGCGTCACCCGACGCTCGGCAATAATGTCGTCGTCGCCTCGGGCGCAAAGGTGCTCGGCTCGTTCACCGTCGGCGATCATGCGAAGATCGGCGCCGGCTCCGTTGTGCTGAGACCCGTGCCCGCGCACGCAACCGTCGTCGGCATTCCGGGGCGCATCGTTGTCATGAATGGGCAGCGCGTGCGCACGGAGGCGGAGTTCCACCGTGCGCGCGAACTATCACTCGAATGTGAGGAGAGTGCGGAGGAGCTTGCGAGCGAGCTGGATGTCGACCTCGATCACGATATGCTGCCCGATCCAGAGGCAGAGATGATCGAGCAGATGCGGCAGGAGATTGAGGCGCTGAAGTCACGCCTCTCGGAACTGGAACAACGGAAATAGGGGGAGTATCATGCTTACCGTTTACAATACAATGACGCGAAAAAAGGAAGAATTTCACCCACTGCGTGCGAGCGAGGTCAGCATCTACTGCTGCGGCGTGACGCCATACAACGATCCGCATATCGGGAACGCACGTCCCTTCGTCACATGGGATGTCATCCGCCGCTATCTGGTGCGCAAAGGCTATGCGGTGCGCTACATCCAGAACTTCACGGATGTGGACGATAAGATCATCAATGCCGCGAACCGCGAGGGCGTGACGTGGAAGGAGATCTCCGACCGCTATATTGCCGCCTATTTCAAGGCGATGGATGCGCTCAACGTGCGCCGCGCCGATGTGTTCCCACGCGTCTCCGAGACGATGGAGGACATCATCCGCATGATCGAGACGCTGATTGCGCGCGGCTATGCGTACGTGACAGAGGCGGGCGATGTCTACTACCGCGTGGAGGCGTTCGCGCACTATGGCCGCCTCAGCGGGCGCAGCCTCGACGATATGGAGGCGGGTGCACGCGTCGAGGTCAACGAGACGAAGGAGCACCCGATGGACTTTGCGCTCTGGAAGGCGGCAAAGCCGGGCGAGCCCTCGTGGGAGAGTCCGTGGGGCGCGGGGCGTCCCGGCTGGCACATCGAGTGCTCGGCGATGTCCGTGAAATACCTCGGCGAGGTGTTTGACTTCCACGGCGGCGGTAACGACCTCATCTTCCCGCATCACGAGAACGAGATTGCACAGGCGGAGCCGTGCATTGACGGCGACGAGAAGTTTGCACGCTACTGGCTGCACAACGGCTTTATCACGATTGACAACGAGAAGATGTCAAAGTCGAAGAACAATTTCTTCACGGTCAAGGACATCCTCAAGGAGTTCCCAGGCGAGGTCATCCGCTTCTTCATCTTGCAGACGCATTACCGCAGCCCGCTCGATTTCAGTGACGAGCGCCTGCGTGAGGCGCAGACGGCGCTCGAGCGTCTGCGCAATGCAAATGCAGTGATTGCGGATCTCTCCGCTCGCGAGGGCGCATCGGATACGGCGGCGGAGCTTGCGGCACAGGCGGAGACATTCCTGCGCGACTTCGATGCGGCGATGGACGACGACTTCAATACAGCGCTTGCCATCAGTCAGATGTTCGGCCTTGCAAAGGAGATCAACCGCTACCATCAGGAGGTGGAGCGCGGTGCAGCATACGATGCGGCAAACTTCAAGAAGGCAGCGGACGCCTATCATGCGATGGCGGAGATCATCGGGATCTTCGAGCAGGAGGAGGCGGCTGCGGACGATGGGCTTGCCGACGCACTGATGGAGCTCATCATTGGCATTCGACAGGAGGCGCGCGCAGCAAAGAATTGGGCAGTTGCGGACAAAATCCGCGATGGGCTCAAGGAGGCGGGTGTTGTACTTGAGGATACGCCGACGGGCGTGCGCTGGAAGAGAGCGTAGTGCGTGAAGTTTGAACGGTTTCAGCATCTTGTGCGCATGATGTTCCTGCCCGATGAGGCGGGGAATATCCGCACACGCTACGAGGATGTGGATGCCGCGAGCGTGCATCCACTCGTCCTCGCCTATGTGGGCGATGCCTATTTTCACCTCTACGTGCGTATGCGGCTCCTCTCGTACGAACAGGCACAGGTGCAGGCACTCCACGCGTTCAGCGCCCAGATTGTCTCTGCACTCTGGCAGGCACGCGCCTATCGCGGCATTTCGGAGATGCTCACGGAGGAGGAGCAGACGATCTACCGTCGCGCGCGCAACACGAAGAGCCACGCACCGCGCAGTGCGTCCGTAGCCGATTATCACACGAGCACGGGCTTTGAGGCGCTGCTCGGCAGCCTCTACATTCGCGGAGAGCGGGAGAGGCTCGAGGAGATTACGGAGGCGGCATTTCAGATCATCGCAAAAGAGATGATGGAGAATATTCAGCGGGAGCAACATGATGGAAATTAAACTGATCTCAAAGACACCGAACTACCTCAAAACCTGCTGGACGGCGGCGCGGACGTGCTATAGCGCGGATTCGCCGATCGAACTGCTCGCCGAGGAGAAGACCGAGGAGGAGATGCTGCGCCTCCTTGAACGCATCATGACGAGCAAGCATCTCTCGGTTGTGGAACACTGCTCCATGACGTTTGCCGTCAAGGACGTGTCACGCACCCTGCTCGCGCAGTACAGCCGCCATCGCATCGGCGTGTCTCTCAGCGTGCAGAGTCAGCGCTATGTCTCCGAGCAGTCCGCAAAGCAGGCGGACGGGCTGTTTGGTCATGTCATCCCGGAGACCATCGCCGCAAATGAGGAGGCATATGCGCGCTATATGGCGTGTATGCGCGAGATTCAGACGGCGTACGACGATCTGCTCGCGCTTGGCGTTGCAAAGCAGGATGCGCGCTTCGTTTTGCCGGGCGGGGCGTGCACGAATTTCGTCACGACGCTTAACCTGCGCTCCTTTATGGACGTGTATGAAAAGCGTGTGCTGACGCCTGGCGCACAGTGGGAGATCAAGGAGATGATGCTCTGTATGCGCGATCTGATCGTTGCAGAGGAGCCGTGGCTCACGCGATTCATCCCGCGCGGCTGAGAGTGAGGGAGCACATATGAAACGGACAGAGCATCGCGCTGAGGAGCACGTGGACGAGCGCCCCTCGAACATCCTTGCCGGTCGCCACGCCATCACAGAGGCGATCAAGGCGGGGCGCGGCATCAACCGCATCCTGCTCGCAGATGGGCTGCATGGAAACTCTGTGCGCGAGCTGCGCGATCTCGCGCGTGAGCACGGCATCACACTGGACATCGTGAACCGCTCCAAGTTGGATGCTGCCGTGCCCGAAGGTGTGCGCCATCAGGGGGCACTCGCCTACGTCGCACCCGTTGCCTACGTCGCAGTCGAGGAGATCATCGCATCGGCGCGAGAGAGAGGAGAGGATCCGCTCCTGCTCCTGCTCGATGGTATCGAGGATCCGCAGAACCTCGGTGCACTCCTGCGCACAGCGGATGCAGCGGGGGTGCACGGCATCCTCCTGCCGCGCCGTCACAGCGTCCCGCTCACGGAGACGGTAGCGCGCGTTTCGGCGGGCGCACTCGAGTATGTCCCCGTTGCGCGCATCGGCAACATCGCGCAGACCATGCGCGCACTGAAGGAGCAGGGTTTCTGGATTGCGGGCGCGGATATGTCAGGTGAGGAGACCTATGACCGCGCGAACCTCACGGGCGCGCTCGTACTTGTCATCGGCAGCGAGGGGCGGGGGATGAGCCGCCTCACGCGTGATCTCTGCGACTTTACCGTGCGTCTGCCGATGTGCGGCAAGATCAACTCGCTCAACGCTTCGGTTGCGGGCGCGATCCTGATGTACGAAGCATTGCGTCAGCGCATGGCGAAGGCGGCACAGCATGGCTAGGCAGCGGGAGTCCGAGTACTACCTCATCGACGGCTACAACGTCATCAACGCATGGCCGGAGCTGATCCGTCTGCGCGGCAACCTCGATGAGGCGCGCGATGTCCTCGTGCACATCCTCACGGAGTACGGTGCGTTTGAAAACTACGAGATGACCATTGTCTTCGACGCCTTCTTTACCGAGGACGAGGAACACGAGCTGCAGGTCACCGATCGCATGAAGGTGATCTATACGGGGGCAGGTGAGACAGCGGACAGTTGCATCGAGCGCCTTGCCTACACGGCGGTGCGCGCGGGACGCGAGGTACACGTCGTCACCTCGGACGGCGCGGAGCAGAGCGTCATCCTCGGTGCGGGCGCCTACCGCATCACCTCACCGGAGCTGCGCCGCTCTGTGAAGAAGGCAAAGAAGCTGATGAAAACGGAATACATCGGCGCGCATATGCAGCCCCTCGGGCGGATTGAAGTTCATGAGCGGCTTGACCGTGATACACTCGCACGGCTCGAAGAAATGAGACGAAAAAAATAACGGGATTGCTGCACGAAGTCGCTTTGACTCGTGGAACAGTCCCGTTTTTGTGTGCGCCGATCTCACCACCGCTTCGTTTTGCGCCAGAAGGAAGGGCGCAGGAGGATGAGCAGGGTGAAGATTTCGAGGCGGCCGAGGAGCATGGAGAGGCAGAGAATCGCCTTTACGAAGTCCGAGAGTGGTGCATAGGTCGAGGTCGCACTCACGATGCCAAAGGCGGGGCCGATGTTGCCGAGCGTTGTGATGGCGACGGCGACCGCGTCGAACGGCAGCAGCCCATCCATCGTGAGGAGGAATGCCGTGACGAAGATGATTGCGAGGTAGAGAAAGAAGAATGTTCCCACGCGCAGGAGCATGGCGCTGTCCACGTGCGTGCCGCCCAGTGAGATGTCGATGACGCGGTGCGGGTTCAGCTTTTGCAGGATGACGGCGCGCGCATTCCGTACGAGGAGGATGATGCGCGCGACCTTGATGCCGCTCGCAGTCGAGCCGGCGCAGCCGCCGATGAGCATGAGGAGGAGCAGCAGGAGCTTCGAGAACGTCGGCCACGTTTCAAAATCTGCCGAGACAAAGCCTGTCGTCGAGAGCGATGTCGACTGAAAGACAGCGGCGCGCGCAGCCATGTCCGTATCCATTCCCATCTCGATGATGAGGTTGAGGGCGATGAGCAGGATCGCGATGAGAATCATCGAGAGATAGGTGCGAAACTCCGTATTGCGCAGGATGACGGACGGCCCTTTGACCCACGCACGATAGTAGAGCGAAAAGCTGCCGCCTGCGAGGAACATGAAGAGGGCAGTCCACAGCTCGAATGCGAGGCTGTGAAAGTGCATCGTGCTGTCGTCATAGGTCGAGAAGCCGCAGGTTCCTATGGTAGACATTGCGTGCGTGATTGCAACGGAGAAATCCACGCCGCAAAGCATGAAGATGCCCGTCGTCACCGCCGTAAACACGAGGTAGATCTTGAAAAGTGCCATCGTCATATCGCGCAGGCGCGGCATCACGCGGTCTGTCGTCGGCCCCGCGCCCTCGGCGTTGTACATATAAATCGTGCTCGCACCCGACTGCGGCAGGAGCGCGATGAAGATGACGATGATGCCGAGACCGCCGATCCACGCCGTCATCATGCGCCAGAAGAGGATGCTGTACGGGAGACTGCCGAGCGAAGCAAATACGGTTGCGCCTGTCCCTGTAAAGCCCGAGATGCATTCAAATAGCGCGTCAAGAAAGCCAAGATAATTGCCGAGCAGATAGGGGAGCATTCCGAGAAATGTGCCCGTGAACCATCCAAATGCCGTGATGGCAATGCCCTCGCGTGCCGTCAGCTCCTCGGCACGACGTCCGTAGCGGCGGAAGCCGACGCCTGCGAATGCGCTGACGAGGACGGAGAGCATGAACGCCTCTCGGCTCGGCTCATCACCTGCAATGGCAAGGACGAGCGGGATTACGAGCGCACCCGCCATCGCAAACGAGAGGCGCGAGAGTATATAGTTGACCGTATAGATGTTCATCGTTTTCTACCACCTGTGCCCTTTGTCCTCGAATAGTCCGCCGAGGAGGAGGAAAAACGCAAAGATCTCGATGCGTCCGAGGATCATGAGCAGGGCGCAGACAACCTTTGTCCAGACGGGCAGCGCGGCGAGTGTGTCGAGATGTGCGAGCGAGGCGACGCCGCCTGTCGTCGTCAGGCAGGCGACCGTCAGCGTGATCGTCTCGATGGGACTCAGTCCCGCAAGTGCAATGAGGAGACTGCTGACGGAGAAGACGGCGGCAAAGAAGAAGGCAAGCACGAGAATCCGTCCCGCAGAGTGCAGGGGCACGACCTCGCCGCCCTGCCGGACGGCGAGCACCATGCGCGGGTGCAGGGTGCGCAGCAGCTCCGACCACGCAAGCGAGATGAGGACGAGAACGCGCGATATGCGAAAGCCGCCCGCTGCAGAGCCCATGCAGCCGCCGATGATGGCGAGCAGGATGAGCAGCAGTGCTGCACTCGTGTGAAAGGGGGCTGCCTCCTGCAACATGAGTCCGTTCGTCGAGAGAAAGGAAATCGCGTAGAAAAAGCTGTAGCCGAGCGCCTCTGCGATCGGTCGCGCGCCGTGCAGCACAGAGGGGATGGAGAGCAGCACGCCCGCAGCGAGAAAGAGCAGGAAGAACGCGCGCAGCTCCATATGCCGTGTGAGTATCGTGCCGGATCTGCGATGGATGAGCTGCCAAAGCGTGAGGAGTGGCAGTGCCGAGAGCAGCGCGACGAGTCCCGCGCCGAGCATGAGATCGGGACTCGGAGGGACACCTCCCGTCATAGGACCTGCGCCCGAGGCAATCGTAAAGAGTGCGAGAATCAGTGCGGTGAAAATATCATCGCCCGCCATCAGATAGATGCCGACCGAAAGAGCGGTGATGGCGATGTAGAGCAGCGTCATCTCGCGCATGGGGCGCGTCATGCGGTTCCAGAGCGGGCTGAACAAGCGCGCCTGCCGCACGTTGAAATCCACGCCGAAACATCCGCTGACGACGGGAAGCACCGTCACGAGAATCACGATAAAGAGCAGCCCGCCGAACCAGCTCATAAGAGCTCTCCATAGCAGGAGGGAGGGCGGCAGAGCGTCGCCGAACGCTGTCATGCCAGTCGTTGTGAGCGCCGAGATGCACTCGAAGAATGTATCTGCGGGCGAGAGATGCAGCCCCGCGAGATGAAACGGCAGCATCCCAAGCACGGCGAGCAGGAACCAGACGGCAAGGAGGAAGAGTGTGCCCTCCTGCACTGAGAGCTGGCGCATATGGCTGCGCCCCATATTGCCGAATACCATGCCGAGGATCGCCGCGAGCACGCCGAGCGCGAGAAATGATCCCGCCAATGAATCGCCGTAGGCAAAGCCGTAGGCGAACGGGATGAGGTACAGCGGAGCAAAGACGTATGCCGTGCGCCCCATGAGCACCCAGAACAGATCGAAACGCATCAGTCATCTCCAAAATAGGCGAGTGCTTTTTTCGCAAAGCTTTTGAGCACAAAGAGAATCACGCGGTCGCCCGGCAGCAGCTCCGTCATGCCGTTCGGGATCGCCGCCTCCTCGTTGCGCACATAGGCGCAGACGAGGCATTCGCGCGGGAGATTTGCGTTCATCAGCTTCTTTCCCACAACCGGCGCGCCGCTGCTGACGATCACCTCGAGCGCCTCCGCACGCGCGCCCTCGAGCAGGGTCACGCGCGTCACGTCGCCGCCGCGCGCGTAGGCAAGCACCTCGCTCGCCGAGAGCAGGCGCGCCGAGAGGGCGATGTTGACACCAACCTTCTCCATGAGGTCGATGTATTCGTTGCGGTCGACGCGCACGACCGTCTTGATTTTATTGTTTGACAGGTGTCGTGCGAGGAGTGCGAGCATCAGGTTCAGCTTGTCGTCCTCCGTCAGGCAGACGATGACATCCGCCTCCGCGACGCCCTCCTCCGTCAGCAGGTCGATGTCCGTTCCGTCGCCGCAGATCGCAAGCCCCGCCGTCAGCTTTTCTGCGAGCATCTCACAGCGCTCGCGGTCTCGGTCGATCACCTTTACCTGCACGCCCTGCCGTTCGAGCATGAGCGCGAGCGCACGCCCTGTGCGTCCCGCGCCGATGATCGCCGCACGCGTCAGTTTGTGCGTGTCGCTCTGCATGAGGCTCTGGCTGAACTCCTCAATGCGGTCGGGCAGCCCGATGAAGTAGGCGTTGTCGCCCGGCAGGAATACGTCGTCGCCGTGCGGGATAACCATGCGGTGATCGCGGAAGATCAGCCCTGCGAGGACGCCGTGCGGCAGCTTCAGACTTTTCAGCGGCGTGCGCGCAATGGCGGAGCGGCGGCGGATGCGCGTCTCGAAAAGGCGCACCTTGCCCTGTGCGAAATCCTCCACATTGAGCGCGGCGGGCGTCATGAGGATGCGATTGATTTCGTTTGCCGTAATGAGTTCGGGATTGAGCACGAGGTCAATGTCAAAATTTTCCTTGAGATAGCGCCCCGCCTCTACGGTGAAATTCATGTCACGGATGCGTGCGATCGTGTGCGTAATGCCGTGCTTCTTTGCGAGTACGCAGGCGACAATGTTCACCTCGTCGCTCTCCGTCACAGCGATGAGGATGTCCGCACTCTTGATGTCGGGGTCGTTCATCGTGAGCGGGCTTGCGATATTCGCCTCGATCGTCAGCACGTCGAGCGTCGTCTTTGCCGCCTCAAGCTGGCTCTCCTCGCCGTCCACCACGACGACATCCATGCCCTCCTCCGAGAGCAGCGCCGCAATACTGTAGCCCAGCCTCCCCGCACCTGCGATTACGATCCGCACAATGAGTCCCTCCTGCGTATACTGAATGAAATATAAAGAAGTATACCATAGATTCGCGGTAAGTTAAACTTATACGTGAGGAACAATGCGCTTTCTTTTGTCGCAGCGGCAATTTTGTGTTAGACTATCCCTATGGAAAATTATGAAGGGGGAGATCACTTGCTGTGCTTTTCGGGGGTGTCCGTGGATTACGGGACAGGGACGGATGCTGTGCACGCGATTGCGGACACGAGCCTCTGCGTGGAGCGGGGGACAGTGCTCGCGCTGATCGGTGCGTCCGGCTGCGGCAAGTCCACGCTCCTGCGCGTGGGGGCGGGACTTGTGCGCCCGACTGCGGGGACAATCACGTCAGATGGCGTGCCCATTGACCCGCGCACGCTGCGCATTGGCTTCCTGCCGCAGAACTACGGTCTGCTCGCATGGAAGACAGTGCGCGAGAATATCCTGCTCGGCGCACAGATCAAGGGGGAGTGGAGCACCGAGCGGGTGTCGGCATTTGATGAACTCGTCGCAGATCTTGGACTCTCCGACCTCTTGGAGCGCTATCCGCGTGAACTCTCGGGGGGACAGCAACAGCGCGTGGGGCTTGCGCGCGTCTTTCTGCTCGCCCCCGATCTCCTGCTGATGGATGAGCCGTTCTCCGCGCTCGATGCGATTACGCGCGAGTCCATGCAGGAGGTATTCCTCTCGCTGTGGAAAAAGCAAGCTGTGACGACCCTGCTCGTGACGCATTATGTCGAGGAGGCACTGACGCTCGCAGGGCGGATTGCAGTCATGCGCGGGACGCCGGGGCGCGTTGCCGAGATCATGGACAATCCCTATGCGGGCGACCTCGCGCACCGTTCCTCTCAGACGTTCTTTGCGATGGGGCAGGAGCTGCGCGCAAAGATCGAGGGAGGCGTATGATGGCGAAGATTTCACTGCGGATGTTCGTGCTTGGCATCATCTTCTCGCTTGCTCTTTGGGCGGTTGTTGCACATCTTCTCGCGATGCCCGTGATCCCGCCGCCAGAGCAAGTGCTACTGCGTCTCGCACAGAAATTTACAGACGTGATTGCCGTTCATGCGGGCTACAGCCTGATGCGCATTGTGCTCGGTCTCGCTGCTGCCGTTGCCGTGGGCTATCCCGTCGGCGTTCTGATGGGATATTTCCCGCGCGTGAACCGTCTGCTCGCACCGCTCCTCTACCTGACCTATCCCGTGCCGAAGATTGCGCTGCTGCCCGTGGTCATGCTGCTCTTCGGAGTGGGGGAGACAAGCAAGCTGCTGCTTGTCTTCCTCATCATCGTCTTTCAGGTTGTCGTTGCCGTGCGCGACGCCGTTGCCGTGATTCCCGCCGAGACCTATGCGCCGCTGCGCGTGCTCGGTGCGTCCTTTGCGCAGATTGTACGGCACATCATCGTGCCCGCCTCACTGCCGAAGTTCATCACGGCTGTGCGCGTGGCGATGGCAACGGCGATCTCCGTGCTGTTCTTCACGGAGACGTTCGGCACGCAGTACGGCATTGGCTACTATATTATGGACGCGTGGCTGCGTGTGAACTACCTTGATATGTATGCGGGCATCGTTGTTCTCAGTACGATGGGGCTGCTGCTCTTTGCCCTGCTCGACTGGGCGGAGCGGCGCCTATGTGCGTGGAATCGATCGTAAATGAAAAGAGCGGCTGATCGTGCAGTCGCTCTTTTCGTGTCTAGCGCATCAATGCGAATCCATTTGTATCGAAGTAATTGATCCCGCCGTCCGCCGCGCGGGTGAAATAGATCGCATCAAAGTGGAGGCGATAGTCTCCTGCCTCGTACTCCTGCAATTCCTTTGGAAGAGAGAAGGTATTGTGCTCCTCCGCGTACGCTGTCACTCGGTCGATATAGGGGGCGAGGTCGATGAGCTCCTCGGTTCCGTCTGCCCGCCTGATGGTAAGCAAGCCTTCGGGGGTTATATCTTCTCTGCTGAATCGGCGGAGCGTTTGATATCCCGAAATATCCATTGCTTCGCGGGCGTCAAATGAAATATCATAGATCTTTGTTTGTCTGAGCCCTTTGACGCCGTAACTTTCGCTGATAATATTGGCGGCGAGCGGGGAGCTCTCCTCTCCAATGTAGAAGGCGATGTCCCTGATCTCCTCGATCAGTTCGGGCGGCGTATCATCTCTTATGATGAACTGCCCGTTCTGCACAAGATCGTTCTCCGTGAGGATGCGGCTCAGCCGCACCTCCTGACTGTGCTGCGGCACGTCGATAATGTTGAGCGGGGTGAGGGTAAAGATGAGCGCGAGGATGGCGGCGCACAGGTAGATCTGCTGCGGTTTCTTCCTCAAAAATGCGACGATAAGAGCATAGATACCGCAGATGGTGCAGATCATCGAGGCGTAGCGTGCCGTCGTCAGCCCATACGCCTCATAGCGCAGATACACGCCGTAGAGCTGGATGGCGAGGATGGGGAGGAAGAGGAGAAGCCCCCATTTCAGAAAGCGTGTGAAAAGCGAGAGACGATTTTGCTCCGCGAGCGTGCCGAAGAAGAATGTGAAGGCAAGGAGAGCGAACGAGGCGTACCAGTTCATTGTGCCGACGGGCATCTCACCTGCCAGAATAATTTTGCCCACGTAGAGGTAGAGCACGAGGAGGAGCAGGGCGTAGACGGGGAAGAGGAGATAGAGCAGGACTTTTTGCGCGGCGGCAGGGAAGGAATAGCGAGCGCCCGCTTGTGGCAGTGTGCCGAGAAATGCGCCCGCGCCCCACAGCCCATACGCTGTCAACCCGATGAAGAGATAGACCGTCTCTGCCGTCCATGAGGCGGCGTCGGTTACAACGAGTGCCCAGAATGCGGCGGCGCAGGTCATGAGTCCGAGGAAGAGCAGGATGCTCGTCCCAAGTGAAAAGGCAGCTGCAAAGGTGAGGGCGGGCAGTCCCGTCGCATTGTTTGCGCGTTCAAGGAAAAAGAGCGCGAGGAAGGAGAGTGCGAGCAAAACGCCGCCCGTTCCGATCAGCAAATGCCTGCTCGGTGTTTCCACGCCATACCACAGGGCGGCAAGCACGATGAACAGCGCGATGGAAACCGCTGCGCCGATCAGGATCGGCCGTTTCTGCGGAAAGGCATCTGTGAGCAGCTGACATGCAGCCGCTGCCAGCCATGCGGCAAAGAGCGCGGGCATGAGGCGGATGAGATGATCGAACAGCTCAGTACCCGCAGTGCCGAACGGCGATGTGCTCTCAGGGCGCAGCAGGATGATCGCTGCGGCGACAAGAAATCCGACGACCTGCCAGCAGACGGCGACGGGAAAGCGGCGGACAAGCGCGTGCGCCTGCCCCTTCAGATGCAGAATCCTCATGGAAATATTCAATGTGCTCCCCTCCTTAAGAAATTGCTGATAAAATGAAGTCCATGCCGACATTCTATCGTTCTGGTAATTTTCCGTCAATGCACATAGGATTAACCTCGTGAATACATCCCATAGATACCTTTACAATCCCCTCCGAAAAATGGTAAGATGGGCGCGTGGATTTTTCCGTGCGGACAGGGAATCTGTTCGGCTTTCTTTTAGGAAAAGGATGGTACGCAATATGAACGAGCTTCTCTATAAAATTCCTGCCAATACGCCGCGCGAGGAGGTCATTCGTCAGCTCAAGGCACATCCCGAGGTGCGCTTCGTCTCGCTCGTGGGGATCGATATGGCGGGCAACGATACAGATGAGAAGATCCCCGTGCGGATTTTTATTGAGGACATTGAGAAATTCTACAACGGAACAGCCGTGCAGACGGACGGCTCCTCTGTCGTCCTGCCGAAGATTGCAACGATCAATAACGCGAAGGTGGATCTTCCGATCGATCCTGCGGTCAACTGGTTCGTGGACTACGATCCCGAGAGTTCGGACGAGGAGATGGGGCTGCCCATCGGGACGCTGCGGATCCCATCCTTTATCATTCACGAGGAAAAGCGCGTCGACTCGCGTGCCGCGCTTGTGGATACACTCGCCTATGTCAAGCAGGAGCTGCTCGATTTCTTCCACGCAAATCCGGAGATCTCGGGATCGCCGAGCCTGAACGGGAAGGACATCGTGGACATTGCGTTCACGTCGGCGACGGAGCTCGAGTTCTGGGTCAAGACGCCGCTTGATGACAATGCGTCCATCGAGGAGATGTCCGCCTCGCAGGTGATGAACGAGCAGTATTGGGAGCGCACGCATGGCGCTGTGCGCACGGCGCTCGAGGACTGCCTCATCCAGCTCGATAAATATGGCTTCCACATGGAGATGGGGCACAAGGAGGTCGGCGGACTCAAGGCGCAGATCGACGAGAATGGCCGCATGACGCACGTCTGCGAGCAGATCGAGATCGACTGGCAGTTTGACAACGCCGTGCAGGCGGCGGACAACGAGCTCTTTGTCCGCACCTTCGTCCGCGAGATCTTCCGCCTCTACGGGCTCGAGGTCAACTTCAAGGCGAAGCCGCTCATCGGGCTTGCGGGCAACGGTGAGCACACGCATCTCAGCCTCGCGGCGATCACGAAGGACGGTAAGCGGCACAGCCTCTTTGCCGCCGATGATCAGAACGCGGACTATATGAATGCCGTCGGCTACGGTGCGCTTATGGGGCTCCTCAAGAACTACGAGGCGATCAATCCGTTCGTCTCTGCGACGAATGATGCATTCAACCGTCTGAAGCCGGGCTTTGAGGCGCCTGTCTGCGTCGTCACCTCGTTCGGCACGACGCCCGCAATCCCGTCGCGCAACCGCACGGTGCTCGTGAGCCTCATCCGCGACCTCAAGAACCCGCTCGCAACGCGCTTCGAGCTGCGCGCAACGAATCCGTACTCCAACACCTATCTCGTCATCGCCGCAGCCTACCTTGCGATTCTCGACGGCATTCGCCATACGGCGGGACACACGACGGCACAGCTTCTCGGTGAGCTCTCGAAGCAGCCGGGCGAGAAGGGCTTCTACCTCGAGACCGACCGCGCCTATCGGAGCGAGGAGGATGTCTTCGAGTACTATACGGCGGAAGAGCGAGACGCACGCTTTGGCAAGCCGCCCGCGACCGTCTGGGAGAACATGCTCGGCTTCGACCTCTACCCCGAGAAGGTGGCGGTGCTCACGGCGGGCAATACGCTCCGCCCGCAGATCATCGACTCGTTCCGCACGGGCGCGCTCCTGCGCTGGAAGATCGAGCTCATCAGCCGCATCATCCCCGAGAACCGCAAGCTCGTGCGCCGCATGACGGAGATCAAGAGCGATTTCGTCACCGATCAGGATGCCTATATGTGGAACAAGATCCACGATCTTCGTATCTACCTCGCAAAGGACACGATCGACGACAAGGCACTCTTCACCCTGCTCATCAAGGCACTGAATGAGGGCGACTACCCAACGGCATCCGCGCTGCAGCTTGAGATGTATGCGAAGATGGAGGAGCTCAAGGGGCTCTACGAATGCTATAAAAAGAATATGATCTGACCGTAAGAGGCTCTGTCGAAAATTCGGCGGAGCTTCTTTTGAAAAATAAAAGTCAAAAAATCAAAAATTATATTTGACTTTTTGACCTTATCTGTTATAATGGAGACATAAACATGAAATAAATTGTGGAGGACATGGATATGGAACAGGATAAATACACAGCGCGGACGCTTGCTGCGCTGCAATCGGCACAGCAGATTGCTGCAATGCGCTATCATCAGGAAATCACGTCGGCGCACGTGCTGCTCGCGCTCGCAAAGGAGCCGGAGGGGCTGCTCGCAACGATCTTCGAGGTCTGCAACGTCGACCTGCCGATGCTCAAGGCACGGCTTGAGAAGGAGCTTGCAACTATCCCGAGTGTGCGCGGTACGAACCGTCTCGGCATGGGGATGGATATGGTGCGCGTGCTTGGCCGAGCCGAGGAACTGGCGAAGTCGATGAAGGACGAGTATGTCTCGACGGAGCATCTCCTGCTCGCACTCGTCACGGACGGGAGCGACGAGGTGCAGGCGATTGCGCGTGAGTTCCGGCTGACGAAGAGTGCGGTGCAGGATGCGATCCAGAAACATCGCAAGCAGAATGTCACGAGCGACAACCCCGAGGAGGGGTATCAGTCGCTCGAGAAATACGGGCGCGATCTGACAGCGGCGGCACGTGCGAACAAGCTCGACCCCGTGATCGGACGCGACGAGGAGATCCGCCGCTCGATCGAGATTCTCTCGCGCCGTACGAAGAACAACCCGGTGCTCATCGGTGAGCCGGGCGTCGGCAAGACAGCGATTGTCGAGGGGCTTGCCCGCCGCATCGTGGCGGGGGATGTGCCAGAGTCGCTGAAGAACAAGACACTCTACTCGCTCGACATGGGCGCACTGGTCGCGGGTGCGAAGTTCCGCGGCGAGTTCGAGGAACGTCTCAAGGCGGTACTCAATGAGATTGCAAAGTCTGAGGGGCAGATCCTGCTCTTCATCGACGAGGTACATACGGTCGTCGGCGCGGGCGCGGCCGAGGGTGCGATGGATGCGGGCAATCTGCTGAAACCGCTCCTCGCGCGCGGTGAGCTGCGCTGCATTGGTGCGACGACGCTGAACGAGTACCGCAAGTATATCGAGAAGGACACGGCGCTCGAGCGCCGCTTCCAGCCCGTCATGGTCGGCGAGCCGAGCGTGGAGGACACGATCTCGATTCTGCGCGGACTCAAGGATCGCTACGAGGTGCATCACGGCGTCCGCATCCGCGACGCGGCACTCGTTGCAGCGGCAACGCTCTCGGATCGCTACATCTCCGACCGATTCCTGCCGGATAAGGCAATCGACCTCGTCGATGAGGCCGCGGCAAAGCTGCGCACGGAGATCGAGTCCATGCCCGCACCGCTTGACGAGATTCGGCGCAAGATCCTCCAACTCGACATCGAGGAGGAGGCTCTGAAAAAGGAGACGGACGAGGCATCGAAAGAAAAGCTCGCCGCTCTTGTTGCCGAGAAGGAAGAACTTCACACCGAGGAGCAGAAGCTCCAGGAGAAGTGGGAAGGCGAGACGCAGGCGATCCTGCGCGTGCGCGCCATCAAGAAGGAGATGGACGAACTGCGCGGCGAGATGGAGGCTGCGGAGCGCGCCCAAAACCTTGCGCGTGCCTCGGAGCTGAAATACGGCAAGATGCCCGAGCTCGAGAAGAAGCTCGCGGACGAGGAGGCGGCGATTGCCGCGCAGTCCGAGGGCGAGCGTATGCTCAAGGAGGAGGTCGGCGAGGAGGACATCGCGCGCGTTGTCAGCCGTTGGACGGGCATACCCGTCACGAAGATGATGACGGGCGAGCGCGAGAAGCTGCTCCACCTCGAAGAGGTGCTACATGAGCGCGTCGTCGGTCAGGACGAGGCGGTAACGGCAGTCAGCGAGGCAATCCTGCGCGCACGTGCGGGCATCAAGGATCCGAACCGTCCGATTGGCTCCTTCATCTTCCTCGGCCCCACGGGCGTGGGCAAGACCGAGCTTGCAAAGACGCTCGCCGAGTCCCTCTTTGACGACGAGCGGAGCATGATCCGCATCGACATGAGCGAGTATATGGAGAAGCACAGCGTCTCGCGTCTCATCGGTGCGCCTCCGGGCTATGTCGGCTACGATGAGGGCGGCCAGCTGACGGAGGCGGTGCGCCGCCGTCCGTACAGCGTCATCCTGCTCGACGAGATCGAGAAGGCGCATCGCGACGTGTTCAACGTGCTGCTGCAGATTCTCGACGACGGGCGTCTGACGGACGGCAAGGGGCGCGTCGTGAACTTCAAGAACACCGTCATCATCATGACGAGCAACCTCGGCTCGCATGAGATCCTGAGCAAGGACTACGCAGAGGCGGAGACGGCGGTGCGCGCCCTGCTGCGGGAGTATTTCCGCCCCGAGTTCCTGAACCGCGTGGACGATACGATTGTGTTCAAGGCTCTTACAAAGGACGATGTGAAGCGCATCGCGGCAATCATGCTTGCGGCACTCAGCAAGCGTCTTGAGCGTCAGGCGGACATCCAGCTCACATGGGATGATGCGGCGCTTGCGGCACTCGCGGAGGAAGGCTTCGACCCCGACTTCGGTGCGCGTCCGCTCCGTCGTCTGCTCACGCACACGGTCGAGACCGCCCTCTCGAAGAAGATCATCGCGGGTGATGTGCGCGGCGGTGATGTCGTGGAGCTTGGCTATGACGGGACGGAGTTTACGTTTAAGACCCTCTGAATATCTTGAGACTGCTCTTTTCGGGGCAGTCTTTTTCTTTGTTTCGTACCAAAGGTTACAGCCTTTCTTCACCGACCTGCGTTATAATCATCACACAGAGATGACAAAGAGCATTTGATATATAAAGGAGCTTTGACGATGGAGAAGATACTGGATCTGAAAAAGACGGTCGCCGAATTGGTGGAGGAGAATCCCGAAGTCAGTGAGATTATGGCGGAGATCGGCTTTAAGGAGATTACAAACCCCGTTGCGCTGAACGTGATGGGGCGCATCATGACGATTCCGCGCGGCGCGGCGGTGAAGGGCATCGACCTCGCGAAGGTGATTGCGGCATTTGAGGAGCGCGGATATCAGGTGATCAGCGATGATGCACAGTCGCGGCAGGGACGCATTCGGAACTTCATCGAACGCCTGTCGAGCGGCGAGGATCTCGACTCCGTTCGTGCGGACTTCGTACAGGAGTTCAGCCACGTTGACGCGCAGGAAATCATGACGGCAGAGCAGACCCTCATCAAGGAAGGAATGCCCGTCAGTGAGGTGCAGCGCCTCTGTGACGTGCATTCGGCGCTCTTTCACGGCGTGGCGAGCGAGCCGCCGCCGGGTGCGCTCTCACATGATGAGATACATGCGCAGGCAGCATCGGTGAACCCTGATGATATTGACGCACTGCCCGAGGCACATCCGCTTACGATCCTGCGCGCGGAGAATGCGGCACTCGAGACTCTGCTCGACACGATTGAGGCTGAGCTGGACGGCGCAAAGCGGACGGATGTCATGTTCCAACACATTCTTGCGCTCGGCGATGTGCGCTCCCACTACATCAAGAAGGAAGAGCTGCTGATGCCGCTTCTCTACGATTACGGTGTCACAGGACCCTCGCAGGTCATGTGGGGCATCGACGATGAGATGAAGCGCGAGCTCGCCATGATTATCAAGGCGCTCAAGGCGGATGAAGAGACGCTGCCCATGTATGAGGCGCGGATCCGTGCACTCACGCAGCGCATCCGCGAGATGATCTTCAAGGAAGAGAAGATTCTCTTCCCACTCAGCCTGCGCTATTTCACGCAGATGGAATGGTATCGCTGCTATCACGATCTGCCGGACATGGGTATCTCGTTCGGCGTTC
This sequence comes from Selenomonas sp. oral taxon 138 str. F0429, assembly GCF_000318175.2. Lineage (NCBI taxonomy): Bacteria > Bacillati > Bacillota > Negativicutes > Selenomonadales > Selenomonadaceae > Selenomonas > Selenomonas sp. oral taxon 138. Next base: position 129,259 of record NZ_KB290929.1, on the reverse strand, counting down.
CCATCCCTGCGTGGGCAGAGGCGCAGCCGTGGCTCGATCAGGAGGCAGCGCGTCTCGCACAGTCTCAGGTGGGAGGGAAGCTCCAGTTCCCGACGGGCGAGCTGTCGATGGAGCAGCTGACGACGATCCTTCAGCTGCTGCCCGTGGACATCACGTTCATCGACAAGGATGATGTCGTCCGCTTCTTCACAAACGAGGGGCAGGTGTTCACACGTCCGCTGTCCGCACTCGGGCGCGACGTGATGAACTGCCACCCGCCCGAGATCATCCCCGTCGTGCGGAATCTAATTGCGGACTTCAAGGCGAAGAAGCGCACGCAGATGATCGTGCACCGCTACATCCGCGAGCGTCCGATTCGCGTGCACTATCAGGCAATGTACGATAAGTCGGGCGAGTATATCGGCACAGTCGAGTTTGTGACCGACCACGCAGAGCCGCTGGAAAAATTCCGTCGCTAAGAGATAAAACGAAAAGCCTGTCAAGAAAAATACTTGACAGGCTTTTCGTTTGCCGTTATAATCGCAGAAGTGTTTAGAAACAGGTGATGTGCATGGAGCGACTTTACGAGCTCGCACGGCTGTATGACCTCTATGGAGGACTTCTTACGGGAAAGCAGCGTGAGTGTCTGCGTCTGCACATTGCAGAGGACTTTTCCCTCGCTGAGATCGGCGAGGAGCTGGGCATCACGCGGCAGGCGGCGCATGACAATATCCGCCGCGCAGAGCGTGCGCTCACGGAGATGGAGGAGACACTCGGACTCCTCGCGCGTCAACAGGCGCAGGAGCACGCACTTACTGCGATCTGTGCGGAGCTGCGTGCACTCAGAGAACCGATTGCGTGCGTTGATGTGCGGCGCATCGCGGACGAACTGGAACAATACACATCACAGGATGATACGAGGGAGGTGGGAGAATGATCTTTGAAAATCTGTCCGATCGTTTGCAGGGGATCTTCAAGAAGCTGCGCGGACATGGCAAGCTGACCGAGGACGATGTGAGCGATGCCATGCGCGAGGTGCGGATGGCGCTCCTCGAAGCAGACGTGAACTTCAAGGTCGTCAAGGACTTCGTCAAACGCGTGAAGGAGCGTGCCGTCGGGCAGGAGGTGCTCGACACACTCACGGCGGCACAGGCGGTCATCAAGATCGTTGACGAGGAACTGACCGCGCTGATGGGCGGGACGGAGAGCCGTCTCAACATCAGTCCGAACCCGCCGACCGTCATCATGCTCGTCGGCCTCCAAGGCTCGGGTAAGACCACATCGGCAGGCAAGCTCGCGCTCATGCTCAAGAAGCAGGGCAAGCGCCCGCTGCTCGTCGCGGACGACATCTATCGTCCCGCTGCGATCAAGCAGCTCGAAGTCATCGGTGAAAAGGTCGAAGTGTCCGTGTTCTCGCAGGGGCAGGAGGATGCCGTCGCCATTGCACGCGCCGCGATCGGTCATTCGGCATCGCACGCGAACGATGTCGTCATCATCGACACTGCGGGACGTTTGCAGATCGACGAAACGCTCATGCAGGAGCTGCGCGATATCAAGGCTGCGGTAAAGCCGCATGAGATCCTGCTCGTTGTGGATGCCATGACGGGACAGGAAGCCGTCAACGTCGCGCAGTCTTTTGACGAGTCGCTCGGGCTGGATGGCGTCATCATGACGAAGCTCGACGGCGACGCACGCGGCGGTGCCGCACTTTCGATCAAGGCGGTCACGGGCTGTCCCGTGAAGTTCGTCGGCATGGGCGAGAAGCTCGAACCGCTCGAGGTGTTCCACCCCGACCGCATGGCATCGCGCATCCTCGGCATGGGCGATGTGCTCTCCCTCGTGGAGAAGGCACAGGAGAACTTCGACCTCGAAAACGCGAAGAAGATGGAGGCGAAGCTCCGCAAGAACGACTTCACGCTCGACGACTTCCTCGATCAGCTGCAGCAGGTGAAGAAGCTCGGATCGCTGAATAGCATCCTCGGCATGATTCCGGGGATGGGCAACCTCAAGAAGAAGCTCGGCGATCAGGAGTTTGACCTCGACGGCAAGGAGATGCGTCAGCTTGAGGCAATCATCCGTGCGATGACACCGAAGGAGCGTGCGGACATCACAATCATCAACGGCAGCCGTCGCAAGCGCATCGCTGCGGGCAGCGGAACACGCGTGCAGGATGTCAATAAGCTGCTCAAGCAGTTTGGCGAGATGCGCAAGATGATGAAGAAAATGAAGAAGATGAAGGGCAAGGGCGGAATGCCCTCCATGCCGTCACTCGGCGGCATGGGGCTTCCGAAGATGCCATTCTTCAAATAAATACACAGTAAATAACACACAACGAAAGGTGGTGAAATTATGGCAGTCAAGATTCGTTTGAACCGCATGGGTGCGAAGAAGAATCCCTTTTATCGCATTGTGGTCGCCGACTCGCGTGCACCGCGTGACGGTCGATTCATCGAGATCCTTGGAAACTACGATCCGTCGAAGCAGCCCGCTGTCGTCAGCATTGACGAGGAGAAGGCAATCGACTGGATGAAGAAGGGCGCACAGCCGACCGACACGGTCAGGAACCTCCTGAGCAAGAACGGTACGATGGCGAAATTCGCCGAGGCAAAGCGTCAGAAGGACTGACAAATACAGTGCGTGCGCGGGGGACTTCACCATCTCGGTGAACTCTCGCGGCGTGCGTATTGCGATGAGGAGAGACGACCGGCGTGAAAGAGATAGTCGAGGTTATCGCAAAATCCTTGGTCGATCATCCGGAAGCTGTCGTCGTTGACGAAACGCAGGATGATCAGGAGATCATATTGAGACTTCGTGTGGCAGAGGATGACATGGGTAAGGTCATCGGCAAGCAGGGGCGCATCGCAAAAGCGCTGCGCAGTGTTGTCAAGGCTGCCGCGACGAAGGAGAATAAGAGGGCAACGGTCGAGATCGGCTGATGTGCAAACGGCGTGCGTCTCGGACGGTCGCCGTTTTTGCATATTTGTTGCAATAGGAGAAATACAGAGTGGATACAATCACAATGAAGGTGCCTGTCACCGTCAAGGCAAAGCTGACGGAGAAGCTACGTGCGAAGATGCTCAAGGAGATGGAGGAAGGTCTCAGCCGTGCGGAGCTCGAGGTGCAGCAGCTTGGCATCCAGGAGAAGCGCGTCATGCAGGAGGCGGAGCAGGGCGAGCTGACGCCGCAGGCGATTCAGCACATCAACGCGATCCGTCAGGAGCGTCAGCGTCGTCTCGACTACATCGAGGAGACGACGGCACATCGCGAAGAGCTGCAAAAGTTCGTCGAGGGTGCGGAAATCGTGCAGGGGACGCTTGAGCGTCTGGTCAAGGCGAAGGTCGGCGACGATATGCGCGAGCTGATGAACGTCGAGATTCTGGTGGAGGATGACAAGATTGTCGCCATCCGTTCCTGATACGAACAATGAGCGCATCGTCATCGGGCGCGTCGGCGCACCGCACGGCATTCGCGGCGATCTGCGCATCATTCCGCTCACGGATTTTCCAGAGCGGTTCGCTGCGCTGCGCGAGGTTATGGTCGGCGATGAGCTGCTGCACATCGAGAGCGTCAAGCCGCAGGGGAAGAACTTTCTCATGCGGTTCCGTGAGTACGCTGTCCGCGAGGACGCGCAGAAACTTACGGGGCGGCTGCTCACGGTTGCGCGAGCAGAGGCGGCACCGCTCGATGAGGGCGAGTATTACGTCTTTGATATCGTGGGGCTGACGGTGTACGATGAGGAAGGGCGTGTTCTCGGCACGGTCGAGAATGTTCTCCGTACGGGCAGCAACGATGTCTATGCCGTGCGCAGTGAGGACGGGCGCGAAATTCTCATCCCTGCACTGCGTTCGGTTGTACGAGAGATCGATGTGCCGGGTGGACGCATGACAGTACGATTTCCACAGTAAGCGGACGGGGAGAACATCTCTCCGCTCCGCTTTTTCTTTGCGGAAAATCGCGTCTCATGTTATAATGTATCAAAAGTTTCTATTTCTTTTATTCATAAGGGGTCAGAATATGCTCACCTGTATCACGCACTCTCCCGAAGAGACTGCGCATTTAGCGGGAACAATCGGTAAAATCATCCGCGAGGGGACGGTGATCTGCCTCGATGGAGAACTTGGGGTGGGCAAGACGCTCTTTGTGCGTGCGCTTGCGCGGACGCTCGGGGTGGAGAGCGACGTGACGAGCCCGACGTTCAACCTCATGAACATCTATGAGGCGGCATGTCCCATTGTGCATTTTGACCTCTATCGAATCGAATCCGAGGAGGAACTGGAAGGCATCGGCTTCTATGAGTACGTTGAGGCGACGGAGGGCATTGTTCTGATCGAGTGGGCGGAGAAATTTCCCGATGCGATGCCTGAGGATCGCGTGCAGGTAAACATCGCGGCACTGGACGGGGAGGAGCGGCAGTTCACCTTTGCCGCCGAAGGGGAGCTGAGCACGGCTCTCTTGGAGGAGTTGAGCGATATTGTCAATCCTGAGCATTGATACCTCCTCGCAGGTCTCGAGCGTTGCCGTTCTGTCGGCGGAGCGCGTTGCGGCAGAGATCAGCATGCAGGGAGCACTGACGCACTCGGAGACGTTGATGCCGCACATCGAGACGGCACTCCGTATGGCGCGTGTGGAAAAATCTGAACTCGAGGGAATCGCCGTCAGCATCGGTCCCGGCTCGTTCACGGGGCTGCGCATCGGACTTGCGTCGGCAAAGATGATGGCGTATGCCCTGCACATTCCCCTCATCGCAGTACCGACACTCGAGGCGCTTGCCCATCACTATATCTGTGAGGGTGTGCGCCTCGTTCCCATGATGGACGCGCAGAAAGGAAATGTCTATGCGCAGGAATTCATGTGGGAGGCGGGGCTGGATGGATTACACCTAAGGGAAAAGCATGCACTCTCCATCCTTCCTCTGACGGAGGTCATCGTGGGATTGGAGAACGCAGAGCAGCCTGTGATTCTGCTCGGCGATGCCATGCAGAAGAAAACGACGCTCGCACTTCCGGCAAATGTGCGCCTTGCTCCGATTCATGCGCGGATGCCGCGTGCGGCATGTGTGGGTCTCGCGGCACTCACGCGGCTTGCACGCGGGGAGATGGACGATCCCGTGACTGCTGCACCGCTCTACCTGCGCCGCAGTGAGGCGGAGGTGCTGTGGGAGAAGCGGCACGGTACGGAGGCAGCACAGTGATTCACTTTCGTACACTGTTGCCGGAGGACGCAGAGGCCGTGGCTGCCATCGAGCGTGAGAGCTTCCCGACACCGTGGTCGCGTGAGGATTTCTGGCGCGAAGCATCGAATGACTTTGCCTGCTATATCGTTGTGCTCGAGGATGCGGAGATCATCGGCTTTTGCGGCTGCTGGATCTCGTTCGAGGAGGCGCAGGTGACGAATATCGCGCTGACCTCCGCGCAGCGGGGCAGAGGGGTTGGTAAAGATCTCATGACGCGGCTGATGTGTGCGGCGGCAGCACGCGGCGCAGAGCGCATGACACTCGAGGTGCGCCCGTCGAATATGCCCGCGCTGCGTCTCTATGAGGGGCTCGGCTTTGCAGCAATCGGCGTGCGCAAGAAATACTATCAGGACAATGACGAGGACGCGATCCTGATGTGGCATACGAAATTGAAGGAATTTGCAAATGAAAGATGTGCAGGAGAAACTGACGCTCGGGATTGAGACGAGCTGCGACGAGACCTCGGCGGCGGTGCTGCGCGGGACGCGTGAACTCCTCTCGTGTGTGATCGCGACGCAGATTCCGATTCATCAGAAATACGGCGGTGTCGTGCCCGAGATCGCGTCGCGCAACCACATTTTGAGCATCCTGCCCGTCATCGAGCAGGCACTGGCGGAGGCGGGGACGGAGCTCGCAGAGATCGACCAGATCTCCGTCACCTATGGACCGGGGCTGGTCGGTGCTCTTCTCGTCGGTGTATCGGCGGCGAAATCGCTCGCGTTCTCCCTCGGTGTGCCGCTCATTGGGGTCAATCATCTCGAAGGGCACATTTTTGCGAACTTCCTTGCGTCCGAGGATCTCAGACCGCCCTTTATGTCGCTCGTCGTCTCGGGTGGGCATACGGCACTCGTCGATGTCGCGGACTACGAGACGTTCCGCCAGATGGGCAGGACGCGCGACGATGCGGCGGGCGAGGCATTTGACAAGGTGGCGCGTGTGATGGGGCTGCCGTATCCGGGCGGCCCCGAGATCGACAAGCTCGCTCGTGAGGGTGATCCCACCGCGATCGACTTCCCGCGTGCACTTGCACGGGAGGGAAACTACGAATTTAGCTTCAGCGGGCTGAAATCCGCCGTGTTGAACTACATCAACAGCGAGCAGATGAAGGGGCATGAACTGAACAAGGCGGACATCGCCGCCTCGTTCCAGTCCGCCGTCGTCGAGGTGCTTGTGCACAAGGCGTTTGAGGCGATTCACGAAGCGGGGCGCGATACCCTTGTCCTCGCGGGCGGTGTTGCGGCGAATAAGTCCCTTGAGACACGTCTGCGCGAGACGGCAGCGGCGGAGGGTATCCGCTATCTTTATCCGCCGCCGCGCCTCTGCACGGACAACGCTGCCATGATTGCCTGTCGCGGCGCGTATCAGGCGGCGGCAGGGAAGTACAGTGACCTCTATCTGAACGCTGTAGCCGGGACTGGATTTTCAGTAAAACAATATTGGGCTGATGTGTGATGCATCGGCTCTTTTTATTTGTCCATAAGTCCTCATGACAAAGGGCAAGGTCTTTTCGTTGCATATATGAATCCCGTTCGTTATAATGAATCCTGTAAGCGGTCGAAAGGAGGCGCGCAGATGGAGCTGACGGCACGTATGCGGGCGATTCTGTCCGCTCTCCTCGCAGCAGACGGCTATGTACCCGCCGAGCGTATCGCCTCTGCCCTCGATGTCAGTGCACGCACCATTACGCGTGAGATGCACGGGCTCGAGATGGCACTGATGCCGTACGGCATCACACTTCTCAGGCGCACGGGCGCGGGCTTTATGCTGACGGGGGATAAGGCGGATCTGACGCGGCTAAGGACGCAGATCTCCAAGGTAAATGTACGCGGGGAGTTGACCCCCGATCAGCGGCGTTCGATTCTCGTGACGCGTCTCCTCATGGCAGACGAGCCGATCAAACTCTTTGCATTGGCACGCATTCTGGACGTGACGGACAGCACCGTCAGTCACGACCTCGATCGGCTTCAGCCGTTTCTGGCAGAGCAGGGAATTACGCTCGTACGCCGTCCCGGACTCGGGGTTTACGTCGAGGGGGCGGAGCGGGACATCCGCAGTGCACTCGTCCGCATCATTCACGACTGTATGGATGAAAAGGAGCTGCTCGCACTCGTCGCCGACGACGGTGTGGAGGGAGCGGCATCAGCAGCGGACCGGGCTCTGCTCGGTCTCGTTGACGGGGCACAGATACGGACGATTGATGATATCGTTGCCGAGGAGACGCAGGGGCGGGATATCCCTGATACCGCGCGTGTCGGGCTGGTCGTACATCTCGCGCTTGCCGTGCGGCGCATGCAGCAGCACGATGCGATTGTGATGGATGCGGGGACGCTCGGAGAGCTGCGCCGCACGGAGGAATTCGCGGCAGCGCGCATGATTGCGGCACAGTTGGGCAAAGTATTTTCCCTCTCCGTCCCCGAGGCAGAGATCGGCTACATCACGATGCACCTCCTCGGTGCGCGCGGTACGGCTCTTCCTGCAGGGGCAGGGCGGGTGGATAACTTCCGCCTCGTACAGATTGCGCAGTCGATTATGCGTCTCGCCTCCGAAAAGAGCGGTGCGCCACTCATCAGAAGCCGTACACTGCTCTCGGGTCTGGTGAATCACCTCGCCCCGGCACTGCATCGGCTGAAACTCCACATGGATATTCGCAATCCTCTGCTCGCAGAGGTGGAGGCGGAGCATCCGGAACTCATGGAGCTCGCGCGATACTCCACGCGTATGATGGAGGAGGAGGTCGGGGCACCGCTTCCCGCCGATGAGATTGCGTACATTGCCATTCATATCGGCGCAGCACTGACGGAGGCGGGCGGGGATCACCCCGTTGTGCGCGTGCTCGTCGCGTGCCCTACGGGACTTGGGACGAGCCGTCTGCTCGCAAGCCGCATCCGCCGCGCCTACGAGCGCATCCGCGTGGTAGGGGAGCTCTCCTCCCTCGCGCTCACGGCGCAGGAGATCACACGCCGCGCCGTGGACTTCGTTGTATCGACCGTTCCGCTCCCGCCGCTCCCCGTGCCCGTCGTCGTCGCAAGTGCGTTTCTGACAGCATCCGATCGGGCACGGATCGACGCTGTACTTGCTTCCTGTGTGCCGCAGTTTGCCATTGAGACGCAGGAAAAGCCGCAGTTCAGCGAGGCGATGGCAGAGATTCATTGCCTGAGCGGTGCGATTTATGAGCTGCTTAAGGGATTTCGACTGCGTGTGGATATACGGGTGCAGACACTACCGCAGCTGGCAGATGCGGCGGCGCAGCTCCTTGTATCGGAGGGGGCGGCTGATATTGCAGCGGCACTTCTCCGACGTGAGGAAATTGCGCCCACATGGGTCGCGCCGCAGATGATTTTGCTTCACACAGAGGCAGCTGCGCTGCGCATGCCTCTGTTCGGCGTTCTTCGTCTCGCGCAGCCGCTTCCCTACGGTGCGGACGCAGTACGTACGGCACTCGTCATGCTTGCTCCGACAGAGACGGCAGCGGCAAAGCAGCTCCTTGGGACGATCTCGGCGCAGACTGCGGAGCGGCCGAGCTTCAAAGATATCCTCGCGTATGGGGACGCAGATGAGATACGCCGTGCACTGGAATACGTTTTTGAAGAGCATTTCCATGAAAGATTGGAAGAGCTCTTGTAGATAATTTTTAGAGGTCTCTTTTAGAAGGGGGATTATGATGGGTAAACAAGGTGGAGGTGCACAGGAGGCCATGCAGAAGTTTGGCCGCTTCCTGTCCGGAATGGTGATGCCGAACATCGGGGCATTTATTGCATGGGGCTTTCTGACGGCACTCTTTATCCCGACGGGGTGGATGCCGAACGAATACCTCGCGCAGGTCGGCGGTCCGATGAGCAAGTGGCTGATTCCTCTGCTCATTGGCTACAGTGGCGGCGCAGCGATCTACGGACATCGCGGTGGTGTCATGGCGGCGATTGCCACATCGGGCATCATCGCAGGCTCGGACATCCCGATGTTCCTCGGTGCGATGATTATGGGACCTCTGGGCGGGTATATCATCAAGAAGTTTGACGATGCCGTCCGCGACAGCATTCCGGGCGGCTTTGAGATGTTGGTCAACAACTTCTCACTCGGTATTCTCGGCGGCCTCCTCGCGATGATTGCCTACGCCGTTGTCGGCCCCGTGGTCGGCGGTGCGAACGACATCCTGCGCAGCGGCGTGGAGGGAATCGTTGCGATGGGGCTTCTGCCGCTCGCGTCCATCATTATCGAGCCGGCAAAGGTGCTCTTCCTCAACAACGCGCTCAACCACGGTGTACTCAGCCCGCTCGGCATTCAGCAGGCGCAGGAATACGGCAAGTCCATGTTCTTCCTGCTCGAGGCGAACCCGGGCCCTGGTTTCGGTATTCTGCTTGCTTACTGGCTCTTTGGTAAGGGCATGGCGAAGTCGTCCTCGCCGGGCGCAATGATCATCCACGTTCTCGGCGGTATTCACGAAATCTATTTCCCGTACATCCTCATGAAGCCCGTGCTCATCATCGCTGCGATTGCGGGCGGTATGTCCGGGGTCTTCACGCTTGGTCTCCTCGGCGGCGGTCTGATTGCACCATCCTCACCGGGTTCGATCTTTGCGATCATCGCCATGACGCCGAACGGCTCGGCGCTCTTTGCGAACCTCTCGGCGTTTGCCGTTGCAACGGCGGTATCCTGCGCGGTTGCATCTGTCTTTATCAAGATGTCGAAGGATGTCGAGGATGAGTCGCTCGAATCCGCACGCGAGAGCATGAGCGACATGAAGAATCGCGGCAAGGATCTCCACGCAGAGAAGAAGGTTGCGGGCAAGGATCTGAAGGTCATCGTCTACGCCTGCGATGCGGGCATGGGCTCTTCCGCGCTCGGCGCGGCGGCGCTGCGCAAAAAACTGAAGAAGGATGGCTATACGGACATCTCTGTCACGAACTGCGCGATCGGCGCAATCCCGTCCGAGGCACAGCTCGTCATCTCGCATGAGAAACTCGCGGAGCGTGCGCTTGCAGACTCCCCGCAGGCGGAGCATATCTGGGTGCGTGACTTCACGCAGAACAATGTCTATGAGATCGTCACCATGCGTCTCAAGGAGGCGGCTGTGGAGGCAGGCGCGCCCGCATCTGATTCAGAGGCGGAGGCGACCGAGACGGTCGGCGCAGGTGTCCTGCTGAAGGAAAATGTCAAGGTCGGACTTGCCACAGTCAGCCGCGAGGAGGCAATCACAACGGCGGGCAAGATGCTTGTTGCAAGCGGCTACGTCGATGAGGGTTATGTGCAGGGCATGCTCAACCGCGAGCAGGATCTCTCCACCTACATCGGCAAGGGCATTGCCATCCCGCACGGTGAGAACGCCGTCAAGGACACGATCAAGAAGACGGGCATTGTCGTCTGCCAGTACCCCGAGGGTGTAAAGTTCGGCGATGAGACGGCACATCTCGTCATCGGCATCGCGGGTGTCGGCAACGATCACCTCGCCATCCTCGCGAACATTGCGACCATGGTCGGCGACTACACGGACGAGCAGCTCGAAGAACTGTTCAAGACGAAGAGCGCCGATGAACTCTATGAAGTCTTCACGAAGGCGGATTGAAAGGAACTTGTCATGAAACAGGCAATTCATTTCGGCGGCGGCAATATCGGACGCGGCTTCATCGGCGAGCTGCTTGTGCGCTCGGGCTACGAGGTCACGTTCGTCGATGTTGCAGAGGCGCTCGTCGATGAGATCAATGCGCGCCATGCCTATGACATCGAGGTCGTAGGCAATGAGCCGAAGACCATCCATGTGGAGCATGTCAAGGCGATCAACAGCAACATGAACCTTGAGGAGCTGCTGGATGCATTTGTCACGGCAGATATCGTGACCACGGCGATCGGCCCGAACATCCTCAAATTCATTGCGCCGAACATCGCGAAGGGACTAGCGCGCCGCGTCGAGAAGAACGAAGCGCCGCTGAATATCATCGCGTGTGAGAACATGGTCGGCGGATCGACCGTTCTCAAGAACTTTGTCTACGAGCATCTCGCGGACGATGTGAAGGCAAAGGTTGACCGCTGCATCGGTTTCCCCGACGCTGCCGTTGACCGCATCGTGCCGATTCAGCACAATGAGGATCCCCTGCTCGTGAAGGTCGAGCCGTTCTGCGAATGGGATGTCGACCGCACGGGTGTGGTTGGCGCAGAGCCGCAGATCGAGGGGCTGACGTGGGTGGACAACCTCGAAGCCTACATCGAGCGCAAGCTCTTCTCCGTCAACACGGGGCATGCCTCCATCGCTTACATGGCGTATTTAAAGGGCATCGAGGACATTGCCGCCGCGATGCAGGACGAGGAGATTGTCTCCTTCGTCCGGCGTGTCTGGGCGGAGACGAGCGAACTGCTCATCGAGAAATACGGCTTTGACCGCGAAAAGCACGCGGCATACATCCGCACGGCGGAGGAGCGGTTCAAGAATCCGCACCTCTCCGATGCCGTGACGCGCGTCGCACGCGGCCCGAAGCGCAAGCTCGGCGCAAAGGATCGCCTCGTCTCTCCTGCATCGCAGCTCATCGAGCGCGGCAAAAAGCCCGAGGCGCTGGCAACGGTCATCGCTGCTGCCCTCCGCTTCGACTACGCCGACGATCCCGAGGCGGTCGAGGTGCAGAACTACGTGAAGGAACATGGGCTTGAGAAAGCAATTACGCACTTTACGGAGATTCATGCGGGCACGGAGCTCTTCGATCTTATTCTCGCGAAGAATGCGGAACTGAAGAAGTAAATAGAACAGCATTTCAAAGGAATGGCGGTACATTGTGTGCCGTCATTCTTTTTATGATATAATCAGATGAAGGACTTGCATATGTTTTCTCGACAGACAGAGGGAGGATTTATATGAACTACCGTAAACTTGGAGACCTCACAGTTTCGTCCATCGGGCTCGGGTGCATGGGAATGAGCCACGCCTACGGCGCGCCGGGGGATAAGGTGGAGATGCGGGAGCTGATTGCCGCCGCCGTGGATATGGGTATCACACATTTCGATACGGCGGAGGTGTACGGCACGCCTGACGATCCACACGATAACGAAAAGCTTGTGGGCGCAGCGCTCGCGCCGTATCGGGACAAGGTCGTCCTTGCGACAAAGTTCGGCATTCACTTCGATATGAGCCTCCTAAAGGAGGGCAAAAGCCCGATTGTCCCCGATGCGCGCCCTGAGACGATCCGCCGCTCGGTGGACGCATCTCTCCAACGGCTTCGGACGGACTACATTGACCTCTACTATCAGCACCGTGTCGACCCGCAGATTCCCGCCGAGGAGGTCGCGGGCGTGATGGCAGATCTCATGCAGGCAGGAAAGATTCGCCACTGGGGCATCTCCGAGGCGACGGAGGAGGACATTCGCCGTGCACACGCCGTCTGTCCGCTCACGGCAGTGCAGAACCGCTACTCCATGATGGCGCGTGCATATGAATCGCTCTTTCCTGTGCTTGAAGAACGGAACATTGGCTTTGTCGCGTTCTCTCCGTTTGCGAACGGCGTACTTACGGGTGCATATGACAAAAATTCTGTGTTTGCGGCTGGAGATATGCGTGCGCGGATGCCCCAGTTCAGTGCGGAGGCAATGGAGGAGAACGGTCAGCTGCTCGCACTTCTCCAAGACATCGCAGAGGAGAGGGGGGCGATCTGCGGGCAGATTGCGCTCGCGTGGATGCTCTGCAAGAAGCCGTACATCGTGCCGATTCCAGGGACACGAAAACGCGCTCGCCTCATAGAGAATGCGGGGGCTGCGGACATCGCACTCACGTCTGAGGAAGTTGCTGCGATTGATGCACGTTTGGAGTCGATTCCAATGTCGGCTGTTTTTGGTGTCATATAAACCAAACTGTGACAAATATCACTGAATAGTGATAAATTTTATATATGATGAAAAAATAATAAAGAAGCGGTCGGAATCTCACGATGAAGTTCCGACCGCTTCACTTATTTCCCAAATATCAAGAGATATGAAGCTTGTTCATTTTTGAAATAGCCTACAGCTATAGAAAATGTTAATACAAAATATGTATTTCATTTTTCTTTCATACCTGTGTTAAAATAAACCAAAGTTATGGAAGGGATAGCATATGGTTGAAATACGTTTGAACGATGTCAGTCAAATGTTTGAAGGGCGTGAAGTCCTGCATCAACTGACACATTCCTTTCATGGCGGCTGCGTAACAGCGATTGCGGGCGCGAATGGCAGCGGGAAATCGACGCTTCTGCGCCTTGCGGCACGGCTCATGATTCCGACATCTGGGACTGTTGGTACATTTCTGGATGGTGCTCCTGTGAGCGGAGCGGCTTATCGCAGCCTACTCGCGATGGCGACGCCGGAGATGGAGCTGTATACGCGCCTGACGGTGCGGGAGAATCTCAGTTTTCTGCTCTCCGCACGCGGGGTTTCATGTGAGGAGGCATATTTGCAGGAGCTTCTCGCGCGTGTCGGACTGCCCGCAGAGCTTCTGCCACGTATGACGGGGCAGCTCTCGACGGGGATGCGCCAGCGCGTACGACTCGCCGTCGTTCTCGGCACAGATGCCGAGGTGTGGCTGCTCGATGAGCCGGGGCTTGCTCTCGATGAACAGGGGCGTGCGCTGCTCCTCAATGAAGCGCGTGCAGCGGCGAAGAGGGGGCGGCTCATCCTGTGGGCGACGAATGAACCGGAGGAAAGGAAGGCGGCGGATGTGTGCTTCGATCTTACGGGCGACACTCAATGTCGCCCGTAAAGAACTCCTCGACGGCATCCGTCTCCGCGCCGGCTATGTGACGATGGGGATGTTCGCACTGACGGTGATTGCCTTTCTGAGTATGTCGCTCGCGTGGGGGACGATGGATGTCCGCCTTGCGTCGGCACTCCTCTGGATCGTGATCTTCTTTGCGGCAACATTGCAGGGCGAGCGGCTCTTTGCGGAGGAAGCTGCAGCGGGGACGCTGCTCTTTCTGTGGATCTACGTTCCGGCACAGGCGGTTCTCTTCGGCAAGATGGCGGCGCATTTCATTACGCTTGTCGTGCTTTCCGCATTCGTTCTTCCGCTCGTTATCATTCTGATGGATGCGCCGTTTGTTCCCGATGCTGTGTTTATTGCAACACTCTTTCTTGGGCTATGGGGTATGGCAGCGGCGGATACGCTGCTCGCGGCGGTTGCTGCAAATGCGAGTGTACGCGGGGGGCTTGTTCCCATCCTGCTGCTTCCGTCCATGCTGCCGATTCTCCTGCCTGCGATCGCGCTTACGGCGGGGGAGGGAGATCCTACCCTCCTCGGCGGCATGATGATCTATGATATGGCACTCACCGTGGGTGCGTCGATGTTGTTTGATTCTCTCTGGATGGAGAGTTAGAGATGGGGGTTTCATGCTTGCCGGGGTGATTGCCGCTCTGACATTGGCTGTGCTCTACGCCGTGTTCTTTGTCGTCCCTCCTGCTGAGGGGCTGGGAGACTACGTTCGCATTGCTTTCTTCCACATCCCATGTGCTTGGGTTTCGGTCATCGCGTTCTTCTGCGCTGCATACTGGGGCGCGCGCTATCTTGGGACACGTCAGCTGCATTTCGATGCAAAAAGCGCACGCTCGGCGGTGCTCGGACTCGTATTCACCCTCCTTGCAACGGGGAGCGGGGCGGTTTTCTCAAAGCTCACATGGGGCGCATACTGGAACTGGGATCCGCGCCAGACGACGATCTTCGTCCTGCTCCTGATCTATGGTGCGTACCTGACGCTCCGCATGACGATGCGGGACGAGCGTGCACGCGCCTCGTCGTCGGCGGTCTACGCACTCTTTTCCTTTATCGCGGTTCCGTTCCTCGTCTTTATCCTGCCGCGCATGTTTTTCTCGCTGCATCCGTCGCCCGTGCTCAACGGGGCGGGGCGGCTCGATATGGATGCGGTGATGCTCGGAACGCTCATATTATCGCTTGTCGATGTGACACTTATGTATGTTTGGCTGATGAAACGGGGGGATCGTCATGCGTAAATACTTCTTCGTTGTACTGATTCTTGGATTTATCGGATATGCGGGGTACTTCTTTGCAGACTCCGTGACCCCCTACGTCAGTGTTGCAGAGGCGCGTACCTCCGAACGGAATGTGCAGGTCAAGGGGCTGCCCGACGACACTGTCGAGCCGCACATGGAGAACAATATGTTCGTGTTCTCCATCTCCGATGAGGAGACGGGCGAGACGATGCTCGTCCGATACAAGGGTGTAAAGCCCGATAACTTTGATGAAGCGTACCACGTTGTCGCGATTGGGAAATATACGGGCGATGCGTTCGCAGCGGACAAGCTGCTCATCAAATGCCCGTCGAAATATGAGGCGGAAAAAGGAAAGGTTCAGGTATGATCGGAACGTTATTCTTGGGTGCGGTTCTGTTCTTTGCCCTCGCCGCAGTGTTCTGTGAGACGCAGGGAAAAACAACCGAAGGACGGATCTGTGCAGCCCTAGCGGGGCTTGCATCGCTCGGTGCAGCGGCGTTCCTCTTCGTCATTATTCTGAACGATGATTTCAGCTACACCTACGTTATCAGTTACTCCTCCATCAGTCTGCCGCTGCTCTACAAGCTCTCCGCATTCTGGGCGGGGCAGCAGGGCTCATTTCTCCTCTGGCTCGTGATTCACGCCGTTGTCGGTGTTCTGATTGCACGCGAGGGGCGGATGACAGCGACGGGGCGCACGATCTACCACGCACTCACCGCGATGCTCGTCCTCCTCGTCCTCTTTAAGAGCCCCTTTGCTCCCGCAGAGACTGTTGCCATGGACGGGCACGGGATGAATCCGCTGCTCATGGATCCGTGGATGGCGGTGCATCCGCCGATCATCTTTGTGGGCTATGCACTGCTTGCAGTTCCGTTTGTCTATTCTCTTGAGAGCATGATAAAGGCACCGATGGACGGCAGTTTCCTCGCTCCGATGCGCCGCTGGACGCTGATCGCGTGGGCATTCCTCGGTGCAGGTATTTTCATCGGCGGTTACTGGGCGTACAAGGTACTCGGATGGGGCGGCTACTGGGGCTGGGATCCCGTGGAGAACTCCTCGCTTGTCCCGTGGCTGCTCGCCTGTGTTCTGCTTCATCTGATCTCTGTTGCGCGTGGGCGGCGCGGGGCATTTTACCTCGTTCATCTCGCGGCGACCTTCTCCTACGCATTCGTCCTTTACGGGACATTCCTCACGCGCAGCGGTATTCTCGGTGATTTCTCCGTGCACTCATTTGCAGGCTCGGACATCGGCCTCTACATCGCCCTTGCCAATGCGGCTGTTCTGCTCTTCGGGCTTGGCGTTCTGATTGTTCGGATTGAACGTCTGCCGAAGGGGGCTGTCTACGAGCAGCACCGCAGCCGAGACTTCCTCGTGCTGCTCGGGATGCTTCTCATCGTATTCATTGTCGCTATCGTATTTTTCGGAATGTCCATGCCGCTCATCTCGGGACTGCTCGGAGAGAGTGCGGCGGTCGATACGAGCTACTATGTACGCACGTCGCTTCCCATCGCGATCCCCTTTGCCCTGCTGATGGCGCTCGGTGTTCTCATGCCGCACAGCGGCGGAAAGACGGCAAGACCCGTTTGGATCTTTGTCCTCTCCGTGGGCGGCGGGGTGCTCGCGGGGCTGGTCGGGGTGACCGATGTCATGTCCGTTCTGCTCGCGACATTCGCGCTGCTTGCCGCAGCCGCTGCCATCGCGGGCTATCGCTTCCGTCAGATCGGCTTCGGCGGGATGATCGCGCACATCGGGGCGGGGCTTGCCCTCCTCGCATTCATTCTCTCGGGGACGGGCAGTCAGACCACGACGGTCACACTCATCCCTGACGAGCCGCAGGAGGTCTATGGACATACGATCATCTACCGTGGACAGTCCTTTGCCGAGAGTGGCAGCGAGAAGTCCTACCGCTATGAGGTGGACGGAAGTCTGTGCGAAGCAGTGACAAAGCTGCGCGCAAACGGTGAGGATGCGGCACGTGAGCCTGCGATTGCAAGAAGCCTTGTGGGCGATCTCTATATCGCACCGTCGCCGACTTCGGCGGAGCGTGACGAGTTGATCCTTCATCGCGGCAAGACCGTTATGGGGATCAACGACTATGCTTACCGCTACGAATCCATCGCATTTGAGCCGCAGGGCGGCGGCAAGACCCTCGTCACGGCGCAGATCGCGCTGACGGACGGCGAGGAGGTCGATGATGCCGCACCCACGATCCTTGCGACGGAGACGGGCGGGACATCCCAGCCGATCGAGGTGATGAATGGCAAGTTCCGCATTCGTCTCACGGGTGTCTCGGCGGATGAACGCGACATACGGATCGAGATCCTGCCCTCTGTGGCAGAGGAGGCGGCACTTCCCGTTCCCGCCTCGGTCAGTACGAAGCCCGGCATCTCCATCCTTTGGCTTGCCTGTGTTCTCGTTACTGTCGGCGGCCTCTTGGCAGCAGCACAGGCGGAAAATCGGGGCAAAGGAGGTGGCTCGGAAGTCTAGGTTTGCAGAAATTATAGAAGGGAGGAAGGACACATGAATTTGAAGCAGTATGCAAAGGAGCATACGCTGCGCTGTATCATCGGTGCGTTTTTCGTGGGACTGTTCGCCGTCGGCGGCGGTATGCTCATGGACAAGGCATCGGCATCGCCGAAGTTCTGCGGTATGTGCCATGCCATGCAGCATGAGGCAAAGACACATGCCATGTCCACACATGCGGACATCGCCTGCGTGGAGTGCCATCTGCCGCACGACAATATTGCCGTTTACTATTTTGAAAAGGGCAAGACAGGCATGCATGACACGCTCCATCAGGTGCTGAACGATTATCCCGTACACATCAAGATCTCCGATCACGGACGGGATATTGTGAATGCCAACTGTCTGCGCTGCCATACATCGACCATGGGGTCGGTATGTCTGGACAGGGGCAAGGACGGAAATGCAAACTGTACGAAGTGTCACAGTGGTATGCCGCATGGTTCCAATCCTTTAGAAGGGGGGATAAGAGTTGAGTAACAGAAAGAAAATCATCGCGGGTGTTGCCGGCGTCTGTGCCCTGTTCTTTGGATTCGTCGCTGTTCGCATCGGCGCACACCCGAACGATGACAGCATCAAACGCGTGCAGATCCAGGGCGATACCGCTGCCAAGATCGGCAAAGAGGCGTACAAGGATGCTTACCCGCTCCAGTACAACTCATTCATGAAAAACAATGAGGAATCTCCGTCGCCCACAGGCTACGGCGGCAGCATGGAGGGCAACAGTCATCTGGAGCACCAGCCCGAGATGCTTGAGAACTTTAAGGGCTATAAGTTCGCCATTCAGTATGACGACGACCGAGGGCATACGTATGCGGGCTACGATCTCCTGCATACGAAGAGGCTTCCGGGACAGAAGGGGAGTTGTCTACAGTGCAAGGGTTCGTATGTTTATGATGTGTACTTCAAAGAAGGTGGATGGGCGTATGCATCGAAGCCGTTTGATGAAGTTGCGGCTCCCATCACGATGGATGAGTGGTTTGGCTGCTCGACCTGCCACGATCCTGAGACGATGGAGCTGCGCGTTTATCAGCAGGGCTTCATTGAGTCGATGGCAAAGCGCGGTGTGGACGTAAATGCGGCGACGCATAACGAGATGCGTGCCTATGTGTGCTCGCAGTGCCATACAGAGTATTACTTCACCGCCGAGGATGGTCGTGTCGCACATCCATACGAGAACGGTCTGGATGCCGAGTCCGAGTACCAGTACTATCAGTCCGGACAGGCGGGCGGCTTCAAGGGCGACTGGGAGCATCCCGACTCCAAGACTATGATGCTCAAGGCACAGCATCCGGAGTTCGAGACATGGGCGACGAGCGTTCATGCGGACGCGGGTGTCACCTGCGTGGACTGCCACATGCCCTATATGCGTGACGGCGGCAAGAAGTACACCTCGCACTGGATGACGAGTCCGCTGAAGACCACGCAGCAGTCCTGTCTGAAGTGTCATGATGAGAGCGAGGAGACCCTCGTTGCACGCGTCAAGACCATCCATGACAACACGTTCAAACTGCAGCGCATCGCGGGACAGACGGTTGCACGCGCACATCGCACGGTCAAGGCCGCGATGGATGCGGGCGTACCCGATGCAGCACTCGACGATGCACGCGCGAAGATCCGCGAAGCGCAGTGGTATTGGGATTGGGTCGCTGCCGAGAACGGCATGGGCTTCCACAACCCTGACAAGATCATGCGTACCCTTGGACTTGCGATTGACCTTGCACATCAGGCAATTGAGTCCGCTGAGGGCGCACGCCACGGCTTCCAGCCGCTCTAATCGGAGTACAAAGAGACTAAAAAAGAATCGCCTCATAATGGGGCGATTCTTTTTACGTTTGGTTTGTGTCTTATAGCATTCCGCTCATCCAGATGAGACGAACGCCAAGCGCGAACATGGCGAGAGAGAGAAGGACGAGGATGACCTTGGATTTCGTCTTCTGTGAGATGACAGCGCCGATCTGGGCACCAATCGCGGCGCCGATGGAGATGCAGATGGCAGGTGTCCAGATGATGTGATTGAGCAGGAAGTGACTGACGACACCGAACGCCGCCGAGCAGGCAAGGACGAAATGCGAGGTCGCCGTCGCCATGTGTACGGGGAAGCCGAGCAGGTAGACCATGAGCGGCACATGAATGACACCGCCGCCGATACCGAAGATGCTCGAGATGAAGCCGACACCCGCGCTCGAACCAATGCCAAGCGAGCGGTTGAACGTAAAATTCGCGGGGAGTGTGTGAACATCCGTGTGCTTTTTGTGCGTCGCGTTCCAATACATAAGCGACGCCATCACCAGAAGGAACGTGCCATAGGATACGTAGAGCATCGGCCCCGTAAAGTCGTCGACGATATACGAGCCGAGGAATGCGCCCGGCAGGGTTGCGAGCGCAAATGGTACGGCGGCGGGGAAGTAGACGCGCTGCTGACGGATGTAGGCGAGTGTCCCCGAGAGAGCGTTTGCAAACACAATGACAAGCGAAGTGCCTGTGATCTGTGCCGCCGTGTGGAAATACGGATAGATGCCTCCGTCGGACAGGAAGAAGATGAAGATCGGCACGCAGATCAGCCCGCCGCCGATGCCGACGAGTGTTCCGAATGTGCCGACAAACAGTCCGAGCACAAGAAAGAGCAGAATATCAAGTCCCATAAATCATGCCTCCATAGTGATCAATGTATTGCCCATTATAGCACACAGGAAGTATTAGACAAGAGGGCGGTATTTATGATATGATGAGCGCAAAGAAGCCCATTTCTTATTTTAGGGACTTATTTAGGGGAGCTTCTTTGACTGCTCATAGGAAAGGAGGGCAGGGAACGGGGAGCCGGAATTTCCGGTCAGTAATTTACATACGAAAAGAAAGAAGTGACGACGAATGGTTACATTTCTTGGTGCGCTCGCAACGCTCATCGTGGGCTACATTGTTTATGGGGCAATTGTAGACCGAGCGTTTGGACGTACAGGGGAGGTTGCCCCTGCGATTCGGCTCGAGGATGGAGTGGACTACATCCCCCTGCCGACGTGGAAGGTATTCCTCATCCAGCTGCTCAACATTGCTGGTCTTGGGCCGATTTTTGGAGCGCTCGCAGGTGCGCTCTGGGGACCGAGCGTCTACCTCTGGATTGTCTTCGGTACGATCTTTGCGGGCGGTGTGCATGACTATCTCTCGGGCATGATTTCCTTCCGTGAGGACGGCAAGAGTCTCTCCGAGATCGTTGGCAAGAATCTGGGCAATATCATGCTTCAGATCATGCGTATCTTCTCGATCGTCCTGCTCGTCCTCGTCGGCGTCGTCTTTATGACGGGGCCTGCAATGCTGCTTTCAAAACTCACGGGCATGGAAGTGCTCTTGTGGCTCGGCGTGATCTTCATCTACTACACGATGGCGACATTGCTGCCGATTGACAAGATCATCGCACGGTTCTATCCGGTGTTCGGCATCTGCCTTATCGTCATGGCACTCGGCATCATGGGCGGCATGCTCTTCGGTGTCGGCGGGCATGTCATGCCCGAGATGACGCTCGAGAATCTGCATCCGAAACAGCTGCCGATCTGGCCACTGCTCTTCATCACGGTCGCCTGCGGCGCAGTCTCGGGGTTCCATGCAACGCAGTCCCCGATCATGTCGCGCTGCCTCAAGGATGAGCGTATGGGACGCCCTGTCTTCTACGGCGCGATGGTTGCCGAGGGCATCATCGCGCTCTGCTGGGCGGCTGCGGGTGCAACATTCTACGATGGGACGGCAGGACTCGGAGCTGCGCTCAAGGAGGCGGGCCCCGGCGGTGTTGTCTATGAGATCTGCAACGGCTTCATGGGCGTCATCGGAATCGGCGGTGTCAGCATTGGCGCAATTCTCGCTATGCTCGGTGTCATTGCCTGCCCAATCACCTCGGGCGATACGGCGTTCCGCTCTGCACGTCTGACGCTTGCGGACTGGCTGAACATCCCGCAGAAGGAGGCACCGAAGCGCCTCATCATCGCGATACCGATGCTCGGCATTGGCCTCATCCTCTCACAGATGGACTTCTCTATCATCTGGCGTTACTTCTCGTGGGCGAACCAGACACTCGCGATGATTACGCTCTGGATGGGCACGGCATACCTCTACCTGCATAAGCCGGGCTCCTATGCCTACATCGTCGCACTCGTGCCCGCGATTTTTATGTCGGCGGTTACGACGACCTACCTCCTGCAGGCGCCCGAGGGCTTTGGCCTGCCGACCAATATCACCTACCCAGCAGGCATTGGCTTTGCGATTCTCTTCACCGCACTCTTTGTCCGTGCATACATTCTGCGCAAGAGAACGCTTTGAGCAAACAACGACTTTTAGACCGCCGTGCAGCCGCGCGGCGGTTTTTCTTGCAAATATTTTAATTTATGGTAAAATGGTACTAATCAGAAACGGAATGATAGCCGTTCGCATATAATGAGGGAGGAATTATACACATGGCAAAGTCCGAAGAGAAAGAAGTCAAGGAAGTAAAGGAATCGGCAGCGAAGCCCTCCGAGGAGGAAAAGCTGAGAGAGCTGATCGGAGGGGCAAGGGACGAAAAGAAGGCCGCAATGGCAGAAGAAGCAGTTGCATCGGAGACTGCCACGAAGGCGGAGCGTTTCCAGTCATTCATCAAGGAGAATGACATCAGCTACTTCGATGAGCCGCAGGCGCTTGATGACCAGTTCCATACGACGATCTTCCGTTCGCGTATCGAGGCGAAGGGACAGGTCATGCCGATGGCGATCTTCATCGACGACAGCTTCTTCACGATCATCCGCACGCAGATTGCGACGGGCATCAACGAGAAGAACGTCGATCGCATCAAGGGCTATCTCAACACGCTGAATGCGGAGTACAAGATGTTCAAGTACTACTTGCGCGAGGACGGCACCATCTTCCTCGATGTTTGTATCCCGTTCGCCGATGAGACCTTCGATCCCATCATGATCCATACGCTCCTTCCGATTCTCGTGAAGCAGCTCGAGACTGTCTACGAGGATCTCATGGCTGAGGTTTGGTCGAAGGACTAAGGTACACGAAAAAGATTGGGACTGTTTCCGTTTTGGAGGCAGTCCCTTTTTTGTGTCTTGATTTTCATTTCAAATCTGGGTACAATAAAGCACAGTGACGATGGAGCAGAGTGAAAGGGAGGGATGGCATGGATCTGAAGAAGCTGATTGGCGGGCGACAGTTTTGGTCGCTGATCGCCGTCCTGCTCATCCTGTTTGGTGTACTGCTGATCGTTGGACATCCGAAGGAGGAGGCTTCGCCCGCGCCGCTGCCTCCGCCCGAGGACGATGTGAAGGTTCTCGTGCTCAACTATCACATGGTGAACTCCATGTTCATATCTCTGGCGATTGAGCCCGGGGACTTCGACTGGCAGATGAAATATCTCGTGGATCACGGATACCATAGTATCAGTCCTGATGAACTATATGACTTTCTTGCGGGGAAGGGGACACTGCCCGATCGCCCTGTGCTCATTACATTTGACGACGGATATGAGGACAATTATACGAATGCCTATCCGATCCTCAAAAAATACAATCTCAAGGCGACGATCTTCGTCGTGACGGGCTTCCTCAGCAAGCGCAAGGGCTATCTCACGTGGGATCAGCTGCGCGAGATGGAGAAGAACGGCATTACGATTGAGTCCCATACGGTGACACATGCGCGGCTGCCGGAGCTGTCCGATGACCGTATCCGCGAGGAACTCGTCGAGTCGAAGCGGCAGGCGGAGGCGGAGCTCGGACATCCCATTGAGTTCATCGCCTATCCGACGGGCGTACACGATCTCCATATTGTCGGTATCGCGCAGGAGGCGGGGTATAAGGGCGGTTTTACAGTGAAGTACGGCAATGTTGACCGCAGCAGTAATGTCTATGCAATGGAACGTGTGCCCGTCTTTCGCACGGCGGCAACGAATGTGGACTTCGTTGATCGTCTGCGCTATACCTCGAATATCACGCAGTATGGATGGACACGGAACTGAAGAAGTTTCTCACTTATGCGATTTGTTTCAAATAATGACAAAATAAGAGTGTTAAGTCTTTCCAAAATAATTGCAGTGTGCTATAATGTCAAAGGCTGAATATGCGGACGGGATGTTCACGAGGAAACATGGATACTCTGTTCCTCCTGTATGCGGTTCGGCGATTCATTGGATTGTGGGAGATTCCCACAAAGGAGGAAGTAAAATGAAGAAGACAATGGTAGCTGCTCTGGCAGCGGCGCTGACGATCGGCGCAGCATCCACTACGTTTGCAGCGGCAAATCCGTTCTCGGATGTGCCCCGTGACCACTGGGCATACGATGCTGTGACGCAGCTCGCTGCGGACGGTGTTGTCGAGGGCTACGGCGATGGCACGTATCGCGGCGACCGCAACATCACGCGTTACGAGATGGCGCAGATGGTTGCGAAGGCAATGGCAAAGGGCGATATGTCCGCATCGGACAAGGCTCTTGTTGACCGCCTCGCAGCTGAGTTCGCAGACGAGCTCAACAACCTCGGCGTTCGCGTTTCGAACCTCGAGCGCAATGCGGATATGGTGAAGTGGACGGGCTACCTCCGCTACGACTATATCAGCGATCGTCATGACAAGGATCATTCGAAGACGAACACGGATCGCGTTCGCTTCCGTCTCTTCCCATCTGCTGAGGTCAACGATCATTGGAAGGTCAAGGCTCGTCTCGACACGCAGTACTTCATGGACAAGGACGACAGCAGCTCAATGTCCCTTGCACGTGCGTATGCAGATGGCACCTATGGTAATCTGAATATCAAGCTCGGCAAGCAGGATCTTTACTCCGGTGCAGATGACGGTCTGACGATGGATACGGCGATCTCGGGTGCGACGGTGTCGTTTGGCAATGTCGTCAAGGCGAAGATTGCGGCAGGTCGTGTATCTGATAAAAATGTGAAGTCGGCCATGGATGCGGCAGCAAACTATCAGGGCATCGACCTCACTTACGGTATGGGCAAGCTCACGGCGGGTGTCGGCTATCAGCAGATCAACAATGATGTGTTTAAGGCTGCTTCCTACAGCAAGAACGCTGATTCGGACAAGGCTCGTATCTGGTCGGTCGGCGGCAAGTATGTGTTCGATAAGAATGTTGCCCTCAAGGGCTCCTACGCACAGAACACCGAGGCGGACTACTATAAGAAGGCTGGCAGTATTGAGCTCGACTATAAGGGCGCGAAAAACTCCGATATGGGCTCGTGGGGCGCATATATCGCCTATCGTCACCTCGGCAATAATGTTGCATTTGCACCGACCTACAACGTTCTCGGCCGCGATCAGAAGGGCTGGGCTGTCGGAACGAGCTACACGCTCTTCAAGAATGTGATGACGAAGCTCGAGTACTTCAAGGGCAAGGACATCACGGCGGACAAGAATGCAAGCACACTCTTTGCACGCGTTCAGTTCTCGTTCTAAGTTCACTAATTAGCGAATTACCGCATAAAAAGAGCGCTGCAGTTGCAGCGCTCTTTTTGTATGTCCGATTATAATATCTCACGCAGGATCCACGGTACAATCGGCTCTCTGCACGGTGGGGCAATGCGGTCTGCCGCCGCCTTTGCATCGTCCGAAGCGTCCTCTGGGGCGATGCCGATGTCCGCCATACGAAGGAGCTCGACATCGTTCTCATAGTCGCCGCAGGCGATGATACGCCGCCCCGCGTAGGCGGGCATCGCCTTCAGTACTTCTGCCATTGCGCCCTTGCTTGTGCCGGGCGGGACGAATTCGAGGTAGTTTGCCTCGGAGTAGAATGAGTTGGAGCATTTGTCAATGCCAAGCTCCGCTGCCAGACGCTCGACAAAGCTCAGATTGATCGGTGCATCGCAGATAAAGAACTTCAGCCATCGCTCATGTTCGACCGCGCGAAGCTCTGTACGGTTGACGTTGTAGAACTCGTCCATGAGGCGCGGATCATCGTTTGCCTCAGGACTGAGGATATGGCAGTGCTCCTCCGTATAGACCTCGACACAGGCGCGCGGGAACTGGTAGAGGACACGCGCCGCAAACGTGCGCCAGATGTCGCCGTCCAGCGTGCGTGTCACAAGCACCTGATTCTTCGACAGATCCTTGAGCATTGCGCCGTTGAAGAAAATGCTCGGTGTGTTGACTGCGATCCCGTCGAGGTAGGGAAGTGCGGACTCCGGTGTGCGCCCCGTCGCGGCAGCAAACGCACCGCCCGCAGCGGTGAATGCGTTGATGGCGCGGATATTCTCCTCGGCAATCATTTCATAGCGCGGGATCAGCGTGCCGTCGAGATCGCTGATCAGGAGGATATCGTCATATCGTTTTTCACTCATATTGCCTCGATGTCCGTCAGATAATTTTCCATCATTGCACGCCCATCGTGCGTCAGGATAGATTCGGGATGGAACTGGATGCCTTCGATGGGGAGAGTCTTATGACGCACGCCCATGATTGTGCCGTCGCCGAGATCGCTCGTGACTTCGAGCACGTCGGGTAGACTCTCACGCTCGATGATGAGCGAGTGGTAACGTGCGACCTGCGTACCCGCGTGGATATTGCGGTAGATGCCCGTACCGTGGTGGCGGATGGGGGATGCTTTGCCGTGTACAATCTCCTTTGCACGAACGACGCGACCGCCGAACACCTCGCCGATTGCCTGATGTCCGAGACAGATGCCGAGAATCGGTGTTTCCGTACCCAGTTCGCGTATGACATCCTCCGTAATGCCGGCATCCTTCGGCAGCCCGGGGCCGGGGGAGATGACAATGCCCTTGTACTTTTTTGCACGAATCTCGCCGACGGTTGTCACGTCGTTGCGGACGACCTCGACTTCTGCGCCGAGGTTTGTGAGCAGCTGGTACACGTTGTAGGTGAACGAGTCGTAGTTGTCAAGCAAAAGCAGCATTGTTCTCCACCTCCTCTACGACCTCGAAGAGTGCCTTTGCCTTTTGCAGGATCTCGAGGTATTCGCTCTCAGGTACGGAGTCCTTGACGATGCCCGCACCCGCCTGGATGATCGCCGTGTCGTCATTCTCGATGCACATGGTACGGAGCGTGATGCACATGTCCATATTGCCGCGAAAATCCATGTAGCCGACGGTGCCGGCGTAGAAGCCGCGATGCGCCTGCTCCTCTTCGTGGATGATCTCCATGGCACGCAGCTTCGGTGCGCCGCTGACCGTCCCTGCGGGAAAGGTTGCGCGCAGGACATCCATCGGCGCATATGCGGGGGCGATCTCGCCGACGACGCTGCTCACCATATGCGAGACATGGGAGAAGCGCTCGACCTCCATGAGCTTCGGTACGCGTACCGAGCCAGGGACGCTGATGCGGCCGAGGTCGTTGCGTGCGAGGTCGACGAGCATGGCGTGCTCGGCGCATTCCTTCTCATCGGAACGAAGATCCAACGCAAGCAGCGCATCCTCCTCGTCTGTCTTGCCGCGTTTGCGCGTGCCGGCGATGGGGTAGGTGTAGACCGTACTGCTGGAGACCTTAATCAGCATCTCGGGGGAGGCGCCGACGAGCTTGACCTCGCCGAAGTTATAGTAGAACATATAGGGCGAGGGGTTGACCTGCCGCAGCCGTCGATAGAAGAGAAACGCGGGGCGCGTGATCTTCTCGCGAAAGCGGAAGGACGGCACCGCCTGAAAGATGTCGCCGGCGTAGATATGCTCCTTGATCGTGTCGATCGTATGCAGGAATGACGCAGGTGCCTTTCCGTAGCGTGCCATAAAGTCAACGGGTTCCTTGCGCCGTGATTCTGCGGCAGCCGGCGGGGTGAACGGCGCAGCAAGGCGTGCGCGCATGGCGGCAAGACGCTCGGTGACCGCATCGTAGAGTTCGCCTGCATCATCGCCCTCCCGTACGTCTGCGAGGTAGTGGAGGTGTGCACTGTTTTTCAGCGCATCATAGACGACGAGGTAGCGGCACATCATGAACTGGCCGAGCAGCTCCTCCGCGCCAATCTCCACCCCACGCACACGATCGAATGTCGCGGCTGTCTCATAGGTGAAATAGCCCGCAAGTCCGCCGTGGACGAGGGGAAGTGTCTCTTCGTCGGTGACAGCAGGGGTGAAGTGCGCGGCATATGCCTTCATCGTATCGTGCGGTGCGCCCGTAATGCTCTTCATGAGGCCGTTCTCGTTGATGAGCAGCTTGTCTGCAAAGACCTGCACGCGTACGAACGGCTCACCGCCGATGAAGGAGTATCGTCCGAACTGCTGCTGCGTTGTGTCGACGGACTCCATGATATAGCCCTTTTTCTCTCCGACGAGCTTGTAGTAGATCGAGACAGGTGTATCGAGATCCATCGTCAGCTCGGTGGAGACGGTGATAAGGTTCGCCGCCTTTGCCGCTGCGATGAACTCCTCTTTTGTCAGACTCAGCTTCATTGATTGATCTCCATGACAACATCCCGCTCCTTGCGTCCAAGTACCCAGCCGAGTACCTTGAGCTCGGCATAGAGCATCTGCTGTTGCTCGCGGTTGTTCTCACGACTGAATTTGAGCTGCCTATACTGCTGGCGTCCGAGGTTGTAGCGTGCAAGGATCTCCGCCTCGCTACGCATCCTGTGGCGTCCGCCTGCGTGCATGCGCACGAGCTCCTCAACCTCCGCCTCGCCGTACGTGGGGGGCTTCGGTGGTGCCGCCATCTGCCGTACGAGGTCGGTGATCTCGCGATCATTCATGGTCATAGCTGTCTCCTTTACTTACCTGCGGCGACGAAGCCTTTATGATTTTGCGCCGCGTGCTTCCAAATAGCGGATCATTGCGTCTGCAACATGCTTGGAGTCCTTTACTACCTGCACGACGTTCCAAGGCCCGAGCACCACGTCGCCCGCAGAGAAGACCCCGTCGCGCTCCGTCATGCCGTTCTCGTCGACCTTGACGAGTCCTTTCTCGTTGAGGGTAATGCCTGTCGTCGAGCGGACAATCTTGTCCTTTGCCGCCTGACTTGCCGCGATGACCGTGCTGTCAGCAGGGATGAGATAGGGCTCACCCTCGCTGATGAGGTTCTGATCCTCGTCAAAGACCCGGTCGTACAGCATCGGCCCCTCGGGCGTGACGGAGTGGATGCCCTTGCCGTACTGAATCTCACAGCCGTCCATCAGCGCGTATTCGAGCTCGCGCTCACTTGCGGAGATGCCATTTCGCCGTGCGTAGATCGTGACGTAGCGGCTGCCCTTGCGGATCGCCGTGCGTGCCACATCCATTGCAGAGTTGCCCGAGCCGATGACGGCGACGCGGTCGCCGAGATGGTAGACATCCGGGTTCTGGAGGTAGTTGACTGCATAGTGGCAGTTGCCGAGGGTCTCGCCGTGGATGCCAAGGCTCTTCGCGCGCCATGCGCCCGTGCCCATGAAGATTGCCTCGTAGCCGTCGCGGAAGAGATTGTCCACCGTGAGTGCGCCGCCAATCGTCGTGTTCGGGCGGATGTGGATGCCGAGTGTACGCAGCTTTTCGCCGTAGCGGTCAATCGTCGAAGGGGGCAGACGGAAATCGGGGATGCCGTAGCGCAGCATGCCCCCGATCTTCTGCATGCGCTCGAAGATCGTGACCCCATATCCCTCCTGTGCGAGCTTGACCGCGACCACGATGCCCGCAGGCCCCGCGCCGATCACGGCGACGTTGTGGCCGTTGTACGACTTGCGTGAGAGGACGAGCTTGTCGAGGTAGGTGTCCGAGATGTAGTGCTCGATGCTCGAGATCTGGATCGGTGCACCGCGCCGCCCCTGAATGCAGTTGCCCTCGCACTGCGCGTCGTGGTCGCAAACGAGCGAGCAGAAGACACTCATCGGATTGTTGTCGTAGAGCATCGCGCCCGCCTCGTTGATCTTGCCGTCGAGGAAGAGGCGGATCATCTCCGGCACGTTCGTCTGCACGGGGCAGCCCTTGATGCGGCAGAGTGGTTTCTTGCACTGGAGGCAGCGGCGTGCCTCATTGATGACGTGAACAGCCATGATGAATGGTTCCTTTCGTTAGGGAATCACTGATAAAATGAAGTCCGTCAGATT
>NZ_KB290929.1:0-99562 GCF_000318175.2 Selenomonas sp. oral taxon 138 str. F0429 | reverse complement strand
TCAGATTGGCGCAGATTTTTTCGTCCGAACTAGGAGGCAAACCAGACGCAGAGTGGTACTCTGTGGAGGATTTGCCGACGAATTGCGGGCAAAAAAGATGCGTTAAGATGGCGGTGCTGAATTTATCAGTGATTCCTCAGGTTGCATCGCTTCTTAAAATATTGTATACACGGTGCCTATTATAGCACAATTCAATCGTCCTGTCATAGGATGTGAAAAAGAAAAGCCCATGTAAGCAAAACAGAATTACGATATAATACAGACTATTACTATTATTAATTTACATGTGATTTTCTCGAGAAAAGGCTTGTTATTCTTTGAAATATGTGATAGGGTGAAAATATCCCATTACAGACAGATGGGGCACTTTTTGGGAGAGGGGAGCAGTCATATGCAGTTTAAATCCATTCGTACAAAGTTTTTAGCATCTGTATTGCCTGTGATGCTCGTCGGTTTTCTCGTGTTCTTTGGCGTAAGCTACAAAATGGCGAGCAATATGCTCGTGGAGAATGCGGATACGATCGGCAAGGGTGTTGGCAAGCAGGCAGCACTCGAGGTACGGCGCATCTTTGAGACGAACGAGGTGCATCTCGAGATTCTGTCAGGCAATGAGGCCATTCTGCACGGAGATAATGCGGCTAAGCTGGTTGCACTGCAGGAGGTGAAGCAGCATACCGAGGTCTTCTCGAATGTAGCCTATCTTGGTCTCGATGGAATTGGACTCGATGCGGACGGCAACGAGATCGACCGTTCGGATCGCGATTATTTTAAGAAGGCTGTCCAGACGAAGAAGACCGTCGTCTCGGAGCCTGTGATCTCTGCGATCTCCGGCAAGGTTGTCACCGTCATCGGTGTTCCTGTGATAGAGAACGGCACGGTTGTAGGTGTGGTTGCGGGAACCATCGGACTCTCGCGCTTTGACGATACCCTTGCGAAGATGGCGACCTATCGGACGGGACAGCTCGTCGTCATGGATGAGTCGGGACTTGTCATCATTCACCCGAACGAGCCAGCGCAGATTGGAAAGCTCGATTTCAGCAAGGAAGTCTCGAGCGTCAAGCTCTCGATGAGCCTCGTGGATGCATTTAAGTCTGTCATCGACAAGAACGAGCCTGCACTTGCACATTATGAACGTGAGTCGGGCGAGGCCATGACGGGCACCCTGGTTCCAATTCAGCTTGATGGACGCCGCTGGGTCGTCATGTCGGAGGCATCCGACAGCGAGATCCTTGAGGATGCCCATGCGCTGCTGATGGTGCTGGCGGGGCTGACCATTGTCATTGTTCTCATCATCTCGGCGCTGATTTTCTTCGTTTCGAATAATTTTGCAGCAGGCATCCAGAAGGTTGTGCACGTCTGTGACATACTCAACAGTGGCGATCTGCGCGAGACGCCGAAGACCATCACTTCGCAGGATGAGATTGGGCAGCTATCGGATGGCTTCATCAAGATGCGGCATACGCTCAATACGCTGATTAAGAGAATCCAGTCCAATGCGACGGAGCTCTCAACTGCTGCAGAGGGGCTAACAGAGGCATCTCAGCAGTCGGCGGAGGCGTCCAACCACGTTGCCATGTCGATCACGGAGATCGCCGAGGGCGTGGAGCGTCAGTCCAATGCCTCCACCTCGGTAGCCAATGCGGCGGCCTCGATCTCGAGCCATGCTGCGGGCATGTCCAAGCAGGCGGGTGAGGTTGCAGAGGTCACGAACAAGACGGTGGAACGCGTGCAGGAGGGGCGCCGCTCCATCGATGAGGTCGTGAACTACATGGAGCAGATCAAGACGGGGTCGGAGACCGTCGATGCCGCAATCTCGGCACTCGGTAAGAGCTCCGAGGAGATCAGCCACAGCGTCGAGGTCATCGGCAGCATTGCAGAGCAGACGAACTTGCTCGCGCTCAACGCGGCTATCGAGGCGGCGCGTGCGGGTGAGCACGGACGCGGCTTTGCCGTCGTTGCCGAGGAGGTCAGGAAGCTCGCCGAGGAATCGGGCGAGTTCTCGAAGAAGATCTCTGAGACGATGCAGTCCGTGCAGGCGGATATGGAGCGTGCGGTCGAGGCCGGAAAGCGTGGCAACGAATATGTTGGACATGGTCTGGAATCGGTTCGTACGGCAGACAATGTGTTCCAGTCGATCGCGGAGTCGATTCAGCAGCTCGGCGACGGCGTAAAGGGCATCACCTCGGGCATTCAGCAGATGGAGAACGAGACGCAGACGGTGCGCGCGCAGATCGAGGAGATCCAGAAGGTCAGCACGGTGAACGCTGACAGCGCTCAGAACGTCTCTGCAGCGACCGAAGAGCAGTCCGCCTCCATGCAGGAGATTGCAGCGGCGACGCGGCGCCTCTCCAACCTTGCGGATGAGCTCGCAGGCGAGACGAAGAAGTTCAAGCTCTAAACCTCAAATAAACCTCAATAGGGGTCACTGCACTTGCAGTGACCCCTTTCCTGTTGTATGATAGGAGCATAGATGAAGGAGGCGTTCCCATGGGAAAAGCGATGATTATTGGTGCCGGCGGCGTTGCGAGCGTTGCCGTGCATAAATGCTGTCAGAATCCGGAGGTCTTTGAGGAGATCCTCATTGCCTCGCGCACAAAGTCGAAATGCGATGCGCTGAAGGCGAAGCTGGACGGCGGCAGGACAAAAATTCAGACCGCCGCCATTGATGCGGACAACGTGCCGGAGCTCACGGCGCTCATCCGCGAATTCAAGCCGGATGTCGTGCTGAACCTCGCGCTCCCGTATCAGGATCTGCACGTCATGGATGCGTGCCTTGCGGCGGGCGTGCATTACGTCGATACGGCAAACTACGAGCCCGAGGACACGGCGAAATTCGAGTACGGCTGGCAGTGGGCGTATGCGGATCGCTTCCGCGAGGCGGGGCTGACGGCGCTGCTCGGCTCGGGATTCGACCCCGGCGTGACGGGCGTGTTCAGCGCGTATGCAATGAAGCACGAGTTTGACGAGATCAACTACATCGACATCCTCGACTGCAACGGCGGCGACCACGGCTATCCCTTTGCGACGAATTTCAACCCCGAGATCAATATCCGCGAGGTCTCGGCGAAGGGCAGCTACTGGGAGAACGGCGCATGGATCGAGACCGAGCCGATGGAGATTAAGCGCGTCTATGATTTCGCCGAGGTGGGGCAGAAGGATATGTACCTCCTGCACCACGAGGAACTCGAGTCGCTCGCGAAAAACATCAAAGGCATCAAGCGCATCCGCTTCTTTATGACCTTCGGTGAGAGCTATCTCACGCATCTGCGCTGCTTGGAGAACGTCGGCATGACCTCCATCGAGCCGATCGACTTCGAGGGGCACAAGATCATCCCGCTGCAGTTCCTGAAGGCGGTGCTGCCCGACCCCGCGAGCCTCGGCTCGCGCACGAAGGGCAAGACGAACATCGGCTGCATCTTCCGTGGGAAGAAGGACGGGAAAGAAAAGAACTACTACCTCTACAATGTCTGCGACCATGAGGCGTGCTACGCCGAGGTCGGCTCGCAGGCGGTCGCCTACACGACGGGCGTGCCCGCGATGATTGGCGCGATGATGGTGATGACGGGAAAGTGGCGGCGTCCCGGCGTGTTCAACGTCGAGGAGTTCGACCCCGATCCGTTCATGGACGCGCTGAACGTCTGGGGGCTGCCGTGGCAGGAGAGCCACAGCCCCGTATTGGTGGACTGATGGCGGCGCGCGCGGCATGGCGGGCAGAGTGGGACGCTGTTCCGACGCCCTCCTACCTCGTCTATGAGGAGCTGCTCGAGCAAAATCTGAAGATACTCGCGGAGATTGCAGAGGATACGGGTGCAAAGGTGCTCCTCGCACAGAAATGCTTCTCCATGTATCACTACTA
The DNA here is from genome assembly GCF_000318175.2 of Selenomonas sp. oral taxon 138 str. F0429. Classification (NCBI taxonomy): domain Bacteria; kingdom Bacillati; phylum Bacillota; class Negativicutes; order Selenomonadales; family Selenomonadaceae; genus Selenomonas; species Selenomonas sp. oral taxon 138. Next base: position 95,706 of record NZ_KB290929.1, on the reverse strand, counting down.
TCCGCTGATCGGGCGTTACCTCGCGGGAACGACGGCGAGCGGCATCTACGAGGCGCGGCTCTCGCAGGAGGAGATGGGGAAGGAAAACCACGTCTTCAAGCCCGCCTACGAGGCGGAGGAGATCGATCAGCTCGCGGCAATCTGCGACCACATCATCTTCAACTCATTCGCCCAGTGGGAGCGCTTCGGCGCGGCGGCGCGGGCGCAGGGCGCGTCCTGCGGCATCCGCATCAACCCCGAGCGCTCGACGCAGGAGCACGCAATCTACGACCCGTGTGCGCCCGGCTCGCGCCTCGGCGTCAAGATCGCGGACTTCCGAGAGGACTTGCTCGACGGACTCGATGGGCTGCACTTCCATACGCTCTGTGAGCAGGGGGCGGATGCGCTTGAGGCGACGCTTGCAGCCGTCGAGGAGAAGTTCGGGAAATATCTGTACGGGATGAAGTGGCTGAACTTTGGCGGCGGGCATCATATCACGCGCGAAGGATATGACATCGCTTTGTTGAAGAAGCTGATTCGCCATGTGCAGGAGACCTATGACGTGGCGGTCTATCTCGAGCCGGGTGAGGCGATCGCGCTCAATGCGGGCTTCCTCGTCGCCGAGGTGCTCGAGGTGCAGACGGGCGGCAATGTGATCCTCAACACGTCCGCGACCTGCCACATGCCCGATGTTATCGAGATGCCGTACCGCCCGCCACTCATCGGCGCGGGCGAGGCGGGGGAGAAGGCGCATACCTATACGCTCGCGGGGCCGACCTGCCTTGCGGGCGATACGATCGGCACGTATTCCTTCGATGCGGAGCTGCGCGTTGGCGACCGCATTGTCTTCGGTGATATGGCGATCTATACGATGGTGAAGAACAATACATTCAACGGCATGCCGCTGCCGAACATCATCGCCGTTTCGCCCCGTGGGGAATGGGAGATTGTGCGTGAATTCGGATATGAAGATTTTAAGATGAGACTTTGAGATGTGGGAACCGCCGTCATGGCGGTTTTCTTTTGCAGCAATAGATAAACAAAATCTATCGCTGCTTAATTTGTATTTATCAACCATCTCTTGTATAATGAACTCGAAAGGAGCGGATATGATGAATGGGGAAGAGAAAGCGGCTGTAAGCCGCAGAAATTTTCTAAAGGGGGGCGCGCTTGCACTCGGCGGTTTTGTCGCAGCGCCTGCGCTGCTTGCCGGATGCGCTGCAAACCCTGACGATCACCTCATCCCACCGAAAGCCCCTGCAGCACCGCCTCCGCCGCCCACATGGCTCGGCACGGCGCCGGAGATTCCGGAGGGGAAGATCGCAGCGGAGCACAGCGCGGACATCGTCATCGTGGGCGCGGGGCTTGCGGGGCTCACCGCAGCGCGCGCGGCATCGGAGCACGGCGCGTCCGTCCTCGTCATGGAGCGTGCGAGCACGTGGCAGTGCCGCAGCGGACAGTACGGCACAATCGGCAATCGCTATCAGCGCGAGCTCGGCATTGCATTCGACAAGAACGAGGCAATCCTCGAGAATATGAAGCAGATGGGCTACCGCTCGGATCAGCGCATGTGGAACTACTGGGCGGAGCACAGCGGCGCGGATTTTGACTGGATGCTCGACCTTGCGCCCGCCGTTCACGTCATGAAGGAGACGGATACGGAGCTCGACCGCTCGAAGATCAACCTCATGATGATGCACTATCCGCTGCCAGCAGGCTATAACCGCAGCGAGGAGAACAGCCCGACCTATCCGACGGTCATGACCCTCCTGCCGAGTCAGGAGCCGCTCCTGACCCTCGTCTATGAGAAATGCCTCGCACAGGGCTGCAAATTCATCTACGCAACGCGCGCGAAGAAGCTCATCCGTGAAGCAGATGAGGGGCGCGTGACAGGTGTGATCGGCGAAGACATTCACGGGAATTTCGTGAAGTGCACGGCGCGCAAGGCGGTGATCCTCGCGACGGGGGACTACGGCAACAACAAGGAGATGATGAGGTACTTCGTGCCGTGGGCGGCGGACTATATGAATGTGTTCCCGAACCGCGATGCGTGGGACAGTCCGACGAATACGGGGGACGGTCATGTGATGGCGGCGTGGGTCGGCGGCAAGATCGAGGACGGTCCGCACGCGCCGATGATCCATACGCTCGGCGGACCGCTCGGCGTGGATGCCTATCTCCTGCTGAACGACGACGGCAAGCGCTTCGTCAACGAGGACATCGGCGGTCAGCAGCTCTCCTGTGCGATCTATCGCCAGCGCGGCGACTACGCGTGGCAGATCTTTGACGACAACTGGCCGGAGCAGCTGCCGCTGATGGGGGTATCGCACGGGAGCGTGAACCACTGCGTTCCCGCTGCGGAGAATCCGAAACTCCCGCCCGACTGTCAGTGGGCGATCGGGCGTACGTCCTACACCTCGCGTGAGGATCTGGATAGGACGCCGGGGCTTATCAAGGCGAATACGCTTGCGGAGCTCGCGGCGGCGCTTGCACCGGATCGCCCCGATGTGCAGCGGACGATCCTCGTGGAGATCGCGCGCTACAACGAATTGGCGCATGCACACAACGATGCGGACTTCGGCAAGGCGGCAAAGCGCCTCTTCCCCCTCGAGAAGGCACCGTTCTATGCGGGCAAGATGCTTGGCGGGGCGCTGCTCGTCAATATGGGCGGGCTGACGGTGAATCCAGAGGACGGCAATGTGCTCGATCGGAAGTATCACGGCATCCCCGGCCTCTACGCCATCGGCAACACGCAGGGCGGGCGATTCGTCGGGGACTATCCCGTCGTGACGGCGGGCGTCAGCCACGCCTTTGCGCTCGTCTACGGGCGTCTCGTCGGCAATGTCACGGCGCAGCTCTGAGAGGGGGAGAATGATGAAACTGTTTCAGAAACTCAAAGAGCCGCGCGTGCTCCTGCTCCTCGTCGTTGCAGCTGCCGCGTGCGGATTCGGCGGGCGCGCCATTCTCTCGCAGGTCAGTGCAAATCCTGCCTTCTGCGCAAGCTGTCACAATATGCAGCCGGAGTACGACAGCTATGCACAGGGGGATCTCCTTGCGAAGAAGCATGCCGATGCGGGCGTGACCTGTCATGACTGCCACGAGCCGACGCTGCTGCAGCAGATGCAGGAGGGCTGGCTCTTCGTTACAGGCAACTATGAGAACCCCATGCCGAAGTACGGCTATACGAATGCGCAGTGTCTCTCCTGCCACAGCTTCGACGAGATCAAGCAGGCGACGGCGCATTATGGCAAGGAAAGCCCGCACGATCCCGTGCATCTCGCGGGCAACGAGAACCCGCAGAACTGCATGGACTGTCACAGCATGCACCATCCTCAGTCTGCAAAGAAGTGTACGGCATGCCACGGCGTGAGCTGGAAGCTGGATGCGAACTGGGAAAAGTAGGCGGATTCTCGGGACTTTTTGCCGCAGAGGATAGCTAAATAAAAATAGTTATTAAAAAGTATAAATTTCTGTTGACAAGGAAAATCTCCTGTGATATGATAAAGCCACATTAAGGACATACGCAATCGTTCGATACGAGAGCGATTGGTTTACTATCAAAGGAGGATATTCAATGTCACTCATCAACAAGGAAATCAGCGATTTTAAGGTACAGGCATTCCAGAAGAAGGAAGGCGCAGCACAGGGCGAGTTCGTCGAGTACACGAAGGACAGCCTCAAGGGCAAGTGGAGCGTGTTCTTCTTCTATCCGGCGGACTTCACGTTCGTCTGCCCGACGGAGCTGGCTGACCTTCAGGAGCAGTACGGCGAGTTCAAGAAGATCGGTTGCGAGATCTTCGGTGTTTCCTGTGACACCCACTTCGTCCATAAGGCATGGCATGAGAGCTCCGACCTCGTCGGCAAGCTGACCTACCCGATGCTCGCAGACCCGACGGCGAAGCTCGCGCGTGACTTCGAGGTCTACATCGAGGATGCCGGACTTGCTGAGCGCGGCACGTTCATCGTGAATCCCGAGGGCAAGATCGTTTCCTATGAGGTGAGTGCAGGCAACGTCGGCCGTAATGCACAGGAGCTTCTCCGCAAGGTGCAGGCACTCCAGTTCGTCGCTGAGCACGGCGATGAGGTTTGCCCCGCGCGCTGGAAGCCGGGCGAAAAGACGCTGAAGCCGAGCTTCGACCTCGTCGGCAAACTCTAAGAGATAAACGGAGCACTTCGCGAGGCTGCTTGCGAAGTGCTTTTTCCTATGGAAGCGTTGTTTTGGGCGGCTTCCTGTCAAACAAAAGAGGTGCTTTGGTGGATAAAATGTATGATGCCGTCATCGTTGGCGGCGGCCCTGCGGGACTCGCTGCCGCCATCTATCTGGCACGTGCGAAATGCAAGGTGCTCGTTATCGAGAAGGAGAAGGTCGGCGGACAGATCACAATCACCGCTGATGTCGTGAACTATCCCGGCACGGGCAAGGTCAGCGGCTCCGAGCTTGCGGCACAGATGGAGGAGCAGGCGCGCGGCTTCGGCGCGGAATTCGTCACGGCTGAGGTCATCGGTCTGAAGCTCGATCAAGACATCAAGGAGCTTGAGACGACGGCGGGCACGGTCGAGGCGCTGAGCGTCATCCTCGCGACGGGGGCAAACCCGCGCAAGGTGGGCTTCTACGGCGAGAAAAAGTTCCAGGGGCGTGGCGTTGCTTACTGTGCGACCTGCGACGCCGAGTTCTTCACGGGCATGGACATCTTCGTCATCGGCGGCGGTCTTGCGGCGGTGGAGGAGAGTATGTTCCTCTCGCGCTACGGCAAGTCCATCACGATCCTCGTGCGCAGCGACAAGTTCCGCGCACCGCAGACGGCGGTGGACGCGCTCGCGAACTATCCCAACATCAAGGTGCGCTTCAACACGGTTGTGGAGCGCGTCGGCGGCGAGACGATGATCTCCTATGCCGATTTCCGCGATGAGACGACGGGCAAGGTCGAGCACTATATGGCAAAGGACGGCGAGACGTTCGGCGTCTTCGTCTTTGCCGGCTATATCCCGAATACGGGGCTGTTCCGTGAGCAGGTTGCGCTGAATGAGCAGGGCTACGTCATCACGAACGAGGAGAAGGAGACGAATATCAAGGGGGTCTTTGCTGCGGGCGATGTCTGCATCAAGACGCTGCGTCAGGTTGTGACGGCGGTCTCCGACGGCGCAGTCTCTGCGGTTGCGGCGGAGCGTCATGCGGCGGCGCTGCACGATCGCCTCAAGTTGCCCGCATTTGCGCGCGCCGAGGTGGATGCAAAGCGCTTTGAGCAGCGCAAGAGCTCCATCGAGAAGGAAGCGGCAGACGGCAACGAGACGAACTTCATCTCTGCCGAGATCCGCGAGCAGCTGGCAGCGGTCTTTGATAAATTTGAGACTTCGGTCAAGCTTGTCGGACACTACGACGACGGCGATCTCTCGCGCGAGTTGCGCGGCTTTATGGATGAGTTCGCGGGTCTCACGGACAAGGTCAGCTATGAGGAGCGCGAGGACGCGGACGGGCAGCCCGGCATCGAGGTTCTGAGAGGGGACGGCACGCCGAGCGGCATTACGTTCCACGCCGTGCCGGGCGGACACGAGTTCAACTCGTTCATCCTTGCCCTCTACAATGTGGCAGGTCCAGGTCAGGAGCTGCGGGACGAGACGCACGCGAAAATTGAGCAGATTTCCGCGCCCGCCGATGTCAAGGTACTCATGTCCCTGTCCTGCACGATGTGCCCCGATGTGGTCGCCGCCGTGCAGCGCATTGCAGCAGAGCGCGCGGACGTACGCGCGGACATCTTCGACATCCGCTACTTCCCCGAGCTGAAAGAGAAGTACAGTGTGATGAGCGTTCCCTGCATGATTGTGGGGGAAGACCTCTTCTTCGGTAAGAAGAACATAGACGAGGTCGCTGATATTCTGGTCAATCGCGGTTGAGCAAGCTCGCTGTCCGCGCCCCTGAGCAAGGCGCAGATGGGCGGCAGGATTTCTCCCGCAGGTTGATATATTCTGTGTATTTGTTTTAGAAAAGGAGAGCACTATGGAACTCAAGGGATCACAGACCGAGAAGAATCTCTGGGCGGCATTTGCCGGAGAGTCGCAGGCGCACACAAAGTATCTCTACTACGCGTCGCAGGCGAAGAAGGACGGCTACGTCCAGATCTCGAACATCTTCAACGAGACGGCGGTCAACGAGAAGGCGCACGCAAAGATCTGGTTCAAACTCGTGAGCGGCATTGGCGACACGAAGGCGAACCTCGCTGCGGCTGCCGCCGGAGAGAACGAGGAGTGGACAAGCATGTACCCCGAGTTCGCACGCGTTGCGCGCGAGGAGGGCTTTGACAAGATCGCGCGTCTCTTTGACGCTGTGGGTAAGATCGAGAAGGAGCATGACGCCCGCTACAAGCTGCTCTTGCAGAAGGTGGATGAGGGCACGGTGTTCCAGCGCGATGAGAAGATCATCTGGCAGTGCCTCAACTGCGGCTATGTCTGCGAGAGCCCGAAAGCGCCGATGAAGTGCCCCGTCTGTGAGCACCCGCAGTCTTTCTTCCAGCAGGTTGTGCAGAACTACTGAGCTGTTTTGACGACTGTGATAGAAAAAGGAGCTGTTGCACGAAGGTTTTGGCTTCGTGCAACAGCTCCTTTGTTACGTTACTGGTGCCCCTTCCACCGCTTACGCGGTTTCCCTCCCCCGTTGTGAGCGGGGGAGACTGAGATTACGGAATATTAGCTTCCCCCGTCGAAACGGGAGCAGATGTTTTGCAGGAGGATAAAATGACCCGAAAAAAATTCGATCTTTCCGCCTATCTCGTGATCGGTCCCGAGAATACGGATGGGCGCCCTGTGGCGCGCGTGATCGCTGAGGCTGTGCACGCGGGCTTCACCTTTGTTCAGATTCGCGCAAAATACGCGGAGGCGCGTGAGATTATCGAACTCACGCGCGCGGCGGCAGATGTGATTGCGGCACAGGGGAAGTCGGACGCTGTGGCACTCGTCATAAATGATCGCCTCGATGCTGTACTCGCGGCGCGGGAGCAGGGGATCAAGGTGGACGGTGTGCATGTGGGGCAGGGAGATATTCCGCCCGATGTCTGCCGCAAATATCTCGGTGCGGATGCAATCGTCGGGCTCTCCGCGCGCACAACAGATTTGCTCGACTATGCGGTGCACTGCGATACCACATGCATCGACTACTTTGGCGCGGGTCCGCTCCATGCGACGCCGACAAAGCCCGAGGCGGGGCGGACGGCGACGGGGGAGATTGTGACGCGCAGCCTCGATGAGCTGAGGGATCTGCATCGCGTTAGCCCCGTGCCCGTGGTCGTGGGCGGCGGCGTCAAGGCGTCCGATCTCCCCGCGCTCAGGGCGACAGGCGTCGAGGGCTTCTTCGTCGTCAGTGCTGTTGCGGAGGCAGCGCATCCCTATGCCGCCGCAGAGGAGATGGTGCGCGTCTGGCGGGAGTAGCAATCTCCTTGTGTTGCTTGTCCCACGCGAACGCTTAGTTATGCAAGCGGTCGGGCACTTATATCTGCCTAAATACCTGCGATTCTCAAACGCGCTTCGCTTGAACGGTAGAAATCCGCAGGGGGCAGAACGTGCCCTTGTTTCCGCTTGCTCCACTAGGGTTCGCTTAGGGACATCACAACACATCGTGACAGCAACGGCTGTTTTCTACTCATAGTAGCGCAGCAGACTCTGCGTGCCGTCCGCACCGCCGCCGCGCTCCTCGAGGGTGCGCGCCTCGCGCAGTATTTGTTCCAGTATAGGCAAGGTCATGCCATACTCCTTGGAGGTCTTTGCACCGATCGTCATATCCTTGACGAAGTGTTTTATCATAAATCCGGGGGCAAAGTTCCCATCGAGCGCCATGCGGATCATATTGGACATCTGGAAGCTCGATGCCGCACCGCCAGAGATTGAGGCATAGACCTTCTCAAGATCAAGCCCTGCGGCGCGTGCATAGGCGAATGCTTCGCATGCGCCCGCGAGCGCGCCTGCAACGGCGATCTGGTTCGCTGCCTTCGTCTTCTGCCCTGCGCCTGCCGCACCCTCGTAGACGATGTTCTTACCCATGGCCGCAAAGACGGGCTGCATTGCGTTAAAGTCATCCTCATCACCGCCGACGAGAATGTTGAGCGTGGCATTGCGCGCACCCATGTCGCCGCCGGTGACGGGCGCGTCGAGCGCGTGGATGCCGCGCTTCTTTGCCTCTGCATAGATGCGTTCGGCGAGTGCTGGCGAGGAGGTCGTCATATCGGCGGTGTATGCGCCCGCCTTGAGGTTTGCAAGGATGCCGTCCGTGCCGAGGTAGATCTCCTCCACATCCTTCGGATAGCCGACCATCGTGATGACGGCGTCCTGTCCGCGTGCGCATGCGCCAGGGCTGTCGGCATACTTTGCGCCTCGTGCAACGAGGGCGTCCGCCTTCGACTTTGTGCGGTTGTAGACCGTGAGCTCATAGCCTGCATCCATGAGATGCCCCGCCATTGCCGCGCCCATGATCCCAAGTCCGATGAATCCAATTTTCTTCATTGTGCTTTCCTCCGTTTCGTATCACTTCTCTGCGCTCAGTGTAGCATAAAATCCTGCAAAAAGCAGGATTTTTTTGATGAATTCCGAATTTTATAGGTATAAGAATGATACGCGATACCACGGTATATCAGGAGGGAGGATATCTTATGCGGCTCGAGTTTTTGGGCGCGGCACACGTCGTTACGGGTTCATGCTATCTGCTTCATGTGGGCGACCACAGCTATCTTGTGGACTGCGGCATGTATCAGGGGACGCGCCGTCTGCGTGAGATGAACTATGAGGACTTTCCGTTCAATCCCGCCGAGATCGACGCAGTCTTTCTGACGCATGCACATATCGATCATTGCGGACGCATTCCGCGCCTCGTGCGCGAGGGCTTCCGCGGGAAAATCTATGCGACGCGCTCCACCTGCGATCTCGTCCGCATCATGCTGCCGGACTCGGCGCATATTCAGGAGAGCGATGCAGAACTGTTCAATCGCAAGAACGCGCGCCGCAGCGAAGCGCCCATCACGCCGCTTTATACACAGGCGGATGCATTTGCTTCGCTCGAGCTGTTCGAACCCGTTGCCTATCGTACGCCGCTGCAAGTAGATAATCTGCAGCTCACGTTCCGTGACGCGGGGCACATTCTCGGCTCCGCGATCCTCGAGATCGTAGTGGAGGAGAGCGGGCAGGAGTCAAAGCTTGTCTTCTCGGGCGATCTCGGTCAGCCGAATCAACCCATTCTGCGTGACCCCGAGGCGGTTGCGGGGGCGGATTTTCTGCTTGTCGAGTCCACGTACGGCGATCGCATTCATCGCGACTACGACAAGGAGTCGGCGTTGCTCGAGGTGATCCGCGACACGATGGATCGCGGCGGCAACGTCATCATTCCGTCGTTCGCCGTCGGGCGGACACAGACCCTGCTCTACTATTTCTACAACCTGTGGAAGGCGGGGCGTCTCGACGGAGACATCCCGATCATCATCGATAGTCCGCTTGCAATCCAGGCAACTCGCGTCTTTCTGAAAAACTATGAGGACTTCGACGAGGAGGCAATCGCGTTCTTCGGGGAGCAGGGGACGATTCCCTCGTTTCCGCAGGTACGTATTGCCGAGACGGCGGCGGAGTCACGTGCGCTCAACTCGGCTGAAGGATCAGCAATCATCCTGTCTGCCTCGGGTATGGCGGATGCGGGGCGCGTGCTGCACCATCTCAAGCACAACCTCTGGCGACCCGAGTCCACCGTGCTCTTCGTTGGCTATCAGGCAGAGGGGAGTCTCGGGCGGCGCCTCGTCGACGGAATCAAGCGCGTGCGCGTGCTCGGTGAGGAGATCGCGGTGAAGGCGCAGATCCAAGTGCTCGAGGGCTTCTCCGCGCACGCGGATGCAGAGCAGATCGTGGAGTGGATGCGCTCCATCACGGAGCCACGCCCTGCGAAGGTCTTCCTCGTTCACGGCGAGGGGCAGGCACAGGAGGCGCTCAAGGAACGCATTCAGGAGGAGCTCGGGCTCGAGGTCTATGCGCCCTTCCTCGGCGACATTGTGACGATACAGGGGCGGAGCGCCAACCTCATCCCGTCGAATATCCCGTCCGTCTCGGTCGAGGCGGAGATGGAGGATGTCATGCGCGACTTCGATGCGGAGTACCGTCAGCTGCGCAAGGCGGTCATCCGCACAGTCGTGCGTCAGCCGAAGCTCATGGAGCCGATCATCCGCACGATGCAGAAGGCGCGCAATTATTTCAAGAAGCTCGCCGCGCCGTATAATATTTGAGCTTCATTTAGATTCGTTAGTCAAAAATTGGATATTACGGAACTGTGTGCCTTGCACTTGCATAGTCCTGTGAAATACGTTAAAATAGGGAAGCCTAAAAAGGCTTTCCTATTTAATATGGGTTAATTGGAGAAAATCCGTATGGTTTCATATGGATTCGGATAGGTGGTGTTATTTTGGAATCCCCATTTCGTGTCGGGGTGGATGTCGGTTCAACGACGATTAAGCTGGTTGTGCTCGGGGAGGAGCATGAGATCCTCTACAAGAACTATGCACGGCATTTTTCCGAGATCGGCAAGGCGCTGCAGGAGAATCTGGCGCAGCTGAAGGACGTGGTGGGCGAGGCGAAATTCTCGTTTGCACTCACGGGTTCGGCGGGCATGGGCATCGCGCAGCGCATCGGGCTGCCGTTCGTGCAGGAGGTCGTTGCCTGCGCCTCTGCAGTGCGCCGTCTCATTCCCGAGACGACGACGGCGGTTGAGCTCGGCGGCGAGGACGCCAAGATCACGTATTTTGGCGATGCACCTGAGCAGCGTATGAACGGTGTCTGTGCCGGTGGTACGGGCTCGTTCATCGACCACATGGCGTCCCTGCTCTCGACTGACCCCATTGGACTGAATTCACTTGCAGAGAAGGGAAAGCGCGTCTATGCGATCGCCTCCCGCTGCGGCGTCTTTGCCAAGACAGACATTCAGGCACTCATGAACGACGGCGCGGAGAAAGCGGACATCGCACTCTCCGTTTTTCAGGCTGTCGTCAACCAGACCATCGGCAATCTCGCGCAGGGACGCCCGATCGACGGCACGGTCGCCTTCCTCGGTGGTCCCCTGCACTTTCTCCCGGAACTGAAAAAACGCTTTATCGAAACATTGAAGCTCGATGACGAACACGTCGTCGACGTGGATTACGGCAATTATTTCGTCGCGGTTGGCGCGGCGCTCTCCGACGATGCCGGAGTGACCGATATGCGGGAGATGGAGACGTGCATTGCGCGTGCGGAGGAGGCTGCGGCGGCGGAGACGCGCACGGCAGACTTCACACTGTTCAAGGGTACGGAGGACTATGCGGCGTTCAAGGCACGGCATGACCGTGACCGCGTGCGGCGCGGCAGTCTCAGCGATTACTGCGGCCCAATCTGCATCGGCATCGATGCGGGCTCGACGACGACGAAGCTCGTTGCCATCGGCAGGGATAAGGAACTGCTCCACACGTCTTACGGCAGCAATCACGGTTCACCGCTCCAGTCTGTTGTCAACGCACTGCGGGACTTCTACGCTGTCATGCCCGAGGGCGCATACATCGCAGGCGCGATGACGACGGGCTACGGCGAGGCAATCGTCAAGGCGGCGCTCCACGCGGATGGTGGCGAGGTGGAGACCTTTGCCCACCTGCGCGCGGCGCAGGAGTTCTGCCCCGAGGTCAGCTTCGTGCTCGACATTGGCGGGCAGGATATGAAATGCTTCTTCGTCCAAGACGGTAGCGTAGGCAACATCACCCTGAACGAGGCCTGCTCGGCGGGCTGTGGTTCCTTCATTCAGAACTTTGCCGAGGGGCTTCACATGACCCCGGCGGAGTTTGCGGGCAAGGCGGTGGATGCGAAAGCCCCCGTCGATCTCGGCACGCGTTGCACGGTCTTCATGAACTCGAAGGTCAAGCAGGCACAGAAGGAGGGCGCGGAGGTCGCCGATATATCGGCGGGCATCGCGCTCTCGGTTGTCAAGAACGCGCTGTTCAAGGTTATGCAGCTCAAGGATGTCTCCGCGCTCGGCGACCACATTGTCGTGCAGGGCGGGACGTTCTACAACGACGCCGTGCTGCGCGCACTTGAGAACATCATCGGCAAGGATGTCATTCGTCCCGATATCGCGGGGCTCATGGGCGCATACGGCGCGGCGATCCTTGCACTCGAGGCGGGCACGGAGCGCTCGACGCTGCTCGGCGCAGACGAACTTGGCACATTTGAGACCAAGACCAGCTCCTACCGCTGCGGGAAATGCGGAAACAAATGCCTCATCACGATGCAGCAGTTCCCGAATGGCGAGCGCTACTTCACAGGCAATCGCTGTGAGCGCGGCATCGGCGGTGAGAAGCACGAGGACGATACGCCGAATATCTACAAGTTCAAGTATCGCCGTGTGTTCAAGCACTATAAGTCGCCGGCAGAGCCAAAGCGTGGGCGCATCGGCATCCCGCGCACGCTCAATATGTACGAGGACTTTCCGTTCTGGTTCACGTTCTTTGACAAGCTCGGCTATGGGGTCGTGATCTCGGGCAAATCCTCGCCGCAGCTCTTCTACAAGGGCATGGCGACGATTCCGTCGGACTCGCTCTGCTATCCCGCGAAGCTCGCACACGGGCATATCGTCGACCTTGTCGAGAAGGGCGTCGACACGATTTTTTATCCCTGCGAACCGCATAATATGGACGATAAGCCGGGCTCATCGGCAAATAACTTCAACTGCCCGATTGTCGCCTCCTATGCGGAGAACATCCGCATCAACATGGATATCCTACGCGAGAAGAACATCCACTTTATTCAGCCGTTCCTGCCGATCAACGATCGCAAGCGCATGATCGAGCGCCTCGTGGAGGAGTTTGGAAAGCCCGAGGGCATCGGAAAAAAGGAGATTGCGGCTGCGGTTGATGCGGGCTATGCAGAGATCGAGCAGTATCGTCAGGATGTCCGCGACTATGGTCAGCAAATTCTCGACCGCATTGCAAAGACGGGCGAGCATGCAATTCTGCTTGCAGGTCGTCCGTATCACGTCGATCCAGAGATCAATCACGGCATCCCCGAGATGATCCAGTCCTACAAGCTGCCGATTCTCTCCGAGGATGCGGTCTATCACATCCCCGTGCAGGAGCGGCGCCTGCAGGTCGTCAACCAGTGGAGCTACCACGCGCGCCTCTATCACGCGGCGCAGTTCGTCGCCGAGCACCCGAATGTGACGATGATACAGCTGAGCTCCTTTGGCTGCGGACTCGACGCGCTCACGACGGCGGAGGTGCGCGAGATTCTCGAGTCACACGAGCGCATCTATACGATGATAAAGCTGGACGAGGTGTCGAACCTCGGCGCGGCGCGCATTCGCCTGCGCTCCCTGATTGCCGCGCTCGCGCGCAGGGAGAATCCCGCCTATCACGAGGTGCCCGTCATTGAGCGCCCGCGCTTCACCGAGGACTGTAAGAAGACGCACACGATTCTTGCGCCGCAGATGGCGCCGATTCACTTCGAGCTCTTCCGTACAACGATGCGAAAGCACGGTTATAATGTTGTCATCCCGCCTATGCCGAACAAGGCGTCGATTGATCTGGGGCTGCGCTACGTGCACAACGATATGTGCTATCCCGCAATCGTCGTCATTGGGCAGCTGCTCGCAGCGCTGAAGGCGGGGCTGTGCGACGCGGATCACACGAGCATCGCGCTCTTTCAGACCTGTGGTGCCTGCCGTGCGACGAACTACCTCGGCGTTCTGCGCAAGGCACTGCGCGATGCGGGCTTCCCGAACGTCGCCGTCTTTGCCGTGCGTGGTCTGCCCGAGGAGACGGACAGCTTTGCCTTCAATCGCGAGATGATGGTGGATGCCATCAAGGCGGCGGTCTACGGCGACCTGCTCATGAATGTACGCAACCGCATGATGCCGTACGAGCTTGTGAAGGGCGCGACACAGGCAGTATTCGATAAATGGATGACGCGCGCCAAGGAGGAGCTCGAGCACGGCAGCGTGTTCAAGTTCCGCCGCATGGTGAAGGACATCGTGCGCGACTTCGACCACATTCCCATCGATGAACAGATGTGGAAACCAAAGGTCGGCATCGTCGGCGAAATCCTCGTGAAGTACCATCCCGTTGCGAACAATGATATCGAGAAGGTGCTGATGGGGGAGGGGGCAGAGGTCGTTATGCCGGACTTCGTCGACTTCTTCCTCTACTCTGCATACGATCCGATCGCGCAGCACAAATTGCTCGCGGGATCGTACAAAGATCGCCTCTACGGGCGTATGTTCATCAAGGTCATCGAGTTCTTCCGCGCGCCTATGCGCAAGGCTCTCAAGGAGAGCCGTCACTTCCGTCCACCGCAGTCCATCGACCACACGGCGGAGCTCGCGGCTCGCCATGTCAGTCTCGGCAATATGGCGGGGGAGGGCTGGTTCCTCACGGGCGAGATGGTGAAGCTCATCGAGGAGGGCGTGCCGAACGTCGTCTGCCTGCAGCCGTTCGGTTGTCTGCCGAACCACATCACAGGCAAGGGCGTCATGCACGACCTGCGCAAGGCGTACCACGGCGCGAACATCACGGCGATCGACTGCGATGCAGGATCGAGTGAGGTCAACCAGCTGAACCGTCTGAAGCTCATGCTCGCCGTTGCGAAGGAGCGCCGCCCTGCGGGAGTGGGGGCATCCGCACCAGTGGCGGAGATGGCGCAGAGAAACTAAATATTTATTTGGGAGTTATGCTTTCGGGCGTAACTCCTTTTTTGTTACAAAAACATGTTCCGCGAACAAAAAAACGCGAAAAATTTGTTCGTAAGTATTGACCGAACACCCTTTCTGTGTTATTCTATATCCGAACAGAGGTTTTGAGAATATATATACGGATATACGAAGTTTTTACATAGCGGAGGAGTTAAAGATGAAACGCATCGGTCTTGTTCTCAGTGTATTTGCTCTCATCTGGATGGGCGTCTCCGCCCTTCACCTGACGAATCCATATCTGCGCTCGTCTGATTTCATCGAGGTGTCTGTCATGCGCGGCGAGAACGTCTGGTCAATCGCGCGCAAGTATGCGACGAAGGAGACGATGGCAGAGGAGCTCGAGGAGGCCATCATCGAGGTGAACGGCCTTGCGCCGGATGGTTCTGTTGCTGCGGGACGTCGTCTGCAGATTCCCGTGCTGGAACCCGCAGAGCAGTTGCAGGCGATGGCAGAGCACAAATCCCTTGACACAGTCGCCCGTGCGCCTTATAATGACGTTACCGATTAGGGTGGAAACATATAGCCTTGTCCCTATGGGATGGATTTCCTATCCCAAGGGGCGGGGCTTTTTTGTATTAGGAGGTACTGATAAAATCAGTAGATCCTATATTTTGAAGGGAGAGCGTTTATGATAAAGCTGACACTGCCGGATGGCTCCATACGTGAGGCAGAGGCAGGGACAACGCTGCTGGACGTTGTCAAGGGAATGAGCAACTCACTTGCAAAGAAGGCGCTTGCGGCAAGCCTCGACGGCAAGACCGTCGACCTGACGACACCTGTGACGCATGATGCTGCGTTTCAGGTGTTGACCTTTGAGGATGCGGGAGGGCGTCATGCGCTGCGTCATACGGCTTCGCATATCATGGCACAGGCGGTGAAGCGTCTCTATCCCGAAAGCAATGTGCAGCTTGCCATCGGTCCTGCCATCGAGAACGGCTTCTACTATGACTTCGATCTGGATCGCCAGCTGACGGATGCCGACCTGCGCGACATCGAAAAGGAAATGAAGAAGATCGTCAAGGAGAATCTGAAGCTCGAGCGCCGCGAGATTCCGCGCAATGAGGCGATCGAATATTTCCGCGCAAAGGGCGAGAACTACAAGGTCGAGCTGATCGAGGATCTGCCGGAGGACGAGACGATCACCACCTATACGCAGGGCGAGTTCACGGATCTCTGCGCGGGGCCGCACGTCATGTCCACGGGCAAGGTCAAGGCGTTCAAGCTGCAGAGCATCGCCGGGGCATACTGGCGCGGCAGTGAGAAGAACAAGATGCTGCAGCGCATCTATGGAACTGCGTTCGACAAGCAGGAGGATCTGGACGCCTACCTCAACATGCTTGAGGAGGCAGCGAAGCGCGACCACCGCAAGCTCGGCAGGGAACTCGATCTTTTCAGCCTGCACGAGGAGGGACCGGGCTTCCCGTTCTTCCATCCGAACGGCATGCTCCTGCGCAACGCGATTCTCGAGTATTGGCGCGAGGTGCACCGCCGCTACGGTTATCAGGAGATCAGCACCCCTGTCATCCTGAGCCGCAAGCTCTGGGAGACGTCGGGGCACTGGTTCCACTACCGTGAGAATATGTATACGACCGAGATCGACGAAGAGGACTATGCAATCAAGCCGATGAACTGCCCCGGCTGCATGCTCGTCTATCGCTCGCAGCTGCACAGCTACCGCGATCTGCCGCTGCGCCTCGCCGAACTCGGGCTCGTACACCGTCACGAGCTGTCGGGAGCCCTGCACGGGCTCTTCCGTGTGCGCAACTTCACGCAGGATGACGCGCATCTCTTCGTTACGCCCGATCAGATCGAGGGCGAGATTCAGCATACGATCGACCTCTTCGACGAGGTCTACCGCACATATGGGCTTTCGTACAAGGCGGAGCTGTCGACGCGTCCCGAGGACTCGATGGGCTCGGATGAGATGTGGGAGCTCGCGACGGACGGTCTGCGCAAGGCACTCGAAAACCGTGGTCTCGACTTTATCATCAACGAGGGCGACGGCGCGTTCTACGGGCCGAAGATCGACTTCCACCTGCGTGACTCGATTGGACGCACATGGCAGTGTGGTACGATCCAGCTGGACATGAGCCTGCCCGAGAAGTTCGACCTGACCTACATCGGTGAGGACGGGGAGAAGCATCGCCCCGTCATGTTGCACCGCGTCGTCTACGGCTCGATCGAGCGCTTCATCGGCATCCTGATCGAGAACTATGCGGGAGCATTCCCCGTGTGGATGGCGCCCGTACAGGTGCGCATCCTGCCGATCACGGAGCGCCATGCGGCGTATGCCGAGCGTCTGCGCAAGGAAATGTTCGACCTCGGCTTCCGTGTTGAGGTGGATGACCGCAACGAGAAGACGGGCTACAAGATCCGCGAGAGTCAGGTCAAGAAGACCCCGTACACGCTCGTCGTCGGCGACCAGGAGCAGGAGAATCATACGGTTGCCCTGCGCAAGTATGGCGAGAAGGACAGCACGGTCATGTCGGTCGAGGACTTCATCACGCTTGTGCAGGAAAAAATTGCGACGCGCGCGCAGGAGTATTGACAAGACACCTGCATTTGTGGTAGTATGACTTTCGTTACAAGCAGAAGCCACCGCTTCTCACCTGCGGACAGAATTGTGCGTCGGGTCCAATGAAAGATATTTCATGAGAGTTTTAGGGTGGCTTCGTGCCGCCCTTTTCTATTGCCGGATGGCGTTCTGCGTGCATCCGAACCAGGAGGTGTTCTTGCCATAAGCAGGGAATCTTTGCGAATCAATGAGGAAATCCATATCCGTGAGGTGCGTGTCACCAGCGCGGAGGGAGAACAGCTTGGCATCATGCTGACGCGTGACGCCCTTCGCATGGCGGAGGAGCAGCATCTCGACCTGGTCGAGGTTGCGCCGAAGGCAAAGCCGCCCGTCTGCCGCATCATGGACTTTGGTAAGTTCCGCTATGAGCAGCAGAAACGCGAGAAAGAAGCGAAGAAGAAGCAGAAGACCATCAGCATCAAAGAGGTCAAGCTTCGTCCGAACATCGACGAGCACGACTTCAACGTCAAGCTGAAGAATGCGCTCCGCTTCGTCGAAGAGGGCAACAAGGTCAAGGTTACGATTATGTTCCGCGGCAGAGAGCTTTCTCATCCGGAACTCGGACGTGCCGTTCTCGACCGCGTTGCCGAGCGGATGACCGAGCTTGTGACCATTGAGCGCGGTGCGAAGCTGGAGGGGAAGAATATGACGATGATCCTGTCCCCGAAGGTGCAGAAGCCCGCGAAGACGGCCAAACCCGCGAAGGAAGATAAAGGAGGAAATGGCGATGCCGAAGATTAAAACGCGCCGCGCAGCAGCAAAGCGCTTCAGCGTGACAGGGAGCGGAGAGTTCCGCCGCAACAAGGCGTACAAGAGACATATTCTGGAGAAGAAGACGCCGAAGCGCAAGCGCAACCTGCGCAAGGCTGCTCTTGCCGATACGTCGGACTACAAGCGCATCCGCAAGATGCTCCCCTACGCATAATTGGGGCAACGAACAAAATCCCCATGTGGGTAGGAACTAGGAGGAAATGCAATGCCAAGAGTTAAAAGCGGTGTCACAGCACATCGTCGTCATAAGAAAATCCTGAAGCTCGCAAAGGGCTATCGCGGCTCGCGCAGCAAGCAGTTCAAGAAGGCAAATGAGACCGTCATGAAGGCGCTCTACTATGCGCGCCGTGACCGTCGTGCGAAGAAGGGGACGTTCCGCCGTCTCTGGATCGCCCGTATCAACGCGGCTGCCCGCGCCAACGGTATTTCGTACAGCCGCCTGATGGCAGGTCTGACGAATGCCGGCGTCGAGGTCAACCGTAAGATGCTTGCCGACCTCGCCATTGCCGATGCGGCTGCCTTCACGCAGCTCGTCAATGTGGCGAAGGAGAACCAGTAAGAAGAGGATGAGCCTGATGAATGCAACGATTCATCAGGCTCTTTTTTGCGATGAAGAACATACAGATAATTACAAGTGCGGCAAATCCCATCATACGCCTCACATCAGCCGTCGTGCATACGCAGCGCCGCGCGGCAAAAGAGGGACTCTTTACAGTCGAGGGGCTGCGTCTCGCCGAGATGGCGGCGGTATCCGACTGGCAGATTCGTCACGCGCTCGTGACAGAGCGTGGACTCGCCGGGGAGCGCATGCGAGCGCTTGTGGAGCAGCTGATTGAACGAGGGACGCCCGCCGCGCTTGTCACGGAAAATATCTTTGCGACGCTTGCCGAGACGGATAATCCGCAGGGTATTCTCCTACTTGTGGAGCGTCGTAAGACACAGAATTTGGCTGATCTGCCGCAGGGCAGAGATGGGGAAGAGCCGCCGCTCTACATCGCGCTTGACCGTGTGCAGGATCCGGGCAACGTCGGGACGATCCTGCGAACGGCGGACGCTGTGGGCGTGACAGGTGTTATCCTCCTGCGCGGCTCGGCAGACATATACAGCGGCAAGGTTGTCCGCGCGACAATGGGATCGCTCTTTCACGTTCCCTTCGTCACGGGAGTGACAGCGGCGGAGCTCGCGGGCTTCGCGCAGAAGGAGGGGCTGCAGTTCCTTGTGACCTCGTGCGATGCGGGTGCGGAGACACATTTTTCCGCAGATTTTCGGCGCGGCAGCATTATTGTCTTCGGCAATGAGGCGAACGGTGTATCGGAGGAGATTCTGATTGCCTCGCAGCATATCTACATTCCAATGCGCGGCGCTGCCGAGTCCCTCAATGTATCTACGGCAGTAACTGCCGTTCTATATGAGGCGCTGCGTCAGCGACTTACATAACAGCATATGAAAGGGGCTTGATCTACGTTCAGACCAAGCCCCTTTGTATACATTTTAATTTGACAGCAGAGACAGCAGTCGATCCTTCGAGACGAGCCCGATGCACTCTTCAATCATCTCCCCGTCCTTGAAAAAGAGAAGGGTGGGGAGGGTCATCACGCCATATTTCTCAGCAAGATCCTGCGCGTCGTCCACATTGAGCTTGCAGATCTTGATCTCCGGATGTTCTGTGCCCAGCTCCTCAAGAATAGGCGTGAGCATGCGACAAGGCGTACACCACGTCGCCCAAAAGTCGACGATGACAAGCTGATCTGCCTGCAGCACCTCGGCATCAAATGTTTCACTTGTGAGTTCGATAAAGCTCATTTCCCGCATCTCCTTCGCAATAGATTACAGCGTATTTCGTCCATCATAAACAAAATACATTTCTTTTTCAAGGGCTGCTCAGCAAAAAAGTCCGAAAAACTCTCATTCCCGTGCGAATCCCATGTGGCGGGCTTTTGTTCGGTTGCGCATCAACGAGAAAAGGTATATAATGTCGAGAATAGGGCAATTGTGTCGTGGATGAAGATCGGAATGCGTGAAAAAGAGAGGGAAGGGAATATGAGCGGAAAGAAGAGAATCGCGCTGAGCCCCGTGCTCAAACAGCATAAGTTCATCTTTGATCTGATGAAGAACACGTCCTCTGATTATACCTTTATGATGGATCCAAACGCCGGCACTTTTCTTGCGGCGCCGGCATTTGTTCAGGCGTATGACCTCCCCGCAGAGACTCTGGAGAACATTGCGGAGGTGCTGAGTCCGCTCGTCTATATGCAGGATCGCAAGCCTCTCGCGGCGCTCTTTTCCTCATTGGACGATCTCTCGGACGGGCGCGAGCGCCAGCTCGACTTTCGCATGCGGGATGCAAAGGGCGATTATTCGTGGCTGCGGCTCAAGGGAAAGATCGGCACTTCCGTGGATGGAACGCCGAATCTCTTCGTTGGGACGATCAGCCAGCTCGCACGGCGCAACTCGGCAGACGCCGTTACGGGGCTGCTCAACCGCTACCAGTTCACTGTGGATCTTGGAGCGGCGCTGCGTGAGGCACGAGAGACAGGAGGGGGCGGCGGCCTCCTCGTCATGGGGATCGACAACTTCCGCACGGTCAACGAGGCATTCAACCACGAGATCGGCGATATCATCCTGCGCCAAATCTCGGAGCGTATCCTTCAGAATATCCCGCGCAAGCTCTCCCTCTACCGCCTCGATGGCGATGAGTTCGGGCTCATCTATCCGGGTGCCGATGCGGATATGCTGACAGAGTTCTTCATCCGCGTACAGCGCGAATTCGCCCATCCGCAGGTCTACGATGGGCGTCAGTACATCGTTACCGTCTCGGCGGGCATGGTCTTCTACCCGCAGTCGGCGCGCGATCCGCTCGTCCTGCACAAATACGCACAGGCGGCACTCGATGCGGCAAAATCGGGCGGAAAGAACCGCATCAATGAGTTCTCGAAGGAAGTATACAACCGCTGGCTGCGTTCGCTGACAATACAGGAGCAGATCCTGCAGGACGTGAAGGCGGGCTGCCGCAATTTCGAGCTCTACTTCCAGCCGCAGGTGGCGGGTGACGATCAACACATTGTCGGTGCAGAGACCCTGCTCCGCTGGAAGAATAGCAAGGGTCGCATGGTCGCACCGATGGAGTTCATTCGCATTCTCGAGGAGACGAAGACGATTGTGCCCGTCGGCCGCTGGATCTTCGAGCAGGCGCTGCGCGTCTGCAAGGAGTGGCGTCAGCGCATTCCCGATTTCCACATGAGCGTCAACATGAGCTACGAGCAGATCAAGGATCTCTCCTTCCTCGAGTTCGTGGAGGACTGCCTGCGCCGTCACGATATGCCCGCAGATGCCGTCGTCCTCGAGCTCACGGAGAGCAGGATCGTCAGCGATCTGAAGTTCGTCAACGCGCAGTTCGACGCATTCCGCAGATGCGGGATCAAGGTCGCGATGGATGACTTCGGCACGGGCTACTCCTCCCTCTCCTCGCTGAAGAATCTGAGCTGCGACATCGTGAAGATCGACCGTGCCTTCGTCATGCGCATCCTCGAGAACCACTTCGATCAGAAGCTCGTCGAGTATACGGTGGATCTCTGCCACAGCATTGGCATGACGACTTGCATCGAGGGCGTGGAGACGCAGGAGGAGTACGACTGCCTCGTAAAGATCTGCAAGACGGACACGATTCAGGGCTACCTCTTCGGGCGCCCCGAGCCGCAGGATGTATTTGAAAAGAAGTTTTTGGGTATGTAATGGCAAGAGTAAAGACGGAGGAAGGGCTGAGCCTCCTCGGGGAGCAGCGCACGGACTACGGTTACGACTATGCGCCCGAGGCGCTTGAGACCTTTCAGAACAAGCATACGGATCACGATTACTGGGTGCGGTTCAACTGCCCCGAGTTCACGACGCTCTGCCCGATCACGGGACAGCCGGACTATGGGACGATCTACATCTCCTATATGCCCGCAGAGCGCATGGTCGAGAGCAAATCGCTGAAGCTCTACCTCGTGAGCTTCCGCAACCACGGGGATTTTCACGAGGATGTGGTGAACGTCATCATGCGTGACCTCATCCGCCTCATGGAGCCGAAATACATCGAGGTGCAGGGGAAATTCCTGCCACGCGGCGGCATCTCGATCGACCCCTACGTGAACTACGGTCTGCCGGGCACGAAGTACGAGGAGCTGGCGTGGGAGCGCCTCTCCATGCACGACCGCGTGCCCGAGCGGGTGGACAACCGCTGATGGCGCGGCAGAAACGAATCGCCCTCATCAACGACATCACGGGATTCGGGCGCTGCTCGGTGACGGTGCAGCTGCCGCTGATCTCCGCGATGCGCGTACAGGCATGCCCGCTGCCGACGGCGATTCTCTCGGTGCATACAGGCTTTCCGAATCACTACCTCGACGACTATACGGAGCGCATGCACCCCTACATGGAGAATTGGGCGGCGAATGAGCTCGACTTCGACGCGATCCTGACGGGCTTCCTTGGCTCGGAGGCGCAGATCGACCTTGTGCTTGACTGCATTCGCATGTTCAAGGCAGATGATACGCGGGTGATCGTTGATCCCGTGATGGGGGACAACGGAAATCTCTACTCCTCCTATACGCCAACGCTCTGCGAGAAGATGCGCCAGCTGCTCCCCTATGCGGACGTTGTGACGCCGAACCTCACGGAGGCGTGTCAGCTGCTCGGGGCGGACTATCCCGCTGACGGCATTGTGTCGGAGGATGTGCTCGCAGAGATGGCGGCGGCAATCGCGGCGATGGGGCCGCGCTCTGTTGTGATTACAGGGCTGCATGCGGGCGACTATGTGCGCACCTATCTCTATGAGAATGGCGTCGGACGCTCCTTCGACAATCCGAAGATTGGGCGTGACCGCTCGGGTTCGGGCGATGCCTTTGCGGCAATCGTTGCAGCGGCGCTCGTGCGCGGCATTCCGCTCGAGGAGGGGGCACGGCGCGCGGCGGAGTTCATCGGACACTGTCTCGACTACGCAGAGCAGCTCGATCTGCCGTGGAACTACGGGCTGCCCTTCGAGGAGTTTATGGGAGAGCTGACGGCACTATAAGCAGGGGCGCCCCTATCGGCTCGTTGCACTCGCCACTTCCCCCGTTGCGACGGGGGAAGCTAATATGCTGTAATGCAAAGCCTCCCCCGTACGACACGGGGGAGGGGGACCGCGTGAGCGGTGGTAGGGGCGCTTTGGGCGTCTGGACAAGACAAACAAAAGGCTGCTGCACTGGTCAAAAGACTTCATGCAGCAGCCTATTTCTGTGTATGATAGGAGAATCTTATGATTGTATATGCGACACATGCGGGCGGGCGCTACCTCCCCATCGAGGAGAGTCTGCGCGAGCAGCCGGAGGGAAAGCGCGCCGTCTATGTCAACATCACGAATGACTGCAACTGCGACTGCGTCTTCTGCTTGCGTAGCATGAAGGAGATGGCGCGGGAGTCCTCCCTGTGGATCGAGCAGGATCCGTCGATCGAGGAGATCATTGCAGAGCTTGACCGCCTGCGGTGGGAATACGTGCGTGAGGTGGTCTGCTGCGGCTTCGGCGAGCCGCTCATTCGTCTGGATACGGTACTCGCCGTTCTGCGTCATGTGAAGGAACACCATCCCGAGGTTGCGACGCGCGTCAATACGAACGGGCTCGGGGAACTTGAGCACGGCTTTGAATTTGCCGACCGCTTTGCGGGGCTGCTCGATACGATCTCCATCAGTCTGAACGCCTCGAATGCAGAGCGCTATCTCTCACTCACGCGTTCAAAATTTGGCATCTCCTCCTATGAGGCAATGCTGACCTTTGCCGAGCACTGCAAGCCCTACGTGCCGAACGTCGTGCTTACGGTGGTGGAGAAGGTCGAGAACGAGGAGGAGATTGCGCGGTGCCGTGCGATCTGCGCCGAACGCGGGCTCACCCTGCGTGTGCGCGTGTACGAGGACAGCTGATTACAAAGGCTTTGCCCCGTAGAGCGGCGTGCGCTGATCCATCGCTGCAAGGAGGCGCGGAACGGGCAGGATCCGCAGGAGCAGGAGGCATATGACAGCCTCGGGCACGAGGTAGGTCGCATTGAAGACCAGAGAGTAGAGATAGGGGGACGTATCGGGCGGCGCATACGAGCCGAAGAAGACCACGCCCGAGATATAGTGACAGAGGAACCGCGCCGCAAAGGCGAGCGTCGCGCCCAGATAGATGCGCCCCGGCACAGCGGCGGCAATCGCCAGCGCCATATAGGGCAGGGGATAGTCGAAGAGCACTTGCAGGGGATGCACGATAAAGGCGTCTTGCATGAGATTTATCATGCCGTAGACGAACCCCGCCAGACAGCCGATGCCTGCGCCATACCGATAGGTGAGGAAGAGCAGCGGCACCATCGCACCGAGTGTGACACTGCCGCCCTGCGGCATATGGAAGAGTCGCAGCTGATGGAGCACGATCGTCAGCGCCAGCATGAGCGCGACATTGATGAGCATGCTTGTCGTGAAACGGATGCGGCGCATCTGCAGATAGCCGAAGATGAAGACGAGTACCGCGAGCAGTGTGAAGAGACTGGTCGGCTGCGCCAGCAGCTCTGCCGCGTTCTTGATGAGTGTGTCCATGGATACCTCCTTGGTCGCTGTGTCATGTGTTTGCAATCCACTATAGCATACTATAAAATGCCGCCCTCTTCAATTCCGATGAACCCTTGAATCTACCGCAAAAGATAGATTTTTTCAGATAGATATGGTAAACTGAGCATTGGTATTTTTATCGAAACAACGGAGCAAATGCACAGTAGCACCGCTTTTCGTGCACATACAGGAGGACGATATGGACGATCAGATCAGAGAACTCAAGGAGCGCGCCCGCGCAGCGATTGCGGAGACGGCGAGCAGCCTCGGTGAACTCAATGATATTCGCGTGAAATTCCTTGGCAAAAAGGGCGAGATGACCGCACTCCTGCGCAGCATGAGCGCCCTCGCACAGGAGGAGCGTCCGCGCATCGGCAAGATCGTCAACGAGGCGCGTGCCGAACTCGAGGAGCTGCTTGCGGCGAAGTCCGAGGAACTGGCGAAGCGGGAACTTGCGGACAAGATTGCCGCCGAGCAGATCGACGTGACCCTGCCGGGGCGGACGGCGCCCGTGGGGCATCTGCACCCGCTCACGATCACGCTGAATCGCATCAAGAAGATCTTCCTGCAGATGGGCTTTACCATCGAGGAGGGACCCGAGATCGAGAGCGACTACTTCAACTTCGAGGCGCTGAATCTGCCGAAGGATCACCCCGCGCGCGATATGCAGGACTCGTTCTACATCACGGAGGATATTCTCCTGCGTTCGCAGACCTCGCCCGTACAAGCACGAACGATGCAGAAGAGCGAGCCGAATGCGCCCATCCGCATGATCGCGCCCGGGCGCGTCTACCGTCGCGACTCCTACGATGCGACGCACTCTCCGATGTTTACGCAGGTCGAGGGACTTGTGATCGACAAGGGCATCTCCTTTGCCGACCTCAAGGGGACGCTCGAGCTCTGCCTGCATCAGCTCTTTGATGCCGATGCGAAGGTGCGTTTTCGTCCGAGCTTCTTCCCGTTCACGGAGCCGTCGACCGAGGTGGACATCTCCTGCTCCTCGTGTCATGGCGCGGGCTGCCGCGTCTGCAAGGGGACGGGCTGGCTCGAGATCCTCGGCGCTGGCATGGTACATCCTAACGTCCTGCGCATGAGCGGCTACGATCCCGCGCAGGTGTCGGGCTTTGCGTTCGGCATGGGTGTCGAGCGCATTGCGATGCTCGCCTACGGCGTGGACGATCTGCGCCTGTTCTACGACAACGACGTGCGTTTCTTACATCAATTCTAAGGAGGCGAGACTATGCAGGTTTCCATCAAATGGCTGAAAGACTATGTGGATATTGACGAGACGGCGGAGGAGATTGCAGACCGCCTGACGATGGCGGGCGTGCCCGTCGAGCGTATTGTGCGCGCGGACGAGGGGCTTGAGAAGGTCATCACGGGGCGCATCGAGAAGATCGCGCCGCATCCGGACTCCGACCACCTGCTCGTCTGCCAGTTGAATATCGGCAAGGAGGAGCTGCTCCAGATCGTGACGGGAGCGTCCAATGTGCGCGAGGGGCATATCGTCCCCGTTGCAATGGTCGGCTCTGTGCTGCCCGACGGAAAGAAAATCTCGAAGGGCAAGCTGCGCGGCATTCCGTCAAACGGCATGATGTGCTCGGCGGGCGAGCTCGCGATTGAGACCGAGGGGCTTCCCGACGAGCAGGTGCACGGCATCTACATCCTGCCCGCAGATACGCCTGTGGGCATCCCTGCGGCGCAGGCACTCGGGCTGGACGATGTTGTGCTCGAGTTCGAGCTGACGGCGAACCGCGCGGACTGCTTCAGCGTCATTGGCATCGCGCGTGAGATTGCGGCGCTGACGGGCAAGGAGCTGCGCTTCCCGACGATCGAGGTGAAGGAGTCGGCGCCCGAGAGCGCCGCCAATCTCGTTCACATCGGCATAGAGGCAGAGGATCTCTGCCGCCGATTCTCCGCGCGCGTTCTGTGCGATGTGAAGATTGCGCCCGCGCCGGCGTGGATGGTGGAGCGTCTGCGCGGTGCAGGCATCCGCTCGATCAACAATGTGGTCGACGTGACGAACTTTGTCATGCTCGAACTGGGGCAGCCGCTCCATGCCTATGACTACGACGCTGTCGCAGGACACAGCCTCACGGCACGCCGTGCGCGTGCGGGGGAGAATCTGCACACGCTGGACGATTCGAGCCGTGTCGCCGTTGGGGATGAGCTTGTCATTGCCGACAGCGAAAAGCCCGCAGGGCTTGCGGGCATCATGGGGGGGCTTGAGTCCGAGATCACGGAGGGGACGACCTCGGTCATTCTCGAGGCGGCATCCTTCCACGGCCCGACGATCCGCCGCACGGCACGTCGCATCGGACTGCACTCCGAAGCCTCGGGCAGGTTCGAGCGCGGTGTCGACGAGACGGAGACCGTGCGCGCGGCGACGCGTGCGGCGCAGCTCCTCGCAGAGATGGGCGCGTGCACCGTAGCAAAGGGCGTGGTCGATGTCTACCCGAAGCGCCGTGTGCCGACCGTCCTTGAGTTCAGCGCACGCACGGTAGGGGAGCGCATCGGTGCGAATATCCCTGGCGACTGGATGGCATCTGCGCTCCGCTCGCTCGGCTTCATCGTCGAGGAGAAGGGCGTCGAGGTCTATGATGTCGCTGTGCCATCGTGGCGCGGGGATGTGACGATGATGGAGGACATCACCGAGGAGGTCGCACGCCTCTATGGCTATGACAACATCGCCTCCCGTCTCCCGATGGGCGCTGTCCAGCAGGGGAAGACGAGTGAGCGGCAGGACTTCGTCGATCTCATGCGCGAGACCTTTGCGGCGCTCGGCATGACGGAGGAGCTGTCGTTCAGCTTCACGAGTGAGAAGACCCTCGACAAGCTCGGCGTTCCCGAGGGCAGCGAACTGCGTCAGGCAATCCCCATCATGAACCCGCTTACGGACGAGTATCCGCTCATCCGTACGACGCTGCTCACAAGCGTGCTCGAGAATGCGGCACGCAATGTTGCGCGCAAGAACATGGATCTGCGACTCTTTGATATCGCACCCGTCTTCTTCCCGAAGGCGCTGCCCGTCACGGAACTTGCGAATGAAAAGCTCATGGCGGCGGGGCTCATCACGGGACGCCGTAGCCAGATCGCATGGGATACGGACAGCGCACAGGTTGATTTCTACGATATGAAGGGCATCCTCGAGCGCTTCCTCACGGCGATCGGCGTGCAGAAATACACGGTGGAGCGCGGCGAGCACTTTGCTATGCACCCCGGCAAGACAGCGCTGTTCAAGAAGGGGCGCGATGTGATTGCCGTCCTCGGCGAGATTCATCCGACGGTTGCCGAGAATTTCGGCATCGGGCAGAGTGTTTATGTCTTCGAGATGGAGGTTGACACCCTCCTGCGCTACCGCAAGAAGAAGAGCGCCATTGCGGCACTGCCGAAGTATCCCGCCTCGACGCGCGACCTCGCCATACTCGTGGATGCGGGGCTGACGACGGCGGAGATCGAGCGTGTCATCGCGAAGAAGGGCGGCAAGTTCTTCCGCGGCGCGACCCTCTTTGATGTCTACACGGGCAAGCAGGTCGAACGCGGCAAGAAAAGCATGGCGTTTCATCTGCATTTCCAGTCCGATGATAAGACTTTGACCGATGAGGAAGTGGATGCTGCATTTGCCGATATACTTGAGGCGGCGCAGAGCCAGCTTCACGCAGAGCTGCGCGCATAAGGGGCGGTGAGAGCCATGACAGAGGAGAAGAATCAGCCCCAGCGGGTTGTAATCGAGATGTTTGGGCAGACCTATCAGCTCAAGACGGATGACCCCGAACGGCTCAAGCGCCTTGCGGTGGAGAGCGACCGCCGGATCAAGGAGATGTCGAAGAAGGTACGCAGCTTCGATGTGCAGCGCATTGCCGCGCTTACCGTCCTACAGATGATGGATGAGTATGAGCAGCTGCAGCGGGACTATGACGAGCTCGTGCAGCTGCTTGAGGAGAAATAATCACAATCAAAAAGCTGTGGTGGAATTTCCATCACAGCTTTTTGATTGGAGATTATCGAATACTGAAACTTACATTTGTTGTGACCGATACCGTCGCGCCGGTGGGGTTTGGATAGCTGCCGACGGCGTATGCCGCAGCAACTGCCGCATCGTCGAGCACGCCGTGCCCCGAGGAGGAGGCGACCGAGACGCTCGTGATCGCACCGGAGGCGCTGATCGTCGTGACAATCGTCGTCGTGCCCTCAAGGCGGCGCTTCATTGCCATGTAGGGGTACTCCTTGTTCGCGTTGACCGCTGCCCAGAAACCGTTCGTATCGAAGGGGGCGCTGCCCGTGCCGGAGACATTGCCGTTACCCGAGCCCTGACCCGCGCCTGAGCCCGAGCCAACGCCCTGACCGTCGCCCGTGCCGTCACCGCTGCCCGTTCCGGAGCCTGTGCCGCTCCCGCCGCCGTCGCCGCTGCCCGAGGCAGAGCCTGCGCTCGTGGAGGGCGGGGCAGAGGAATCAGAGGTCGAGGACGATGATGCAGGTGTTGGAAGATCTACTGCATCAGGCGTTGGGACTGCCGTCTCGGTCGGCGTGATGGGCGGTACAGTCTGCTGTACCGTCTCGACGCGCTTTGCGACCTCCTCCGCCTTGAGCGGCTCGGGGAAGAGATTCTCACTGCTCCCGCCGCCCTCGTGTCCGCTGCCCTGACTGAAATCGGATGCCTGCAGGTCGATCTCATAGACCTGCTGCTCCTTTTCGGCGACAACGACCGCAAGCCCGATGGCGAGGAAGAGGAAGATGACGAGGTGAACAGCAGCAGAGACGATATAGGCTTTCCCCCATGAAAGGTGTTGATCCATATATCTATCCCTTCTGTTCTGCGGCTATCGAGAGCTTTTTCACCCCCGCTCCTTTGAGCATATCCATCACGGCGACCACCTGACCGTGTGCCGTGCGCTTGTCCGCCTGCAGGACGACCGCCGCATTCGGGTTCTCCTCCATGTGACGCTTCATGATTGCCGCTGACTCCGTGATGCTCACGGGATTGTTGTCAATCGTGATATGTCCCTGCTCGTCGATCGTCATGATGATCGGGAGCTGTGCCGGAGCAGTCGCACTCTGCGCCTGCGGCAGCTGGACGGCGAGTGCCTTCTGCGCGACCGTCTGCAGACTGTTCATCATGAAGAAGACAAGCAGGAAGAAGATGATGTCGATCATCGGGATAATCATGAACTCCGGCTTTTTCTTCATGCGGTGATTGCTAAAATTCATTACGCATCCCAGCTTTCTTTCTTTGCCGCGACGATCGTCGCGCAGAGGCGCTCCGTATCCGTCACAATCGTGTCGAGCTGATGACTAAAGTAGGTGTAGACGCAGAATGCAATGATCGCAACGCAGAGACCCGATGCCGTTGCGACCAGAGCCTCACCGACACCGCCCGTGATCGCGGCTGCGCCGCCGCCCGCATCGAGTACGCTGAACGTCTGGATCATACCCGTGACCGTGCCGAGCAGGCCGAGCAGCGGGGCAATCGTGACAATCGCGCTCAGATAGTCGAGATAGCGGCGGAAGTTGATCGCCTCCATCGACATGCGGTCGGAGAACGAGCCCTTCATCGAGGTCTCCGTGGATGCGTTCTCCATGCCGCTCTCGATGATGCGGCTGATGGCGGAGGGGAACTCCTTGCAGAGCTTGCCGACCGTGCCAAAGTCCTTCTGCGTGGCGGCGTGGTAGACCCCGTGGAAGAACACACGCGAACCCTTGCGGTTGATGCGGTAGTAGTAGAATCGCTCCACCGCAATCGCAAGCGTGATGAGTGAGAGAATCAGAAGGGGATACATGACGAATCCACCGCTGTGAAAGAGGTGGACTGCGCTCTCAAAACCTGACATAAGCTAAGCTCCTTTGTATAGATTAGAACATCATGCGCATACCGAGACGGTAGATGCGCCCGCCCATTCCGAGGAACGGGTCATATTGGTTGAAGATGTTGGTGATACCGGCGTAGAACGTAAGGAAGTGGTGGTAGTCCTTCTCGACCATCAGATTCCACAGACCGTAGTTCTTCTCGCGGGCAAGCTTTTCACGGGTGAAGTCATGCTGAATGCCGCCTTTTACATGGGTATTGGCATCTGTTTCGTTGGGGAACAAATGATAGACTTCACCTGTTTCGGGGTTCGTGAACGTGTAATGAGGTGTCTCCGTAATTGTGTTTCCGTTTGCATCCATCAGTCGACCTGTGATAATGCGGTCGCGGATATCAAGATAGTTCCGCGTATAGTCGCCCCAGAAGGTCGCACGCCATCCATTCTTCGGATCGCTGTACGTCATCGTGAGGTTCAGCATGTGCCGGCCGCGTCCCTCGAGACGCTTGCCCGTCTGACGATCATAGGCATCAAGGAAGGTGTATCCCGCCTTGATGCTGAAATCGCGTGCAACCTGATGCGTCACCTCCGCCTCGATTCCCTGCGTGCGCGCCTTGGAGATGTTTCGGTAGGTATAGACATCATCCGTAGCAGGCACATTGGACACCATAGATGTTTCATCAGGATCAAGGATATTGTCCTCAATATACTGCCAGTTGGGCGCAGACTCTATCATGGATACAAGCGTATCATAGTCATAATATCCGTAGACATTCGGATAGCGTACCTTTGGATCATAGTAGGTACGGCCATAAAGGTTTTTGCTCTGCTTCTCTCCGTTATACATGATTTGCATATAGTCTTTGTAATCGTTGCGGAAGAGGGTGAGCTTTGCACTGGTCTTCTTGTCAAAATCCTTTTCGACAGAGATGTCCATATTGAGCGCCTTCTCGGGCTTCAGCTCGGGATTGCCTTCGAACAGCCAGCCGTTGCGAATCGGCGGCTTGGGATTCAGCGACGGTTCGTACATTTCCCAATCGTGGTAGAGCTCGGCGATGCCGCCCGTGGCAAAGCTTGTCCCGATATTCGTCTTGATGCGGACGTTGTTGCGTGCCTTGTACGTAGCACCGATGGAGGGGGAGACGTTCACGCCGAAGTGACTGTGGTTCGTGTAGCGCAGGGCTGGGATCACGAGCAGCTTCTTACCGACCTGCCAGTCATCCATGATGTAGGCACTGTAGTAGTTCAGTGAAGCATCATAGATATTTCCGGTGTAGGAGCGCTTATTCGGATTAGACGGATCATCCGGGTTGGGGAAACTATAGTATCTCGTTTCCTGACGCGCCGTCTGTCTCGGAACACTGATTCGTGTTCCCTCACCGTATTCATCGTGATAGTCCGCCCCAACGGTCACATAGTGCTTGTCGTGCGCCATCACACCGACGGATGCCTCGAAAACGTTATCGATGCGATCAAAAAAATCGAAATAGAAATGATGATAGGGCATTCCTCTGCCAAAAACACGATAAGTTACATCGGAATTATGTTCCGTTTGGTAGAGGCGCACGTGGTAGTCCGCGCGGCTCGTCTGCTTCTTCCAGTCAATGCTGAAATTATTGCGCCACGCATCTTCCAGTGCCGCCATATCTATGACCCTGCCTCGCGTGAATCTGCCAAGCGTTGTATCCTTCTGCAGGTCCTCCGTCTGACGATCTGCAGAGATGGTGATTGTCTCGTCCTTGCCGATCGTAAACTCGGCGCGTGCACTCATCGGATTGCGCTTGCCGTAGTATTGCATGGATGTGCCGTCATTATCGTAGAGGAACGGAGCGGTCTTGCTCCAACCGTAGGAGAAGTCCATATAGGTGCCGCCTCCAAGGTCGCCTGTGGAGAGGCCGATGCTGTGGTTATACTGGCTGCCGCCCGCGTCGATCCACGAGCCCTCGGTCGTGAGACGCACGCCCCTGCGATGGGAGACCTTCGTGATGATGTTGATGACGCCGCCGATGGCATCCGCCCCGTAGCGTGCCGTGCCCGAGCCGCGGATGATCTCGATGTGATCGATGTCATCGAGCCCGAGACGGTTCACCTCGTCTGTTGCACCGTAATACTTGCTGAGGCCTCCCGCGAGCCTGCGTCCGTCGACGAGGATGAGGGTGTGGCGCGGCTCTGCGCCACGGATGCTGACGGTCTTGCGCCCCATGTTGTCCGTGCCCATCTGGACATCCTGCTCCGCCGCGAGTGCATCCGAGAGCGTACGTGCACCCTTGCGGTCGAGATCGGCACGGGAGATGATTGTCTTTGTCTCGGGAGCTTCCTTGAGCATCTCTTTATCGAAGTCCACCTCCACGTGGATATCTTTTGTTGAGACCTTTGACTGGTCGCTCCCAGCGGCAGCGTCCTCCGCTGCGTAGACATGTGGTGATCCAAGGCAGGCAAGCACAGCTGCGGTCAGCAGTGCATATCGTCCTTGACGTATTTTTCCTTTGAATGTCATACCTTGAAAAATCCTTTCTGTAGAGATGAAAAATAATAAATAATGAGTACAATAATCATTATATGAAAAACAATATAGATGTCAAGAGTAACATTCATTTTCAAAAGAGCTGTTTTGACAATGCGAACTTTTTTTATTATACTGAAAGAGTTGAGAAGCATGTATTTATGGGATGCTCCGACAGTCTATTTTTAATGAAAGGGGGTGAATGTTTTGTTACTTGATCGTGTATTACGTTTTTTCATTGTGCTCATCACGGCGATTGTGGGAGGGACTCTGTTCGAACTCGCCATACCGTCGGTGAGCAGCTACTTCTCCGCGCCGTTCTGGCATATTGAGCTGGGCGTTCTCGGACTCTCGCCAGCGGGGCTCTGCTGCATTCTCTTCGGCACGTTCCTCGGCGGCATGATTGGCTACCCGCTCGCGCCGTTCTTCACGGGACGTCTCAGACGTTTCTCCGTGTGGGTGGAGGGGCAGCTCGGCAAGATGCCGACACGCGATGTGATCGCAGGGGCAATCGGACTTTTTATCGGACTCATCATTGCGCGTCTCCTAGGCGACGCGTTTTCTATGATACCGATTGTCGGCGACTACATTCCCATCGTGTTCAGCATTGTGCTCGGCTATCTCGGCGTCCACATCATGGTGCGTAAGCAGGAGGAGCTCGCGGCGGTCTTTGACTTCATCCCGCGCTTTCTGCGCGATATGTCGCGTGCACGTGAGGGGCGCATGCCCGCAATGACGGCAGCGCAGTCCGCACAGACGGAGCGGCAGTACAAGCTGCTCGATACGAGCGTCATTATCGACGGGCGCATTGCGGACATCTGTGAGACGGGCTTCCTCGAGGGGACGCTGCTCATTCCAGTCTTTGTGCTCGAGGAACTGCAGCATATTGCGGACTCACCCGACTCCCTCAAGCGCGTGCGCGGACGGCGCGGGCTCGACATCCTGCAAAAGATCCGCAAGGAGTCGCGCATGAAGGTGGAGGTCACAGAGGCGGACTTCGAGGATATCGCAGAGGTGGATTCCAAACTGCTCCAGCTCGCGCAGGAGGTCGGCGGCAAGATCATCACGAATGATTTCAACTTGAACAAGGTTGCGCAGCTGCGCGGCGTTCCCGTGCTGAACATCAACGCGCTCTCGAATGCGGTGAAGCCGGTCGCCATTCCGGGCGATCTCATGACGGTGCAGATTGTCCGTCCGGGCAAGGAGCACGGGCAGGGGCTTGCCTATCTCGACGACGGCACGATGATCGTTGTGGATGGCGGATTTCACTGTATGAATGAAGTTGTATCCGTAGAGGTGACATCGGCGCTTCAGACGGCGGCGGGTCGCATGATCTTTGCGAAACTGACGCGCTGAATCGAATACAGGAAGGGAATGTTGCATGGTTAGTGTGGTTTTTCCCGCGGCGGGACAGGCGCATCGGATGCAGATTGGGCTGAACAAGGTCTTTTTGACGCTTGCCGGAAAGCCGATGCTCCTGAGAACGCTGCTGACGTTTTCCAAGGTGCCCGAGGTCGGTGAGCTGATCGTTGCGGTCGGCGCTGATGAGGTGGATGCCGTGCGTACGCTGCTCGGCCGCGTGAAGGGGCTTGCCCCGTGGCGCGTGGTGGAGGGAGGCTCGGAACGGCAGTATTCGATCCGCAATGGACTTGCCCTCGTCTCAGAGGAGGCTGATGTCGTGCTCGTCCATGATGCGGCGCGCCCCCTGATTCGTCGCGAGACGATCGAGGAGCTGATCCGCGTTGTGCGCGCGGAGGGGGCGGCGATTGTCGCCGTGCCGGAGAAGAATACGATTAAGATTGCCTCGGAGGACAACGTTGTGGTCTCGACGCCGCCGCGCAGTACACTCTGGCAGGTGCAGACGCCGCAGGGCTTCCGCAAGGAGATTCTGATCGAGGCGAACCGCCGCGCGGATGAGGATGGCTTTCTCGGGACGGACGACGCGAGCCTTGTGGAGCGTATCGGCGTGCCCGTGCATATTGTCAAGGGAGAGTACAGCAATATCAAGGTGACGACGCCCGAGGACATGGTGGTCGCGGAGGCGATCCTGCGTAATGATATGGGCGCGGGAGAACTGATGAAAACCGCCGTACACGAGGCGAAGCGCCTGCTCGGCGGCGTCGTGCGGCGGCGGAAGGGAGATGGAGAATGACGCGGTTTGGCATCGGCTACGATGTTCATAGACTTGTCGAGGGGCGAAAGCTGATCCTCGGTGGTGTGGATGTGCCGTATGAAAAGGGGCTACTCGGGCATTCGGATGCAGATGTGCTGCTTCATGCGATTTCGGACGCGCTTCTCGGTGCGGCTGCGCTCGGGGATATCGGCAAGCATTTTCCGGATACGGATGAACGGTTCAAAGGCGCGGACAGCGGCAAACTCCTCGAAGAGGTCGCGCGGCTCGTGCGCGCCGAGGGCTATGTGATCGGTAATGTGGATGCGTGTGTCGTGGCACAAGCACCAAAGCTCCTGCCGTATATTCCTCAGATGCGTGACAATATCGCGCGTATACTCGGGATCGTGGCGGGGGATGTCAACGTCAAGGCGACGACGGAGGAGCGGCTCGGGTTCACGGGCAGCGGAGAAGGGATGTCTGCCTATGCCATTGCGGGCATAGAGCGTGTATAATGTTGCAAGACCCTGCATACTCCACGCAAACGCTTAGTTACGCAAGCGGTCGCGTTCTCGTTCGCCTAAATACCTGCGGACTTCTTAAACGCGCTTCGCTTGAACGAAAGAAATCCGCAGGGGGCGAGTCGAACGCTTTTCTCCGCTTGCTCCACTAGGGTTTGCTTTGGAGTATCGCATGGGCGACTGTTTCAGAAAAACTGTATCATACAATGATGGAGGTAGCAACGTGGCAAATCAGCTGAAGGAACTCTTGGGAATCGAGGTTCCCATTCTGCAGGGTGGCATGGCGTGGATCTCGGAGGCGAATCTTGCCTCGGCGGTCTCGAATGCGGGCGGTGCGGGCATCATCTCGACGGGTGGGCGTACGACGGAGTACACGCGAGATGAGATTCGCCGCTGCCGTACGCTGACGGATCGCCCGTTCGGCGTGAACGTCATGCTCATGGCGCCGAACAAGGACGAGATCGTGGACGTGATCTGCGAGGAAAAGCCGGCGTTTGTCACGCTCGGCGCGGGCAATCCCGTCCCGTATTTTGAAAAACTGCATGCGGCGGGTGTGAAGGTCATCCCCGTCGTGCCGAGCGTGAAACTCGCAAAGCGCGTGGAGGAAAAGGGCGCGGACGCCATCGTCGTAGAGGGCATGGAGGCGGGCGGTCACATCGGCGTGCTCTCGACCCTGCCGTTGATGGAGCAGGTCATCCCCGAGGTTTCCCTCCCCGTTGTCATGGCGGGCGGCTTCGGCGACGGGCGCGGACTTGCAGCGGCTCTCCTCATGGGTGCTGCGGGCATCCAGATGGGGACGCGCTTCCTCGTTGCAGAGGAGTGCGTCGCGCATCCGAACATGAAGGCAAAGCTGCTCGAGGCAGTGGACACGGACACGATTGTCACGGGTGTCACAATCGGCGGTGCCGTGCGCGGGGTCAAGAACAAGTTCTCGGAGGAATTTGTTGCGCTCGAGTATTCGGGCAAGGCGACCAAGCAGGAGCTGCTCGACCGTGCAACGGGTACGAACAAGCTCGCAGCCGTAGATGGCGACGTTGTGAACGGCATGGTTCAGGCGGGTGAGACGCTGACCCTCCTGCGCGAGATTGAGCCGGTGCAGACGATCGTGGAGCGCATCGTGCGTGAAGCGCGTGAGACGCTAGCGCAGGCGGCAAAGATTGAGATTTAAGGGGTAACGCAGGGGAATGGGAAACGACGAACTGACACGGATTCATGAACTCGCGAAGCGCGTCACGCTTCTCGAAAAGATGGCGCTGCGTCAGCAGAGTCGTATTGACGAGCTGGTGGAGCGGTTGGAGGAGGCGGAGCGCCGTGCGGGCACGCCGCCGCAGAGGAAGGAGCCGCCCAAGGCGGCTGCCGATGATCCTGCGGAGGCGAATGCCGCTGCGCAGCGCGCTGTCCCGTCCGTGAGCGATCTCCTCGACGAGGAGATGAAGCGCGATCTGTCGCGTGCCTACACGGGGGCGGCTGCCTCGCCGGTCAAACCGCCGGAGCAGCCACCGCAGGGCAAGGCGATGAATGCGATGGAGCGCGCGGCGGGCAGCTATGCGCGGGCGACGGGCGGCAAGGAGTCTACCCCGAGTGACCGCGCACGGCAGAACGAGGCGGCACGCAAAAAAGCCGCCGAGGCGGCTTTGGATGCGATTCCTGTGCACGAGCTGCGTGAGCGGACGCCCGCAGAGCGTGCGGCGGACTACATACGCGATTACAACGCGCTTTACGATGTCGTCGGGACAATGTTTCAGAAGAAAAAGGCGCAGGACGATTTCATCAAGCTCTATGAGGTGCAGGGCATGCGCTGTACGAATATGCAGCTGCGCCTGAGCCGTCCCGAGCTCGAGCCGCGCTTTGTCGCGGTCACGCCGACGCGCGATGCCGACTTCTGGGGCATGCCGCTCGGCAACGGGCTCTTTGCCGTCGTCCCGAATCCCTTCCTCGTCTACGGGGAGGAGATGCACACGGCGGGCGGCATGCGCGAGGCGTTCAACTCGAACTATCGCGCAGGGAACACGTACGGCCGCTTTACGGTCAAGGAGACGGCAACTTTCCAGTTCGGAACGATTGGAAAGGTGTTCAAGAGGGGGCAGGTCGAGGTGACGGTCTGACCACATACACCTTGTATGCGTATGGAAATGTGCGCATACAAGGTGTATTTTTATTTCCAAGCTAGTGTCCCACTGACGATAAAACGATATATGATTCACGCATGAATTGTGTATCGGAAGCAGAAAAACACTGATTTCCTGTATGACCTCGGTGAAGGAAATGTCGATTGATGCGTTGATACGACGCAAAAATGCACGCCAAGGCTTTTCCTTGTTCACACAGAAATTTGGCTGATAGATGTTCATGTGAAATTCCGTTTGTCTGTCCTTGAATGTTTGCATGATTGCTTCTTTTAAGGTATCTCCATTCAGAGAATGTGTTTTACTGATCTGCCAAATATCGTAGAAATCTTTGTATCGGCTGTTTTGTTCGCCTAGCGATATAATTGCCTCATACTTTTCGGCAATGACGGTTTCTATGGCGTAGCCCCATAGCTTGGGGGCGTCCATTGAGAGCAAAGAGGGATATGATATCTCTTTGGGAGCCGGGAGGGGAGTATTCGAGAATCCTATGTCAAGCTGCAAATAAATTTCTGCCCTCCCTAGAAATGCCTTGAATTTTACACGTATGCCATGATATTCGTCCTCTTCCGAAATATGCATTACATCATCAAGACACGGCGGCTGAAAACGAAGTGCATCGTCTGTTTCGATCTGACAAATGTCGGTGATGGTCTTACAGATCTGCTCGGTAGAACTGCTGATATGTTTTGCTAAAACGTCAATATCTTTTGTCACCCGTGACGAAAACTCGAAAATTGTATAGAGCAAAGCACCGCCCTTCAAAATAAAATGTTCTCGATATGCGGAGATGGAGAGTCGATAGAGAAATCTCTCGATGCCGTACCGTATCAATAGTTCGTTATAGTTTTTATTTTTTTCACGTCCCAGGTTCTTGAGCTTGTCTTTTACACTTTGCTCATTCATGCGATATACACCTCCGTATAACGATGGATATATTTATAGACGCGAAGCTGGCGAGAGTAATGGAGTAGCTTGTCCAGTTGACGATTTTTCTTGTTGTGCATATAGTTTTTGAATATATCGAGTGCTGCATCCAGTCCAACGCGGGGCAGATACCGAAACATATCGCAGACCACACGTTCACGATTGTAGATACGAAGGGGATAATTTTCTTCAGAAATGATTTCAATGCCAAGATCTATTATTTTTTCATTGGCAAAGAAAAATTCGATTTGTGGGTAGCTTGGAAGGGGGAGACGGCGGGATTTGTTGCTGGGAAGCGTTAATTGAATGGAAGAGGGAATTATATTTGTCAGGTCGTAATAGCTGGCTGCTGTAAACATGCTGATGACTGCCTGTGGGAACAGATCTTGTGCAAGAATCATATCATTATCCGGCAGATCGATGTGAGCGTATTGATATACGCCCTTTTGAATTCGTATCAGCTGATTCTTTTTTAATAGCTGGCGGAATTCAAACTCTGTCATATGGTGTAGCAGATCTTTTTTTCGCCATGTAATGCTATCTGTGAGATTTTTTTCTGAAGGAATCATAAAGTTCACCCCTTATCTGTTTTCTATATCCATTATACACGAAATCCGGTCATGCACATATAAATTTTTATATGTGCATGACTGGATTTTTACTGAATTATGTATTTACTTGTCGCCCCGCACCTGCGCCGTCGATGGCGACGGCGACGCCGGTCTCGGTGAAGGTTTTCATCTCGTTTACGACGTGGAGGGCGGCGCGTACAATCTCTATGCCGAGGATGCCCGCGATGCCTGCGGTCAGCTCCGTGTCGATCATGAGCATATCTGGGAGGATGTGCAGGATGTAGGGACGTAGGGCGGCGTTCTCATCAGCGGCTGTGCGTGCTGCGCGATCCGTCCGTGCGTCTCCGGGCAGGATGAGGCTTGCGCCTGCCGCCGCTCCATGCAGAGCACCAGTGAGCGCCGCCGAAACAGCGGTGCTTTCCTCCCGTTCATATGCACCGAGGATGAGGATGGGATAGGTGCGGGCGAGGGCATATGCTGTTTCGTATGCGGTGCGTGTGTCCTTTATGACCTGTGAGACGGTGAAAATATGGACGGGGATGGATGCCGACGCCGTGAGTGTGTTGAGAATGTATGCCAGATCGGCGGGCAGTTCCCTGTCTGTGATGAGGAGGAGGGCTGCCTTTGTGTCTATGGGCGGGCG
Organism: Selenomonas sp. oral taxon 138 str. F0429; assembly: GCF_000318175.2. Classification (NCBI taxonomy): domain Bacteria; kingdom Bacillati; phylum Bacillota; class Negativicutes; order Selenomonadales; family Selenomonadaceae; genus Selenomonas; species Selenomonas sp. oral taxon 138. The sequence continues at coordinate 55,858 of NZ_KB290929.1, read as the reverse complement.
CTCCGTGCCGAGGATGCCTGCAAGCTGCACGGCGATCCGCTCGAGATAGCCGAGGCTGTGGATGGGCTTTGCGAGGTTGTCGAGGCGGTATTGACAGGCATCCATGGAGGCGTGCTGGGGGGGAGAGACTGGCAGGAGCGCCCCTTCCACCGCTGCGCGATTCCCCTCCCCCGTGTCGCACGGGGGAGGCATTGCATTATGCGAGGGTGCATCCACCGCTTCCCATATTTTCAGCATCCGTTCCAGCAGTCGCAGCGCAATCGAGGAGCCTGCCGCCTCGCTGAGGCGGATGTCGAGGCGGAGGATGGGCGTGAGTCCGAGGCGGCGGAGTGCGTGGGGATGGGAGTGCTCCGTCAGGGAGGCATGCGAGGCGAGCAGATAATGTGCACAGTCGGGGGCGAGGGCGTGGGCGATGAGCGCAGCAGATGTCGTATTCGCTCCGTCGAGGATGACGAGCATGTGCCGCGCGGCAGCGCCGAGGATAATACCCGCGATGCAGCCGAGTTCAAAGCCGCCGACCTTCGCGAGGACATCCAGTCCGTCATGCGGATCGGGACGATTGACACTGAGTGCGCGGCGGACAATCTCAATCTTGTGCGCGAGGCGCGCGTCCGAGATATTCGCACCCCGTCCCGTGACCTCCTCAGGTGTTAGTCCAAGGAATGCCGCAACGATGGCGGCGCTCGAAGTGGTATTCGATATGCCCATCTCGCCGGGGAGGATGCAGCGATCGCCGCGATCTGCGCAGTCGTTTGCGAGTACGATGCCCGTCTCGATGGCTGCAATCGCCTGTGCGCGCGTCATGGCAGAGCCCTTCGTCATATTCGCCGTGCCGCGTGCAATACTGTGTTGCAAGAGTCCCGGAATATCATCATAAGCGGCATTTACACCGAGATCGGCAACGACGAGGCGCGCCCCCGCATAGTTTGCGGCTGCATTCGCTGCGCCGCCGCGTGCAATGAGATAGTTGCACATCATATTCAGCGTGGTTTCGGGCGGATAGGCACTGACGCTCTCGGCGGCAACGCCGTGGTCGGCGCAGGAGATAATGACGCTCGTCTGCGGCGGTGCGGGATGGCGCTCGCCCGTGATGTTCATATAGCGAAGGAGGATGGAGCGCAGATGTCCGAAATCTGTGCTTGTCTGTGCGGACAGCGCAGCGTCGACTGCCGAGGAAAGCTCCGTGTCGGGGACATGGATTGCCACTACCGTTTGTTCAAGAAGATTCATGCGCGCGCCTTTTCCTTTTCCATGCGTTTCAGCGAGAGCCCAATGCGCCCGCGTGCCTCGTCGATGCTGATGATCATGACATCGAGCGAGTCGCCGACGGACAGGACATCGAGCGGATGGCGCACGCGGCGGTGGCTCATCTCGGAGATGTGGAGGAGTCCCGCCTGTTTCAGTCCGATGTCGATGAATGCGCCAAAGTCCGTGATATTGCGGACTGTTCCCTTGAGGACCGTGCCGACGGCAAGGTCGGAGAGCTTCACGATGTTCTGGCGCGTGAGTGGTGCGGGCAGATCCTCGCGCGGGTCACGCCCGGGGCGCGCGATTGCCTTGAGAATGTCCGTGACGGTCGGTACCCCCGCGCCGAGCTTCTTTGCGAGCGGCGCTGCACTCATCTGCGCGGTCTTGAGTGCGAGGGCAGGGAGCTTTGCGCGGTCGCGCAGATCGTCCTCGTCCGCGCCGAGCTCCACGAGGATGGAGCGCGCAAGCTCGTACGACTCGGGGTGGATGGCGGTGCTGTCGAGCGGTGTCTCGCCGTCGTAGATGCGTAGGAAGCCCGCGCATTGGGTAAACGCTGCATCGCCGAGGCGCGCGACCTTGTGGAGTGCCTTGCGGCTCGCAAAGCGTCCGTGTTCGTTGCGATAGGCGACGATGTTCTTTGCAATCGCTGCATTGATGCCCGCAATGCGGTTCAGCAGGGCGGGGGATGCCGTGTTGAGATCGACGCCGACATGGTTTACGGCGTCCTCGACCGTTGCGTCGAGTGTTTCACGCAGCTGTTTCTGGCTGACATCGTGCTGATACTGACCGACGCCGATCGCCTGCGGATCGATCTTCACGAGTTCGGCGAGCGGATCCTGCACGCGGCGTGCGATCGAGACGGCGCCGCGAATCGTGACATCGTAGTCGGGCAGCTCGTCCTTCGCGAGCTGTGAGGCAGAGTAGACGGACGCACCCGCCTCGTTTGTGATGAGATAGTGTACGTCTTTGAGGTCGTTGTCGCGGATCAGCGCGGCGACGAATTGCTCCGTCTCATAGGACGCCGTACCGTTGCCAATCGAGATGAGCGTGACATGGTGTGCCTTGATGAGTTTCAGGAGGCTTGTCGCCGCAGATTTGCGCTCGCCGTCGCTCTTCGTGACCTGAATTACACCGCTTGCGAGGACGTTGCCGGTCGCATCGACCAGTGCCACCTTGCAGCCCGTGCGGTAGCCGGGGTCAAGCCCGAGCACCGTATGCCCTGCAAGCGGGGGCTGCAGGAGAAGCTGACGGAGGTTGTGCCCGAATATGGAAATCGCCTTCTCTTCTGCCGCTTCGGTCAGCTGCGTGCGCAGTTCGCGCTCTAGTGCAGGGACGAGCAGACGCTTGTAGCCGTCCTCAACCGCCGCGCGCAGTTCCCCCTCGAAAATGGAGGGGCGTGCATAGAGGCGCTTGTAGATCCAATCGACATTTGCCTCATGATCGACGGCGATGCGTACGGAGAGACATCCCTTCTTCTCGCCGCGATTGACGGCAAGGATGCGATGGGAGGGCAGGGTGCGGACGGGCTCACTGTAGCCGTCGTACATCTGAAATACCTGCGCCTCCTCGGCGTCAGCGTCAAGTGTCGTTTCAAGGACAGCATTCTTCCAGAATTTCTCACGCATCAGGCGGCGCAGCTCCGCCTCGTCCATGATGGTCTCAGCGAGGATGTCGCGCGCGCCCGCAAGTGCATCGGCGGCACTCGGTACATCCTTCTCTGCATCCACGTAAGGGGCGGCTGCATCTTCGGGCGTGCCGCTTGTTTCCTTCTGCAGCAGCATGGTGTTTGCAAGCCCCTCGAGTCCTCGTTCACGTGCGACAGAGGCACGCGTGCGTTTCTTCTGCTTGTAGGGGCGATAGAGATCCTCGAGGATCTGGAGCTTCTCGGCAGCTTCGATGGCTGCGCGCAGCTCGTCCGTCAGCTTGCCCTGTTCCTCAATCCGTGCAAGTATTTCCTCCTGTCGCTTGACGAGGCTGCGCAGATATGTGAGGCGCGCCTCCACCTGACGCAGCATCTCGTCCTCAAGGGAGCCGGTCGCCTCCTTGCGGTAGCGTGCAATAAAGGGAATCGTATTGCCGTCATCGAGGAGGGTGATGACAGATTCGACCTGCTGCGGACGGATGGAGAGCTCGCCCGCGATCGCGGCGGGAATATCGGAAATACGCATGGAATCAAACCTTTCTTTCTGTTAATGTCCTTCATTATAGCATGATTTTCGAGTCGTGCATAAAGAAAGGAAACAATTCTTGCAGAAGGAATATGACGGGACTATTGACAGGAGTTTTCGGATAGAGTATTATAATACATAAATAATAATGATTTTAGATTTAGTAAAAGAGTAAAGTAGGAATAATTATGCGAGAACAGATGATGCTGACATTGAATGAGGTCACGGATATTCTGCGGCAGAACAAGAAAAAGGTGACGCCGCAGCGCCTTGCCGTCTATGCGGCTCTTGCTGCGACGGAGGAGCATCCGACGGCGGAAGCTCTCTATAAGGAGCTGCGTCCGAACTATCCGACGATGAGTCTTGCCACGGTCTACAAGTCACTTGATGCGTTCTGTGAGATCGGCATTGTGCGTGAGCTGAACGTGGGCGAGGAGGCATTTCGCTATGACGCAGATATCTCCGCGCATCCGCATGTGCGTTGCATTGCGTGCGACAAGGTTGCGGACGTGCCCATTGCATCGCTCCCGTCTCTCGACAAGAATGTTGCGTCTGTGACGGGGTATCGCATTGTCTCGCAGCAGATGTATTTCTTCGGCTACTGCCCGCAGTGCCAAGAGGCCAATGCGGTAAAAAATTAAATTCGATCTGATTGAACATATCGCACAAAAAAGTGACATGCACCGCGCGTTCGGTACATGTCACTTTTCATGTGTTCTGTTATCCGCGGTTTCTCCGTGCGAGTATGCGGATGACCTTCGCGCCCGTGCTCTTGATCTTACGGATGGGCGCGACGCGTGTCGTGGTCTTGGGACGAATCTCTCCGGGAGAGCGGAAATCGCCGCGTCGCAGGTGCGTCGTCTTGGTTTTCTCGGGTTGGAACACCCTGCGCATCGTACGTGCAATCGGGTCGAGTGCGGCGTCCTCCGTGCAGAGGTAGATATCGAGTGAGACGTGGCGGAGTTCGGGATGGACATGCAGCGCGAGATGCCCGTCGGGCAGAAGTGCCATCAGGGAGAGGTGACCGCTCTCCTGCACGTCGCTGATGATCTGCAGGGGGACGAGATCAAGGGTTCTGAGTGCTTCGGAGACCTTGGCGCGCAGCGCCTCTTCACTCGTATATTTTTCACCTTTGCAATTATAAAAATCCACTGTCAGCAATCTTGATTGAATGTCCATTCGATTCAGTCTCCTTTACAGTGCTCAGTCTTAGTTTCATTATAGAGGAAAGAGACGCCGCCGTCAAGGAATATAGTCATATCGTCCTAAACAGAATAAAAAGAATCCAGAAGAGAATTACATGCTGTTGTTTTCGCTATAAAATCTCATGGAAAAATAAACGCGCTTATGCTATACTGATTCTGCACATTTCAAGGACTGTGCATATGGAATTATAGAACGTATACATCTCAGGTGATGGAAGGAGACTCCACTTACAATGTTTGGTCTTTTTGGCGGACACGATATGGGGATTGACCTCGGTACGGCGAATACACTGGTGCATGTGAAGGGGCGTGGCATTGTCCTGCGCGAGCCGTCCGTTGTTGCAATAAAGAGTGATTCGGGCGATGTGCTCGCGGTGGGTGAGGAAGCCAAGCAGATGATCGGGCGCACGCCCGGCAATATCGTTGCGATTCGTCCGATGAAGGACGGCGTTATTGCGGATTTTGATGTGACGCAGGCGATGCTGAAATACTTCATCCGCAAGGCAATGCGCTCGAAGTCGTTTGTACGTCCGCGCGTCGTGGTCGGCGTTCCGTCGGGTGTGACGGAGGTCGAAAAGCGTGCGGTTATCGATGCGGCACAGCAGGCAGGTGCGCGTGAGGCATATCTGATCGAAGAGCCGATGGCGGCTGCGATCGGTGCGGGGCTTCCAGTGGAGGAGGCGACGGGCAGCATGGTCGTCGACATTGGCGGCGGCACGACGGAGATTGCCGTCATCTCGCTCGGCGGCATCGTAACGAGCAGGTCCATCCGCATCGGCGGCGATGAGATGGACTCTGCCATCGTGCAGTACATCAAGCGTATGTATAACCTCATGATCGGTGAGCGCACGGCGGAGGAAATCAAGATCACGGTCGGAACGGCGATTGTGACGCCGGATACGGATCGTACAATGGACATCCGCGGCCGTGACCTCGTAAGCGGTCTGCCGAAGACGCTGACGATCCATGCGAAGGAAATTCGCGAGGCGCTGAACGAGCCGATCTACAAGATCATCGACGCCGTGAAGGGCACACTCGAGAAGACACCGCCGGAACTCGCGGCGGATGTTATGGATCACGGCATTATGATGACGGGCGGCGGCGCGCTTCTCATGAATCTGGACAAGCTCCTCTCTCATGAGACAGGCATGCCTGTGCTCGTGTCCGAGGATGCACTCTCCTGTGTTGGTGAGGGGACAGGGCGTACGCTTGAGAACATCGGGCTCCTCAAGAGTGTCGTTATGTCCTCGAAGAAATTGAAGCAATGATTGACCGAATCGGACGGGCAAGGCAGTCGGGACGCAAGATCTGGGCGCTGCTATTCGTTCTGCTCGCTCTTTTCTGTGTCATTTTCTTTGCTGCGCGCGGCCGCTTTCAGGCAACTGCATCGACGAGCACGGTAGGAACTGTGCTTGCCCCATTTGAGATGGTCTTCTCCTATGTGGGGCAGCAGGTTCGACATGTTACATCGGATCTGTGGGAGATCGCTACGGTACATGAGCAGAATAAGATGCTCAAGAATGAGATCGAGCAGCTGCGTCAGCAGAATACGATGGCGGAGGAATACGCGGCAGAGAATGCACGCCTGCGTGAGCTCCTCTCGTACAAGCAGTCGGCGCAGCAGTTTGATCTTCTTGCTGCGCGCGTGATCGGGCGGGACGCTGTGCTCTGGACGAGCACGATCGTCGTGGATCGCGGCTCGAAGGACGGCGTGCGTGAAAACATGCCCGTCGTGACGGGCAAGGGGCTCGTGGGGCGTGTGACGGAAGTCGCTCCGCTCTCGTCCAAGGTACAGCTGATCCTCGATGTGCGCTCCTCGGTTGGGACACTCATTCAGCGTACAGAGTCCCGTGTGACGGGCATTGTCACGGGGACGATGGACAATCCCTATATGCCGCAGATGGTGAATATTCCGCGCAATGCGGATGTGCAGGACGGCGATACCGTCATTACATCCGGTTTCGGCGGCATCTATCCCAAAGGGATTCCCGTGGGGCAGATCGTTTCGCAGCACAGCGATGATACGGGGCTTCTCAAGGTCGCGCTCATCGAGACTGCGGTGGACTTCCAGCGCCTCGAAGATGTGGCGATCATCACGGCATCGCGCGAAGCACCTCCGGCGCCGATTCAGCCAGCTCCGCTCAGTCCGGGAGCGGCTGCGGCGGCACAGATCTCTGCATCGCAGGCAAAGGCGGCGGCACAGTGAAGAGATATAGATTTTTTATCGTATTCTTTATCGCTCTCTTTGTGCTTCAGTTCTCCTTTCTTCCGCTCATCGCCGTGTACGGCGTCGTTCCCGACCTGCTCCTTCTGGCGACAGTTTCCTACGCCTTTTTGCGCGGCAGTGTGTGGGGTGGATTCGTCGGCTTTGCATTGGGGCTGGTGGAGGATCTCAGTGTCGGCTCATTCTTTGGGCTGCATGCATTCACACTGACGCTGATCGGACTCTTTTTCGGACGGTTCTCTGACCGCGTGTTCAAGGAGCAGTTCTTCCTGCCGATTACGGCATCACTCGCGGCGACCTTTGCGAAATATGTGATTTCGGCGCTGATTGTGTATCTGCTTGGCTATCATTTCAATCCATTCCTGCATATAGGACGTGTGCTCTTCATACTGCTCCTCTTCCAGCTGATCTTTGCGTATCCAATCCACTGGACGACGTTCCATCTGGACAAGCGTATACGCGATCGGGAGAGTTAAGATAATCTCGGAGTGTAGTTGTGAACGAAAATGAAGATTTCAGCGGGCGCCTGCAGTTCCTCAGCCTGATGATTGTCCTCATCATTGCGGTGCTCATCGGGCGGGCGGGCTACCTGCAAGTCTATGACGGTGAACTTTACGCGCGTCTTGCCGAGGGCAACCGCATCCGCATCATACCCGCGGAGGCGGCGCGCGGGACGTTCTATGACCGCAACGGAGAACTGCTCGTGACGAATCGTCCCGGCTTTGCGGTGTCGCTGCTCCCTCTGACGGAGCCGATTTCGCCCGAGGTGATCGCGCGTGTGTCAAAGCTCATCAATGTACCCGTGGAGGAGATTCAGAAGAAAATCGACGCACATATTGGCTTCGATCCCATTCGCATCAAAACTGACGTGCTGCCCGATATTGTGACGATCATCGAGGAGCAGAAGGATGACTATCCAGGCGTTGTGATCGAGGTGCTGCCGATTCGTGACTATATTTACGGGGAATATGCGGCACATGTCTTCGGCTATGTGAGCGAGATCAACGAGGAGGAGCTTGAGCGCCGCAAGGACGAGGGCTATAAGTCCGGCTATATCATTGGCAAGTTTGGTCTCGAGCGCGTCTATGACAAGGAAGTGCGCGGTATCAACGGCGGTGATCAGGTCGAGGTGGATGTATCGGGACGCCCCGTGCAGCTCCTCGGTCGGCAGTCACCCGTGCCGGGCAACGATCTCGTCCTGACGATCGATAAGCATATCCAGGAGGCGGCGGAGCAGGCGGTGGACGCACAGCTTGCCATTGTGCACGCCAATGCAGCGGCCGCTGTTGTCATGAATCCGCAGACGGGTGAGGTGCTGGCGATGGTCAGCCGACCCGCGTTCAATCCAAATCTCTTTGCAGGCGGCATCTCAACGCAGAACTGGAATGTGCTGAACAACAACCCCTATCATCCAATGGACAACAAGGCGATCACGGGCGAGTATCCGCCCGGCTCGACGTTCAAGATTGTGACGGGAACGGCGGCACTCGCTGAGCATAAGGTGACGCCGCAGGAGAAGATCTTCGATGCGGGGCATCACTGGATCATTCCGAAGACGAACGCAGGCGGCGAGGCGCTTGGCTGGATCAATTTCCAAGAGGCAATGGCGCATTCGGACAATGTCTACTTCTATGAGATGGGCAATCGTCTTGGTGTCGACACCATCGAGCGCTATGCACGGATGTTCGGGTTGGGCGCGCGGACGGGCATCGATCTGCCGTATGAGGCGGAGGGGCTTGCCCCGAACCGCAAGTACAAGGCGGATAATTACGAAGATGGCGAATGGTATCTCTCTGAGACGTTCGATGCGGCAATCGGGCAGGGGTTCAACCTCGTGACCCCCTTGCAGGCTGCGATGGTCATGGGGGAGATTGCGGCGAACGGCAAGCGCTTTCAGCCGCACCTCGTCCAGCGTATTGTCGATGTGAACGGGAACACGGTGCGCGAGTTTCAGCCGAAGCTCCTCTCGGAGCTGGAGGTGAATCCGTCCGTGATCCGCAATGTGCAGGAGGGGCTGCATGACGTGACGAAGATCGGTACGGCGGCGGGCGTATTCGCCGGATTTCCGATCGACATTGCGGGCAAGACGGGCACGGCAGAGAACTCACAGGGGCGCGACCACGGCTGGTTTGTGGCGTACGGTCCCTATGTGAATGCGAACATTGTCGTGGCGGTCATTGTGGAGCAAGGTGGCTTCGGTTCGATGTCGGCTGTACCGATCGGGCGTAGGATCATGGAGGCCGCCTTTGGGTTGGATCGCGCGCCGCAGAATGCAGGGAAAAAGTGAGGGAGTCAAATGGGCGAGGATAAGATCAAGATCAAAGGGGAAAATGGCGGACTCATACTCGGCTTCCCGGAGGATATGCCCTTTTCGGAGATTATGGAGGAGCTCGACAGGAAACTGGAGTCGGGCGCGGGGTTCTTCCTGCGCGGCACCCTTGTACGCATTCCGCGCGATCGCTTTGCGAAAGAGGAGCTGGCAGAGATGCAGAAGCTCTTTCGGACGCACGGGCTGGTCTGCCGTCTGGCAAAGCCCGAGCCTGCCACACCGATTGCCCCCGCCCCTAAAGCCGCAAAGCCTGCGGAGAAAAAAGAGCAGGAAACGGTTCCAGAGCCGCAGGAGCTGCAGCGCATGCTCGTCATTGACAAGACACTGCGCGGCGGACAGGCGGTGGAGACGGAGGGCTCTGTCATTGTCTTCGGCAATGTCAACCCCGGCGCGCAGATCACGGCGGGCGGCAGTGTGGACATTCGCGGCACCTGCCGCGGAGTTGTGCATGCGGGCGCAGCGGGGGACTCGACCGCATTTATTATTGCAGATCATCTGATGCCGACGCAGATTCGCATTGCGAACTATGTCGCGCGTTCGCCGGATGAGCCGGAGGATTCCGGCAAGGCGGAGCGCGCCTATGTGAAGGATGGTCAGATTGTCATTGAGCCAATAGAGAGGTAGGTTCGAAATATGAGTGAAATCTATGTGGTGACATCGGGCAAAGGAGGCGTTGGAAAGACAACGACGACGGCGAACTTGGGCGTTGGATTTGCCATGCGCGGCAAGAGCGTTGTCCTCATCGATACCGATACGGGGCTGCGCAATCTCGATCTTCTGCTGGGACTCGAGAATCGCATTATGTACGATCTGGTCGATGTTACCTCGGGGCGCGTGCCATACAAGAAGGCGCTCGTTCGTCACAAGAAATACGACTCGCTCTTCCTCCTGCCGACCTCTCAGGTCAAGGATAAGAGCGCAGTCAATCCCGAGGAACTCGCCGCGCTCTGTGAGGAGCTGCGCCGTTCCTATGATGTCATTATCATTGACTGCCCGGCGGGCATTGAGCAGGGATTCAAGACGGCAATCGCGGCTGCCGACACGGCGATCGTCGTGACGATGCCCGAGATCTCGGCTGTGCGCGATGCGGACAAGATCATCGGCGAACTTGGACGCGCGGACAAGGAGGACATTCGCCTCGTCGTCAACCGCATCCGCCCGAAGATGATCGAAAAGGGCGATATGCTCGATATGGACGATATCGATGAGATCCTCTCTGTCACATGCGTCGGTCAAATTCCGGACGATGAGATGGTTGTGACGAGCACGAACCGCGGTGAGCCGTGCGTGACGATGCCGGACTCCCCCGCAGGGCAGGCGTATCTCGATGTGGTTGGTCGCCTCTCTGGCGAGGAGATCCCGTTCCGTGAGCTTGCGAAGGAAAGTCTCTGGGAGACGATCAAGGGCAAGCTCTTTGGGAAAAAGTAAGGGGGGGTTGGCGTGATTGAGGCACTGAAAAGGCTTCTCGGGAAGAAGGAAAGTTCCGGCGAGGTTGCGCGCCGCCGTCTCCAGCTTGTCATCATCAATGATCGGGCGAATGTCTCGCCGGAGATCATGGATAATATGCGCGCGGAGATCATCCAGGTGATCTCGAAGTATATGTATATCGACACGCGGGAGATGGAGTTCGCGCTCGAGAACGAGAACGATACGATGGCGCTCGTCGTCAACATCCCTGTGGTGAGTGTTCAGCACGGCGGCAGTGATCTATCAAGGCGCAGGCGATGATACTCTCAAAGCGCCTCCTGCGCCGCACGGATTTGACACTGATCGCAGCAGCGGCGGCAATCGTCATTATGAGCCTCGTCATCATCGGCAGTGCGACCCATGTCAATACGCCGAGTGAGGAGCGCTACTGGTTCGTTCAGCGGCAGGGCATATCTATTCTCATCGACATTGCCCTCGCGGCATTTCTGATGAATTTTGACTACAAGATATTGCAGCGCTACGGCAATCACTTCTACGTGTTCAATTTGATTCTCCTGATTCTCGTTATGCTGATCGGGCAGTCGGCGCTTGGCGCACAGCGATGGATCGCACTCGGTCCCATCAGCATACAGCCATCGGAGTTCTCAAAGCTCATCATGATCATTGCGCTCGCCGCAATGATGGAAAAGCGCGGGAAGATACAGTCACTCAGTGACCTTGCCCCTGTTGCCGGCTATGTGCTCGTGCCCTTCCTGCTCGTCCTAAAGCAGCCCGACCTTGGAACGTCGCTCGTCTTTCTTGCGATTTTCTTTGGCATGGTGTTTGTCGCAGGGATTCGCCTGCGCATCCTCTTCGGCATCTTCGGGCTCGGACTTGCGGCTATGCCTGTGCTCTGGCACTTTCTGAAGGACTATCAGAAGATGCGTATCATGGTCTTCATGGATCCGAATGTCGATCCGCTCGGCGCGGGCTATCACATCATCCAGTCGAAGATTGCAATTGGTTCGGGGCTGCTCTTCGGCAAGGGGCTGTTTGGCGGGACGCAGAGTCAGCTGAACTTCCTGCCGGAGAACCATACGGACTTTATCTTCTCCGTTGTGGGGGAGGAACTCGGCTTTGTCGGCTGTGCGGTTCTGCTCCTGCTCTATCTCATCGTCCTTTGGCGCGGCATCAAGATCGCGCAGGATGCGAGTGATACGTTCGGCAGGCTGCTCGCGGTCGGCATCACCTCAATGATTGCGTTCCATGTGCTCGTCAACGTCGGTATGACGATGGGAATTATGCCTGTCACGGGCATTCCGCTGCCGCTCATGAGCTACGGCGTGAGCTCGCTCACGACGAATATCATGGCAATCGCCATTCTGCTGAACATTCAGTTGCGGCGGCAAAAACTCTTGTTTTAGAGAAGAATTCTGTGAGGCTGTTCGCCTTCGCGCGGCAGTCTCTTTTCTTTTTTGTGTGTTTATATGTGGGGGAATAAGAAACAATGGTGCAGCTCGATCACAGTATCCTGCAGTCGGTACTGAAACCTGCGCGCTATACGGGTGGCGAATGGAATGCCGTGCGAAAGGACTGGGACAGTGTGCAGTGCAGATTTGCGCTCGCGCTGCCCGATGTCTACGAGGTCGGCATGAGCAATCTCGGGCTTGCCATTCTCTATGAGATTCTGAACCGCCGTGTGGACATTGCGGCGGAGCGCGTCTATGCGCCGTGGATCGACATGGAGGAGAAGATGCGTGAGCGGGGCATCCCGCTCTTTTCGCTTGAAAGCCGCCGCCCCATCAGGGCGTTTGACTTTCTCGGATTCTCCCTCCAATACGAGATGATCTACTCTAATGTCCTCAATATGCTCGATCTTGCGGACATTCCGCTCTATGCAGACGAGCGCGGCGAGAATATGCCCTTTATCGTGGGCGGCGGACCCTGTGTCTACAACGTCGAGCCGATTGCTGACTTCTTTGACTTCTTCGTCATCGGGGAAGGGGAGGAGGTCGTGCCGGAGATCTGCGATGCCTTTATTGCATGGGAAAGAGAGGGGCGTGTGGGCGGACGGCGCGGCTTCCTCACCCGTCTTCTCGGGATCGATGGCATCTATGTGCCCTCGTTCTATGAGCCGGTCTATGATGATGCGGGGAATTTCCGCGCACTGCGCGCGCTGCATTCCAATGCGCGCCCCGTGATCTATAAGCGTGTCGTGCGGGATATGAACGGCGTTATGTCGGTCGAGCATCCGATTGTGCCCTATATGGACATCGTGCACAACCGCATGATGATGGAGCTCTTTCGCGGCTGCTCACGCGGCTGCCGCTTCTGTCAGGCGGGCATTGCCTACCGACCTGCGCGCGAGCGCACGGAGGAGCGTCTGCGTGGGATGGCGGAGGGGCTGATCGCCTCGACGGGCTACGATGAGATGAGTCTCACCTCGCTCTCCTCGGCGGACTATTCCTGCCTCGGGCGGCTTGTGGACGATCTGATGACGGACTATGCGGGGGAAAAGCTCAGCTTTTCTCTGCCATCACTGCGCATCGACAGCTTTTCGATTGACCTCGCACATCGTATGCAGCAGGTGCGGAAATCGGGGCTGACCTTTGCGCCTGAGGCAGGGACGCAGCGCATGCGCGATGTCATCAACAAGGGCGTGACGGAGGAGAATCTGCTGACGGCGTGCGGCGCGGCGTTCCGTCATGGGTGGAAGCAGGTGAAGCTCTACTTCATGATGGGGCTGCCGACGGAGACGGATGAGGACATCATCGGCATTGCACGACTTGCGAAAAAGGTGGTCGATCTCTATACGGAGATCCGCGGGCGTCGTGGCTGCAAGGTGACGGTCTCTGTCTCCTGCTTCGTGCCAAAGCCCTATACGCCGTTCCAGTGGTTCGGACAGCTGCCGATTGAGGAGTTTCAACGGCGGCAGCAGCTCCTCAAGGAGCACATCACCGATCGCTCGATTACGTTCCACTACCACGATGCGCGTCTCTCCGTGATCGAGGGGGTCTTTGCACGCGGCGACCGCCGTCTTGCGCCTGCGCTCTATGAAGCGTGGAAGAACGGTGCAAAGTTTGACGGTTGGTCGGATCTCTTTGACGACAGCCGCTACTTCGCCGCGTTTGAGAAGTGCGGCATTGACTGGGAATATTTCAGCCGCCGCACGCGTACGATTGGTGAGCCGCTGCCGTGGGCACATACATCGCCCGGTGTGCTCGAACGATTCCTGAAGTCCGAGTGGCAGAAGGCACTCGCGGCCTCGCTTACGGAGGACTGCCGCCGCACGCACTGTACGGGCTGCGGCATCTGCCCGACGCTCGGCGTGGACGTGATCGACTATGCGGGCACGGAGACAGAGTACACGGCCGCGCCTGCGGAGGTGCCGCCACGCGCGGCTGAGATGGACGCAGAGCATGCGCCCGCAGAGCGCCGCATCTTTGTCTATCGCGGACTGATTACGAAGGGGGAGGAGCTGCGCTATGTCTCCCATCTCGACTATGCAAATCTCTTTGTCCGCGCGTGCAAGCGTGCGCATCTGCCGATGGCATATTCGGAGGGCTTCAATCCGCATATGAAGGTGGCATTTGCCTCCGCGCTTTCTCTGGGCGCGGCGAGCGATGCAGAGTATGTGGACTTCGAGATGACGGAGTCGCTCGCACCGAGCGAGGTCATGAGGCGTCTCGGTGCGCATTTGCCGCGCGGGGCACAGATTGTTCGTCTGCGTCTGCTCGAGGGCAAGCATCGGGCGTTGATGGCGGATGTGGATGAGGCGCGCTATCGGATCTCCGTGCCTTATGCGGGGGACAGTGCGTCGATACGGGCAAGCGTTGAGCGATACAATGCGGCGGAGAGCGCCGTATGGGAGCGCAGTACACCGAAGAAGAGCCGCATGATCGAGACGAAGGCGTATGTAAAAACGCCCGTCTCCTTTCAACTGGAAAACGGACGTCTTGTCTTTTGGATGAATCTGGTTGTCACCCCGCAGGGCAGCGTGAAGCCCATCGAGATTTTGAGCGTCATGGTGCGTGACTTCGATCTGCCTGTCGACCCGAACGAGGCGTATGTGACGCGAACGGGGCTGTTTGCAGATGGCGCAGCACTGATGGATCGTTGATTTTATCTGGACATTTCTACCTCGCTGGGACGGAAGATCAGCGGCTGCATCTTTGCGTCCTCAGCGGTGCGCGCGTCGATCAGTCCCTGCGCTTCCATCGTGTCGAGGACGATGGCCTGCCGTTTCTTCGCTGCGATGAAGTTCGTGAAGGGGGAGAGCTCGGAGGGCGCGTTCGGAACGCCCGCGAGCATGGATGCCTCGGGAAGGTCAAGCGCAGCGGGGGACTTCCCGTAGTAGCCCTCCGAGGCGGCATTGACCCCGTAAAATCCCGCGCCGTAGTATACGACATTCAGATACATCTCGAGGATTTCGTCCTTGGAGTAGGAGAGCTCAATGTCGAGTGCAAGCAGGAGCTCCTGCGCCTTGCGCGTAAAGGTCTGCTCGTTCGCGAGGAAGAGATTCTTGACGAGCTGCTGCGTGATCGTACTCGCGCCTTCCTCGATGCGTCCGTGCTGGATGTTGACGAGCGCCGCGCGTCCCATGCCCGTGAGGTCGAAGCCCATATGATCGTAGAAGCGGCGATCCTCGATGGCGACGATGGCACTCTTCAGCTCTGGCGAAATACGTCCGATGGGCACATAGTCCGCACGGTCAAGGCGCGCCTCAATGGCACGGCGGATGAAGAGAATGCGCGCAATCTGCTCGGCGGCATCCGGCTCATGCATCTCATGCAGCTGATTCGCAGGCAACTGCCGCTCCGCTGTTGGCAGCATATCGCCGACCTCCTGCCATACCTGCGGGATGAAGAGAAATGTCCCCAGCGAGACGAGCAGGAGGCAGACGAGTCCACTCAAGAAAAAACGCCCAAATCTGAGGGGCGTTTTTTTGCGTGTTCGTTTGCGCGCCGTCGTCTTGCGCCGCTTTCGCTTTGGCGGCAATTCGTTGATTGTATCGTTCATAGATTGCTCCATTTGCTGTCATGTTCAAAATATGTTGCGCGCATCCGATCACGCATCTCCACAAGATTGGACGGGAGAAGTCGGATGTTGTAGCCAATGAAGACGGGAGAGGTGGCAAAGCGCGGCATGATCTTGATAAAGATCTCGTCCCCCTCGTTGTAGAAGAAGATATTGTAGCTTGTGAGAGGGCGGCGGAAGGCGTTCATGAAGAAATCGACGGCGATCTGTATATAGTCCGCAATCGTCCTGACTGACCCTGCATCGGCGGGCACGATGTTCAGCTCCCAGAAGCCGACGCGCGGTGCAGTGGAGAGGTTCAACGTGACGCCGTCCTGCTCTGCCACGGTCAGCCCTTCAAACTCAGCGCGTCGAAATGCAAGCTCCTGACGAAATGAGGGGAAGCCGACGAGCTGCATATGCGGATGACGGATTGTGCCACCCGAATACGGCCCGTAGTTCTTGAAGAAGAGCACAGTCTCGTACTTTCCACTTGCGCGCATCTGTGCCCAATGATCCATGCCGAACGCAATGAGGCGGTGCATATGGTCGCGCGTATAGCTCGGCATATCCGCGTTGCAGTCATGCCCCTCGATGAGGACAAACTGATCTGCCTCCTCGATGACATTGTATTTGTTTTTGAGCAGGATGATGTCGCCATCCGCCGCAATGATGTCCGTGAGCTTATCCGTTTCGCAGAACGGGCAGGCGGCATCGCTGTGGATGATGTTCTCGGGCTTCTGACGTCCAATCTCCGTGTTGAAATGGGCGAGGTTGATGTCCATAAATGCTCCCAGTTTCTGTAATCACTTTCACCCTATTATATCGCTTCTCCACGCATTCGTAAAATATTTTATCGCAGCACTCAATTATCTTCTCTATTCTGCTATAATGGGGAGCATTACGAGATAGAAGGGAAGCAGCTATGAGGATCGATCTTGTCACGCTCTTTCCCGAGATGTTTGCGGGCGTATTCGGCACGAGCATCATTGGGCGAGCGGCAGAGCGCGGCATATTGGATGTTCACTATACAAATTTTCGTGACTATTCGACGGATAAACACCGTCATGTGGACGATACCCCGTGCGGCGGCGGGGCGGGCATGGTCTTAAAGCCGGAGCCCCTTTATGCTGCCGTACGTGACATTCGTGCCAAGACCGCCGACTGTGAGGGGCGGCGGTGCACCATCATCTTCGATCCTGCGGGCGAGGTGTTCACGCAGAAGACGGCAAAGGAACTGGCGGCATACGAACAGCTCATTCTTATCTGCGGACACTATGAGGGCTTTGATGCGCGTGTCTACGATCTCGCAGACCGTCTCATCTCCGTTGGGGACTTCGTGCTGACGGGCGGGGAGATCCCTGCGATGCTCGTGGTCGATGCAACGGCGCGCATGCTGCCGGGCGTGCTCGGCGACGATACGTCTGCACCGACGGATTCGTTTTTTGATGTGCTGCTCGGCTATCCGCAGTACACACGTCCGCGCGAATTCGAGGGAAAGTCCGTCCCCGATGTCCTGCTCTCCGGCAATCATGCGGAGATTGCACGCTGGCGGCGTGAGCAGTCGCTCCTCGCAACGCTGCGTCATCGTCCCGAACTTCTGCCGTTGGCAAAACTGACGAGCGATGACTTGAAATTTCTCGCGAGACAGAATGAAATTCTGTGAAAAACTCTTTTTGCGTGAATCTTGAGGAAATGGTATAATGCAAAGGAATGATTGTTATGCCATTTCTTTCTGCCCGATAGGGGGACACTACTGTGACGCAATTTGATAAGCGAAATTTGTCGATGATGATGGATTTCTACGAGATGACAATGTCCTACGGATATTTTCATCAATGCCACGGCGATGTGCGCGTTGCATTCGACCTCTTCTTCCGCGCTGTTCCGGACAAGGGCGGCTATGCGGTGTTTGCGGGGCTTGAGCACGTGATCGAGTTCGTGGAGAACCTCGCGTTCTCGGATGAGGACATCGACTATTTCCGCGCACAAAAGCTTTTCTCGGAGGAGTTCCTGAGCTTCCTGCGCGGCTTCCGCTTTCGCGGGGATATCTATGCCGTGCCCGAGGGGACGATCATCTACCCCGATGAGCCGCTGATGACGATTGTTGCACCGATCATTGACGCGCAGCTGATCGAGACGGCGATTCTCGCACAGATCAATCATCAGTCCCTGATTGCAACGAAGGCTTCGCGCATCGTGCGTGCGGCAGAGGGGCGCAAGGTGTCGGACTTCGGTGCGCGGCGTGCGCACAACATGGACGCTGCGACCTACGGCGCACGCGCGGCATACATCGGCGGTGTCGATATGACGGCAACGGTGTCGGCAGGACAGCAGTTCGGCATTCCCATATCGGGGACGATGGCGCACAGCTGGGTCATGTTCTTCGAGGATGAGTTCACGGCATTCAAAAAATATGCGGAGCTCTATCCGCAGGCGACCGTGCTCCTCGTCGATACCTACGATGTCATTCATTCGGGGATTCCGAACGCCATTCGTACGGCGCATGAGGTGCTTGCGCCGCAGGGGCATCGCCTTGCGGGGGTACGCATCGACTCGGGCGACCTTGCCTATCTGTCGAAGCGCATCCGCGTGATGCTCGATGAGGCGGGGCTGGCGGACTGCAAGATTATCCTGTCGAACAGCCTCGATGAGTTTACGATTTCCTCACTCCTTCTCCAAGGAGCGCAGGTGGACAGCTTCGGTGTGGGCGAGCGTCTGATAACGGCGAAGTCCGACCCCGTCTTTGGTGCGGTCTACAAGCTCGTCGCCGTGGAGGATGCGGGCATCTTTTCGCCGCGCATCAAGATGTCAGAGAATGTGGAAAAGCTGACGAATCCAGGACTCAAGGATCTCTACCGTATCTACGACAGGTACGGCAAGGCGGTCGCAGATATGCTCGCCGTACAGGGAGAGGAGATCGATCCCACGAAGCCGTTCCGCTATGTTGACCCGCGCAAGCCGTGGAAGAACCGCTTCTTTGAGGGGGTCACGGCGGTGAATCTGCGCCGTCCCTATATGCGTGCGGGCAAGCGCGTGGAGCAGCTGCCGACACTGGAAGAGGTTCGCCGCTATGTGCAAAAGCAGCTGACGGAGGAGATCTGGCCGGAGGAGCAGCGTTTTGAGAATCCGCACCGTCACTATCTCGATATGACACCGATGTATTACGAGATCAAGATGGGACTGCTCGACGATATGCGCGGCAAGCATAGTTAGGATATATATGATTACAGGAAAGACAAGACTGCTCGCCGTCATCGGCGCACCCATCGCCCACAGCCTCTCACCGATCATACAGAATGCAGCCCTGCACGCCGCAGGGCTTGACTATGTCTATGCGGCTCTTCCCGTGCGTGCGGATGCCCTCGCGTCTGCGGTGCGTGGCCTCTATGATGCGGGGATTGCAGGATTTAACGTGACGATCCCGTTCAAAACGGCGATCATCCCGCTGATGGATGCGCTGAGCGAGGACGCGCGGCGCATTCAGGCGGTGAATACCGTAGTGGTCGAGGACGGCAGGTTGGTCGGGTACAATACGGATGTTGCGGGATTCCTTGCGGGATTTGCGGAGCGGGGGATTGCGCTCACAGGAAAAAATGCCGTACTGATTGGTGCAGGCGGCGCAGCGCGGGCGGCACTGTGGGGGCTTCTGCGCAGCGGTGTTTCCTCTGTCGCAATCGGTGTTCGCAGCGTGGAAAAGGGCGCGGCACTTGCGGCAGACTTTGCGGCAGACGGCGATGTGCAGACGGTATCCTTTGATGATGCCGCATGGATTGCTGCGTGCAGCGATGCCGATATTGTGGTGCAGACAACGCCGCTGGGCATGACACCACACACGGAGGAGATGCCGCCTGTGGATGCGGCAATGATAAAGCCCTCTGCGGTCGTCTACGATCTGATCTATACGCCCGCTGAGACGCGCTTTCTGCGCGAGGCACGGGCGCGGGGATGTGAAACGATCAACGGCGAGACAATGCTTGTCGCGCAGGGCGCAGAGGCATTTCATCTCTGGACGGGGAAACGTCCCGACGTGGAACTCATGAAGCGCGTGCTGCGTGAGGAGCTTGCACGGAATACTTTGCGGTACTGACACCGATGGCGGTTGAGGAACTGGAGGACTTGGTGGAGCAGTATGGCAATTAAGGTAAAACGCGCGGGGGTGCGGCGTGCGCAGTGCAGCTGCAGTATGCCCGCTGTCTGGTGGGCGCTCTCGTACGCGCGGGGAGCACTGGTTATCTTTCACAGTCCACGCTCCTGTGCACATGTGGTGCGTGAAAAGGATGTCGGCAGCTTTCACCGTCTGGTCGGTGCGGGCACGTATGCACCGCCGTCGCCCGTACCGCTCCTCACAAGCGGCATCGGTGAGGGCGACGCGGTGTTCGGTGCGGCGGAGCGTCTGCGTGCGTGCGTCCGCTATGCGGTGGAGAAGTATCATCCGCATGCTGTCTTTATCGGCGGCTCCTGCGTGAGTGGCATCATCGGAGACGATACGCGGGCTGTGGCGGAAGAGATGGAGGAGGAACTCGATCTGCCTGTTGTGGCAGTCCCCACGAGCGGCTTTTTGGACAATGAATCCTTTGACGGCTATCTCTCGGTTGCGCGTGTGCTGACCGACCGCTTTATGCATCCACCCGCGCGGGTGCGGCAGGGGACGGTGGCGTTTCTCGGGGACTATGGCGGCTTCTACAGCTCCTATGTGCAGGAGCTGAAGCGGCTGCTCGCGGGGATCGGACTGCAGCTTACGGTACAGTTTCCCACCTATACGCCGCTGGATGAGATACAGGCGGTATCGGAGGCGGAGCTGCTCGTTGTGCTCGGCAGTGCGATGTCGGATGAAAAACAGGAGATGCTCATCGCGTTCGCCGAGGAGCTGCATACGCGCTTCGGTACGCCGTACTTTGCCGAGGCGTTTGCGGGCGGTGCGGAGGAGACGGCGCATTGGCTGCGCTGCATCGGTGCGCGGTGCGGGCGTGCGTCGGAGGCGGAGGAGGTGATCCGATGCGAGGAGGAGGCGTTCGAGCGCATTCTCGTGCGTGCGCGGGAGATGCTTGACGGGCGGCGCACAGTGCTGGTCGTCGGGCGCGAACTGCACTGGCTGCAGCCCGAGATTCTCCTGCGTCTGATCGAAAAGGCGGGCGTACGTCTCGCCGGGATCATCCTCCTCGCGCTCTTTACCGAGGAGCAGCGCACCGCAGTGGAGGAAGGGCTGCGGCAGTGCACGGATGTACCGATCCTTGCGGTGGAGGAGCCCGCGAGCGAGGATCTGCTGCGGTCGGTGGATTTCGTCTTTACCACGCATGAACTCGTGGACGTGGAGCTGCGGCAGATCCTTCTCGGCAAGCTGCCCACGGTCGGGTGGGCGATGGAGCGGCAGCTCATCGAGGATATGGAGCACGTACTCTATCGGCATACGGACAGAGGAGGGCTGATCTATGGATGAGGCGGTTCTCTCCTTCGACGATATGTCCGTGTGGATGGAGAGCTGTGCGCTGACAGGTGCGGCGGCGTTCTTTGCGGGGGTGCGCGGCTGTGCCGTGATCGTCAACGGCCCGCTGTGGTGCTATCTCTTTACGCAGCGGCACATCGAGCAGAGCCAGAGCGACATCTCGCACCGCATGAAGTGCACACAGCTCGACAACGATGCAATTGTGTTCGGTGCGGAGGCGTATCTGCGCGAAGCCCTGCAGCCGCATATCGACCATCCGCCCGCGCTGCTCGCCGTCATTAGCGGCAGTTCGGCAAGTCTGATCGGCGATGATGTCGGTGCGATTGCACGCGCGGCGGGGGTGACCTGCCCCGTGGTCGCCATTGACAGCGGCGGGCTGGTCGGCAGCTTTGCGGATGGATGGGCGCGTGCCTCCTGCGCGACGCTCGATGTGTTGCTCAGAGAGACACGGGGAGAGGTGCGGCGCGGGGTCAACCTCATCGGCATGACCTCGTCCTACTACAACAGTGAGAACGATGTACGGGAGCTTGTACGCCTGTTGACGGGGGCGGGCTATGAGGTGCGCCACGTATTCGGTTGCGACATGCCACCCGAGAACATTGGCGATCTCTCACAGTCGGAGCTCAATATCGTTGTGCATGATGAGCTCGGGCTTGCAGCGGCAAAGCACATCGAACAGCACTGCGGCACGCCGTATATCGCACCGCTTCCCCCGTACGGCCGCGCAGGGACGAAGCGGTGGCTTGCGGCGATCTTTTCCGCACTGCCGCCCGTACGCGGCGAGGATGCCATGGAGGAGATTGCGGCGGCGGAGCGCAGGGACTTCCTGCGGATCAACGATCTCAAGAATACGTGGGGAGAGCTGCTCTTTGATACCGCGCTCATCCGTGCACCGCGCTCGTCGGCGTGGGGGCTTGCCGAGGCACTGCGGACGGAGTGGGCGGATGTGCGCCACCTCGCGGTTGCAGCGCAGCTGCGCGAGGACGCTGCTGCCGTAAAGATCGCGGACGAGCAGCTCGCGGAGACCGATACGGCGCGGGCACAGGGCGTGCTCGCGGCGATGGAGCGTGGTCTGCTCATGGGGAGCAGCAGCGAGTCCGTGCTTGCCGACCCGCGCAGGATGCTCTACGTCCCCGTCTCTTATCCTGTCGTGGATCGGCTTCACATCTCGGATCAGCCGTTTATGGGACTGCGCGGCGCACGGCACATCGAGGACATGCTCTGGAACGGGAGCGTCCTCAGGCGGGAACTGTCTGTCCGCGCAGGTATACATGGATAAGATGGCTGCTCTATGAAAAAACGGGGCTGCTGCACATTTCTTTCGTGCAGCAGCCCCGTTTCTCATTGATGAGCTTGTGGTGGGAGGGGGACACAGGTGCGTGTCTCGGGGATGTGTTCATACCCGACAATCTTTGCGGTGACCCCATACAGTTTTGTGAGTCGTTCCTCTGTGATTGTATCGTTTGTCTGTCCCACGAAAAACACGCCGTCCCGCCCCATGATGGCAGTCTGATCTGCACAGTAAAAGGCATGACTTGGTGCATGTGTCGTCATCATAACCGTGATCCCCGCTGCACTGAGTGTACGGATGCGGTTCATCACGAGCACCTGATTGCCGAAATCGAGGCTCGCCGTGGGCTCGTCCATGCAGAGGAGCTGCGGCTGCTGCGCAATCGCACGTGCCAAGAGGACAAGCTGCCGCTCTCCGCCGCTGATCTTTGTATAGATCTTGTTTGCAAGATGTTCGATGCCGAGCATCTCTAGTGCGTTGTCAGCAATTTTGCGATCCTTTTTTCCGGGAATACCGAGACTGCCGATGTGGGCTGCCCGCCCCATCAGCACAACATCGCGGACTGTGAATGGAAACGGGGGCGTGTGTGTCTGCGGAACATAGGCGATGCGGCGTGCTCGCTCCTCCACGGTCCACGCGGACATATTCTCACCAGATAGAAATACATCACCCGCAAGGGGGGTGAGCAGCCCCAGAATCGTCTTGAAGAGCGTCGTCTTTCCAACGCCGTTCGGACCGAGCAGACAGAGCGTCTGCCCTCGCTCGACAGAAAAGGAAATGTTTTGGAAGATGGGAACGCTCCCATAGCCGCAGGAAACATTTTTTAGTTCAAGCATCAACCGATTCCTCCTCAGTCCCAGCCATGATGGTATTTGACCAGCAGATAGAGAAAGAACGGGACACCGAAGAGTGATGTGAGAATCCCAAGCGGGATCTCCATTGTCCACAGGGTGCGTGCGAGGTTATCCGAGGCAAGCAGGGACAGCCCGCCCATCAGTGCCGACCCAGGCAAGAGAAAGCGGAAGTCCGGTCCAACGATAAAGCGCACAAGATGCGGCACAATCAGACCGACCAGACCGATGATGCCGGATAGCGAAACGGCTGCCGCCGTCATGAGCGTGGCACAGAGAATGACGATGAGACGGAGTCGTTCCACGGGAATCCCGAGAGTCTGTGGCTCCTCATCGCCAAAGGAGAGCAGATTGATCCGCCATCGCAGGAGAAAGAGGGGGATAAATGCCGCGCCCATAAATACGAGCGGAAAGAAAAGGCTGTCCGGCGATATAGCGGCGAGGCTGCCCATCAGCCAGTAAACGATGACAGGCAGCTTGTCATATGGATCGGCGACATACTTAATCATGGAGAGCAGCGATGTAAAGAGCGTGCTCACAATGATGCCCGAAAGGATGATCGCAAGTGTTGTGTTTCCGCCGCGGCAGAACTTTGCGCCGATCACGTACGTGATCCCAACAGCGCACAACCCTCCGAGAAACGTTGCCGCATGGACGAAAAAGGAGGGCACACTCCACAGGATCGCGACTGCCGCCCCAAATGCTGCCCCCGCCGAGACACCGAGAATTGCGGGGGAGACCATCGGGTTGCGGAACATCACCTGATAGGCTGCTCCGGAGACAGAGAGTGCCGCCCCCACCATGACCGCCCCGATGATGCGCGGAAGGCGCAGTTCCATCACGACGTGAGAGGCACTGCGTGTTTCCGGCACAAATCCCATCCAGCCGCCGAATACAGAAATGACATCCGCTGCGCTGAGATGGAATCGCCCTAGCAGGAAGGAAATGAAGATCATCGCAATGAGCAGGAACAGCAATATGGTGAGTTTGAACTGCGGTGAAACGCTGCTCATGGGAGGACACGATCCCGTGCGAGCAATGCATCACACTCCGCATCGCTTAGTTCGTAGTGATAGAAGAGACGATAGTATGCTCTCATCTCCTCGTGCAGATTAATTCCGGATTCCTCGGGATAGAGACGCGCCGCAAGCCATGAGAGCCCCATAAATCGATTGACGGAGGGGGGACGCCCCATCCAATCGTATGGCTTCGATGGCACGCGCAGAACGCGCTGTGACTGCACTGCACGCAGTTCACGCCATGGGAGGGCGGCGAAGTCTACTTCTGTTTCGGCTGCGATCACGAGAACCTCAGGATTCCATGCGAGAATCTGCTCCATCGACACCTGACTCATCGAGCCTTCGGCTGGTGCTGTTGTCACTGCAATGTTATCGGCAAGCAGGTCAACAATCTGTGCATGGAACGACCCTTTGACGACTGCCATATTGCCCTGTGCCCCGCCAAGGTAGAGCAGTGATGGCTTGTTTTGTTTTTTTGCAGCGAGTTCCGTGCTGTGTGCATACACCGTGTGACAGTAGTCAGCGAGTGCATTTCCTTCCGTTTCGCGGCCGAGGATTTTCCCCAGTGTACGATATGCCTCATCGGTATTGTCGAGCCGCGCCTCGATGAAGATCACAGGAATGCCGAGCGATGCCTGAATCTGATCCATATCCTCGACAATGGTCGCTTTTTTCTCCCCCACGTCAATAATGACCTGCGGGTTGACAGAGAGCACCGCCTCCTTGTTGAAATTCTTCATGCCGTAAAACTGACCGAGCACGGGAAGATCGCGGTACTGATCCCCTACATAGGGGAGCGCAGCATCTTTCCACTGTCCGGAAATACCGACGAGCTTGTCCGGAGCAATGGCAAAGAGTGCCATCTGGGCAAGACCGCCGGATGGTGCGATGCGATCAATCTGTTTTGGAAGCTCGACCGTACGTCCTGCGGAATCCGTAAACGTATAGGTTTCAGAGGCAGAGTTCTCCTTTGTCTCCTGGCCGCATCCGACGAGTAGTACGAGGAGGAGGAATAATACGGTGAGCAGTGCATTTCTTTTTTTCACAATCATCTTCCTTTCGTTCTCTGTTCACAGTTGAATCTGCTGAATCGCTGTGTTATTCTAGGGGCAACAGATCTGTGAGGAGGTATTTTCGTGAACTACTGGAATCTTTACGATGAGATCATCGACGGATTGCCGCAGGACATCTATATCGACGACTATGCCGTCGGACGCCCGTGGACGTATGTGCGTGCAGGGGATTTGGTCGGCATCTGCATGACGATCCCTGCGTACAGCCGCCCGCGTCTACGAAAGGAGAGCTTTCTCGGCTGTTCGCTGCGCGAGGCGGGAGAGTACGTGCGCTCGTGGCAAGGGCAGGAGGCATCCATCGCCGCTGCCGCCATCAACGCATTTTACAATCAGCCGTCCAAGGTGGAGGCGATGCAGGGATTCCACGGCGAGGATGCGTCCGCCGAAACACTGGATGAGCGCAAGAAGCTGGAAGCATTCGCCATGTATACGGAGCAAATTCGCGGCAAGAAAGTCGCTGTCATCGGTCACTTTCCGAACTTCCAAAAGAAATGGGAATCGATATGCGAGCTCTCCATCCTTGAGATGCAGCCCGAGTGGGGGGACTACCCGGCGGAAGCGGCAGAGTTCCTTCTGCCGCAGCAGGACTTTGTCTTTATGACAGGGGCGACCTTTGCCAACAAGACTATGCCGCGCCTCTTAGAGCTCTCAAAGAATGCCGTGACTGTCCTCGTTGGTCCCTCCGTGCCCATGCATCCATGTCTTTTTGACTACGGTGCAAATGGGCTCTCGGGATTCACCGCAACCGATGCCGCGCTCGCTGCCGATCTCGTGCATTTCGGCTATGGAACCGACATCGCCAGCTGTGGAAAGATGGCGGACGTTCTTCCACATTTTGTCTGAATACAACATAACAGAGTTGCCGTACGTTCTCAAAGCGTACAGCAACTCTGTTTTATGTCGAGCGATTAGAACGTCATATCCACGCCGAGGAGGAAGTTTGCTCCTTCTGCCGGATGATAGAGCTTGTCCTGATAGTCTTTGTTGAAGATGTTGTTAATGCGCAGGAAGACACCGAGATCCGTCTGCGGCTCATACCGCAGATCGAGATCTGCCGTAAAGTAGCCGGAGCTGTTCGGATACTTTTCACCATTCGTCCATCCGTTCACAGCACGTCCGAGCAGGGTGGAGCGCCATTTGCCCTCGCGATAGGTCAGCCCGAGATTCATCATCTGATGGGGGATACCGGCAGCATCTGTCGTTTTCCCATTTGACTTGTCCTCCGCGCTCATCCATGTATAGTTGGCAAAGGCGGACAATTTCTGTGTGAATTTGTGCTGATAGCCAAGTTCTGCCCCGCGAATCTTGGTCTGATCGATATTATAAAACGGACCTCCTTTGACAAGGCGCACAATGCGATCCGTTACATCCGTATAGAATACGGCAAGATCGAGTTCTGCCTTGGGACTGAAACAATGCTTCCAGTCCAGCTCAAAATTGCGGTCGCGTTCCGGCTTCGGTACAGCCACATTGGCACGAATATTGGTAGCTGCTGACTTTGCTTGCACAAAGACATGCGTGCGTCCTGCCGAGAATCGCAGGGTATCCGCTTTCGTCAGATCATGCGTGATATTGAGGACAGGATCCGTTGCACGATCCGTACTCTTTACATTATTTGCATCCTGTGACAGGGACTCATGGCGCACGCCGAGCGTCATACGCGTCTTTGCGTCAAAGCTCCACGCATCTTCAAGGTAGAAGCTTGTGCGCTTATCCGTTCCCTCATCCCCTTTGGAGAGGTTGTTGGAATCCGTATGCCAGTCAATCTTGACGTACTTTGCCCCAAAACTCAGTTGGTGCTTGTCGCCAAGTGCGGTGGAAGCGTTCGCCTCAATGCCGTTTCCTGTGGAGAACCAGCCACTGCGATACCATTCCGGTCTGCGGGGATTGTTATAGTTTGGAAGAGCTCCGCCGTCGCTTGCCAAGAGATTGTGCACCCACAGATTATTCTCATCAATCAGATGATAGTATTTCACATCATACTGCCACCGATCATTGGGACGGCTTTCGTACTGGAGTGCAGTGTTGCTCTGTTTGAACCCCTTGTAATGCCAGTTGTTCGTTTTGTTCTTCTTTCTATATGACTTCTGCATAGCATCTGAAAGATCATCGACATTGATTGACCAGTTGATATCTGCAGTCAGTGTTTTTCCCGTTTGTGGATCGATACCGTTGGAGATCTCGCTTGTCCATATCGGAGTAATATCCGCTCAATATGAGAGAGGACTTGTCACTCGTTTTGAACTTAATCTTACCGTCAAAGTACAGCTTGTCGTTTTCCGCATTCGGCAGATAGCCGCCCGTATGACGCTTTGATGCATTCAGTGCATAGCTGATATTCTTGTCGCTGCCGCTATATCCGATGCGTGTATCATAGGTATGATGGGAGCCACCGGCGATACTCAGATGGAATTTCCCTGCACCCTTACCGTCCTTCGTTGTTATGAGGATGACGCCGCCCTTGTAGTCTGTGCCATACTGTACGGGTCCCGGTCCCTTGATGATCTCGACCTTTGCAATGCTGTCTGCCGGAATCGTCGAAAGATCAGCCGCTGCATTCGTAGCAATACCGTTGAGAGGAAACGCAGGGATGCCGTCAATATAGACTTTCGTCTGCCCGACCTCCGCGCCACGGATGCGCACCATCTTGCTGTTCTTGTCGGCAGGCGCCATATAAAGCCCCGGGATCTGCGAGAGGATGTCGGCAAGGTCGCGATAGCCGCGCTCCTTGATCTCCTGCTCCGTGATCGTGTTCGTTGTCACAAGGTACTTGTCAACGCCCTCTGCCTCGACTTTGACCGTGTCAGTCTCATATTCCGTGTCGGCGGCGTATGCCTGCGGCAGAAATGCAAATCCTGCCATGACGGCTGCCACGAGGGCGGTTTGGTACTTCCGTGTTCGCTTCATGAATACCTCTCCTTTTCTTCATCACACAAAAATAGACTGTTTCCCGTACGAAGCGCACGACAAACAGTCCCTGCATGACAAAGAAGCAGTCCGTTCCTGTCGTTTTCCTTTTCGATACGGGAAGGCTGTCGCATTTCTTTGACAACCCTGTGAGCAGAAGTGTTCAAAAGAACGCTTGCTCAGGCGAAATATCATAGGCAAACTGCCCTTAGATATTTTTGCTCGGAAAACAAATTTATTTAATTGCGGATTAATTCTATCAAATTGTATGTAATACTGTCAATCCTTATTTTCGATTGAAATCAATGAACTTCATCTTATCAGCGATTCCCATGGATTTGTGTTTTGAAAATCTCTCGCTTTTGTGTTATGATACAGGGTGTTTTGAGATGGGAGGGCATGAGTGGCAGCGATAACATATGAGCTGATTCGCAAAGACGAGACGACGGGCGCACGTGCGGGCGTGATTCACACGCCGCACGGGAGCTTTCCGACGCCCATCTTCATGCCCGTGGGCACGCAGGCGACGGTCAAGGGCGTATCGCCTGACGAACTGCGTGAGCTTGGTGCGGGCATCATCCTCAGCAACACCTATCATCTTTTTCTCCGCCCCGGCATGGAGCTCGTGCGCGAGGCGGGCGGGCTGCATCGGTTCATGCACTGGGACGGTGCAATCCTCACGGACAGCGGCGGCTTTCAGGTGTTCAGCCTTGGCGATCTCCGCAAGATCACGGAGGAGGGCGCGACATTTCGCTCGCACATCGACGGCTCGAAGAAGTTTCTGTCGCCCGAGGTATCGATGGAGGTGCAGAAAGCACTCGGCTCGGATATTGTCATGGCGTTCGACGAGTGTATCCCGTATCCTGCCGACCACACCTATGCAAAGGCATCGACGGAGCGCACGCAGCGGTGGCTCGTGCGCTGCCGTGACGCAATGGCGGATGCAGAGGGACAGGGGCTTTTTGGCATTGTGCAGGGCGGTATGTACCGCGACTTGCGTGCGTGGCACGCCGCTGAGGTAACGGCACTTGAACTGCCGGGCTATGCCATCGGAGGTCTGAGTGTCGGCGAGCCGCACGAGCTGATGGAGGAGATCCTCTCCTACACGGTGGAGCTCCTGCCGGAGCACAAGCCGCGCTACCTCATGGGTGTCGGCACGCCGGACTATCTTCTCACGGGCGTACGGCATGGAATCGATATGTTCGACTGCGTTTTCCCGACCCGTGTGGCGCGCAACGGTATGGCGATGACGTGGACGGGGCGGCTCGTGATGAAGAACGCCGTGCATACGCACGACCATACGGTGCTTGAGGAGGGATGCGGCTGCTATGCCTGCCGCAACGGCTATACACGGGCATACATCCGTCATCTCGTGCGTGCCGAGGAGATCTTTGGTCTGCGCCTCCTGACGCTGCACAATCTTTACTTCTTGCAGGAGTTCATGCGGCGTATGCGTGCGGCGATTATCGCGGGGACGTTCTCCGCATTTTATCACGATTTTATGAATCACTATCATAAAAAATAAGGTTATTAAATGAAGGAGTTGTATTTATGGATGCAGAAATGATGGCACAGCTGAGCTCGTGGGGGCCCATTATCATATTGGTGCTCTTCTTTTATTTTCTTCTCTATCGTCCGCAAAAGCAGGCGCAGAAGAAACGTGATGCGATGCTTGCCGCGCTGAAAGTTGGCGATGAGATTATCACGCTCGGCGGGATGCATGGCAAGATCACGGCACTTGATGATAAAAGCGTGACGCTGCGTGTGGCAGACGGCGTGAACATCGTCTTTGAACGCTCGGCAATCAGTGCTGTGAATACGCCCGAGTGATGCGGTGCGTGGCAGATGAGATTTTAGCGGAACAAAAGAGCATACTGCGGCGGGAAATGCTTGCCCGTCGCCGTGTATTTTCGGCTGAGGAGCGCAAAGAGGCGAGCCGCAGAATATGTGCGCGCGTGGCACAGCTGTCCGTGTTGAAGGCAGCGCAAACCATTATGCTCTACGCCTCCATGGCAGAGGAGATTGACCTGGTTCCGTTTATGGAGATCCTGCTCGCGGACGGGCGGCGTATCGTCCTGCCTGAGATCACGGGCAGGGGGACGATGGAGGCGCGGGAGCTGCCCT
This sequence comes from Selenomonas sp. oral taxon 138 str. F0429, assembly GCF_000318175.2. Lineage (NCBI taxonomy): Bacteria > Bacillati > Bacillota > Negativicutes > Selenomonadales > Selenomonadaceae > Selenomonas > Selenomonas sp. oral taxon 138. The sequence continues at coordinate 25,550 of NZ_KB290929.1, read as the reverse complement.
CGATGGATGCGCTGACGGACGGTGTTTTCGGTATAGCAACACCGGATCCCACGCGCGGCAGCATTGTCCCCCCCGAGGAGATTGATGTTATCATTGTCCCGGGAGCGGCATTTTCTTCGGACGGCGGACGTTTGGGGCTGGGCGGTGGTTACTATGACCGTTTCCTGCCGCGTGCGGGAAATGCAGTGCGGGTTGTGCTCGCCTTTGATTTTCAGATTGTTCCTGCTGTACCGATGGGTGTGCAGGACGCCCGCGTCGATGTCATTTTGACCGAGCGGCGCATGATTTCCTGCAATGGATACTACCTTGAGGAAGAGGTGTGAGGACTGTTGAGACAACATAGTCTGTTAAAGCTGGTGATTTCGATTGTGGTCATCATCGGCGCGTTTTTTTTCCTAGTTCAGCCGCTCGCGAGCTCGATTCGGCAGGGCCTTGACCTGCAGGGCGGAACGCACGTTGTTTTGGAGGCGGTCGATACGGAGCAGGCGCAGGTCAACGACGATGCGATGAACCGCGTCATTGCAATCATGGAGAAGCGCGTCAACTCGCTTGGACTGACCGAGCCAATCATCCAGCGCGAGGGAGAGCGTCGTGTCATCATCGAACTGCCGGGCATCAAGGATCCCGATGCTGCGATCCGAACGATCGGCAAGACGGCGATGCTCGAGTTCCGCGACGAAGAGGGGCATACGGTGCTCACGGGTACGGATCTGAAGGATGCACAGGCATCGACGAATCCGCAGTCGGGGCAGAACGTCGTCAACCTAGAGTTCTCGGATGAGGGCGCACAGAAATTTGCCGACCTCACGATGAAGAACGTCGGGCGTACGATTGCGATCCTGCTCGACGGCGAGGTGCTGACTGCGCCGAACGTGCGTGAGCCGATTCTCGGCGGGCGTGCGGAGATCACGGGGCAGAAGACGCTTGAGGAGGCGCAGAACCTCGCGGTCGTGCTGCGCAGCGGTGCACTTCCCGTGAAGGTTGAGATCATCGAGACGCGTACGGTCGGCCCGACGCTTGGACAGGACTCGAAGGACAAGTCTCAGTTCGCGTTTGTGGTCGGACTCGGTGCGGTCGTGCTCTTCATGATTTTCTTCTACCATCTCTCGGGCTTTATCGCGGACGTGGCACTCATGGCGTATACGGTCATGCTGCTCGGCATCCTCTATCTGATGGATGCGACGCTGACGCTGCCGGGCGTGGCGGGCATCATTCTCTCGATCGGTATGGCGGTTGATGCGAACGTCCTCATCTTCGAGCATTTCAAGGAGGAGTACCAGGTCAACCAAAAGACCCTGCGGCATGCGATGGATGCGGGCTTCAAGCGTGCGTTTACAACGATCTTTGACTCGAACGTCACGACGCTGATTGCTGCAGGCGTGCTCTTCTTCCTCGGGACGGGGACAATTCGCGGCTTTGCGATCACGCTCGGGGTTGGAACGATGCTCTCGATGTTTACGGCGATTACACTGACGCAGTACCTGCTGAAGCTCATGATTAACTCGAAGCTGTCCGAGAGCCCCGCACTCTATGGTGCGAACGGCTTTATGCTCGGTGTGAAGAAGAAGGGGGATGAGAAGAATGCCTAAGTTCGATATTGCGGGACATCGGAAAATCTGGTTTCTCATCTCCCTCGCGCTCATCATCCCCGGGTTGATCTGCATGGGGGTGCGTGGCTTCAACTTCGGCATCGATTTCACGGGCGGGACGATCATCGACCTGCGCTTTGAGCAGCCTGTGACGCTCTCCGATGTGCGTTCGAGTCTTGCGAAATACGATCTCGATGGCAGTACAATTCAGCTTGCGGGCGCGGAGTCGGGCATCGAGTCCTCCGAGAATGTCATGATCCGTACGATCGACCTCGAGGAGAGTCAGCGCAAGGAGGTCATGGCATCGCTCACGCAGGATGTCGGGCCCTACACCGTGCTGCGCGAGGAGAAGGTCGGCGCGACGATTGGCGGCGAGCTGATTACGAATGCGGTACTCGCGCTTGTCATCTCGTGGGCACTCATCATTCTCTACGTCGCCTATCGCTTTGAGTGGCGCTTCGGCGTGTCGGCGGTGCTCGCGCTCATCCACGACATCATCATCGTGCTTGCCGTGTTCTCCTTTACGCAGCGGCAGATTGATTCGTCGTTTATCGCGGCACTGCTTACCATCGTCGGTTACTCGATCAACGATACGATCGTTATCTTTGACCGCATCCGCGAGAATCTGAAACTGCATTTCCGCCGCGGCGGCGATATTGATGAACTTGTGAACCGCTCCATCTATCAAACGCTGACACGTTCACTCTATACGGTGTTCACGGTTCTGTTCACGACATTTGCACTGTATTGGTTCGGCGGCGAGACGACAAAGGACTTTGCCTTTGCGCTCCTCGTCGGCTTTGCCAGCGGCTGCTACTCCTCCATCTTCATCGCGAGCCAGCTCTGGATCGAGCTGCGCAATCGTACGGAGCGGCATCCTGCCGCAAAAACTGCGGTTGTGGAGGGATAAAAGGAAGCACTGACGAAACGAAATTCTCGGCGTTATCAGTGCTTCTATAAAAGAGCCTGCTTTCGGGAGTCCCGGGACGGGCTCTTTTGCTGTTGCAGGAAGAGAGGAGGTGAGATTATGCTCAAAGAGTGGATTGTACGTGCAGAGACGGCGGAGGGCGCGTCGCTCGCAAGGGAACTTGGGACGGCGCCCATCATCGGGCAGATCCTGTGGAATCGCGGTTTGCAGTCGGCAGAGGAGGCGCGGGCTTTCCTCCATCCGGAGGACGAGCCGTTCCACGACCCGTTTCTCATGATGGATATGGAGCGTGCCGCACGCCGTATCATACAGGCGATTCATGCGGGTGAGCAGATTGTCGTCTACGGCGACTACGATGTGGACGGGATGACCTCGACCACGCTGCTCATGAAAAATATTCGTGCGCTCGGCGGCATGGTTTCCTACTATATTCCGAATCGTTTTACGGAGGGGTATGGGCTCAACGGAGCAGCGCTCCGTCAGATTGCGGCGGATGGCTGCGGCCTGCTCGTCACGGTGGACTGCGGCATCTCATCGGTGGATATTGTGGCGCAGATGGATGGGGCGATGGACATCATCATCACCGACCACCATCTGCCGGGCAGTGTCCTGCCGCCCGCCTATGCTGTCATCAACCCGCACCGCGCGGACTGTCCCTACCCGGACAAGGATCTTGCGGGCGTCGGCGTCGCGTTCAAACTCGTGCAGGCGCTGTGGCAGATCGAGGAAGAGCGCCTCTATGCCGATGATCTGGATATTGCTGCGCTCGGAACAGTCGCCGATCTCGTGCCGCTCGTCGGAGAGAACCGCAAGATCGTCCAACTGGGGCTTGCGCGCATGACAGAGTGTCCATGTCTCGGTATTGCAGCGCTTATCCGCGTCTCAGGCTGTGAGGGCAAGGCAATCAATACGGGGATCGTCGGCTTCCAGCTTGCGCCGCGTCTGAATGCGGCGGGGCGTATCGAAACGGCGCGGCGCGGTGTGGAACTGCTCTCTGCGGAGGATGTACACGAGGCGGATCACATTGCGGTGGAGCTGAACGCGCTGAATACGGAGCGCCGCGATCTCGAGCAAGACATCCTGACGGAAGCGGAATCAATGCTCGGGGGCTTTACACCCGATGTGCCTGCGATTGTGGTCGCCGGTGAGGACTGGAATGCGGGCGTGATCGGCATTGTTGCCTCGCGTCTGGTTGAGAAATACTACCGCCCGAGCATTGTGCTGACGCGGCAAGGCGATGTATACAAGGGCTCGTGCCGCAGCATAGCAGGTCTTCATATGTACGATGCGCTCGCTGCATGCCGTGACACGCTCATCCAATTTGGTGGTCATGCGATGGCGGCAGGATTGACGCTTGAATGCAATCGCGTGGAGGACTTTCGCCGTGCATTCGCGAATTATGTAAATACGCAGTTGAAGATTGAAGACTACACGCCGAAAATCCCTATTGAGGCGCTGGTCGCTCCTGCGGATTGGACGCTCCCGATGGTGGAGGAGATCGCCCTGCTCGAACCGTACGGGATGGGCAACCCACGCCCGATTTTCGGCGTGCGGGATCTTCGCCCACGTACGGCGGCTGCCATCGGAGCGGAGGGAAAGCATCTGCGCATGGAGGTCGGTACGCGGGACAAACGCGTCGCGGCGCTTTACTGGAACTACGGCGAACTTGCGGAGCTCGTGACCGAGGAGGCGGGAGACCTCGCCTATACGCCGAGCATCAACGAGTGGCAAGGCATGCGCTCGGTACAGTGCATGGTGGACTCCATCATGCCCGCCGTGCAGGAGCGCGTCTTCCCGGATCGCACGTTGCTGAAGACCATCTACGCATTTCTCAAGGGGTGTACGGATGCGGATGGGGGCATCCCGTATGGCGCAGTCGCACTCACCCAGCATTTTTCACGCAGGATGGGGCATATCTCGCATTATACGATGGACTGCGCGCTCTGTATCTTTCGTGAGCTCGGGATGCTCACGCAGGAGGAAGATGGTTGGCGGCTCATCCCGCCGCAAGGAAAGCTCGAACTCATGGATGCGCCGACCTTCCGTCGACACGCAGAAAGAAAGGGTGACATATAATGTCAGATGATGCGCAGAGGGCTGTCACTCTCGATATGATCTTGGATAAGGTGCGCTCCTATCAGGCGGATGCCGATCTCGATAAGATCCGAAAGGCGTATGCCTATGCGGAACAGGCGCACAGTGGGCAGGTGCGCATCTCGGGCGACGCCTACATTATCCATCCGCTCAATGTTGCTTACATCCTCACAGGGCTTCACCTCGACGACGAGACGATCTGCGCCGCACTCCTGCATGACGTGGTGGAGGACACCTGCGCGACGCTCGAGGAGATGGAAGCGGAGTTCGGCAAGAACATCATGGCGCTCATCGACGGCGTGACAAAGCTCGGGCGCATCGAGTATATGTCAAAGGAGGACGTCCAGCTCGAGAACTACCGCAAGATGTTCCTTGCAATGGCAAAGGACATCCGCGTCATCATGATAAAACTCGCGGATCGCCTGCACAATATGCGGACGCTCAAGTATATGCGCGAGGACAAGCGTCAGCGCATCGCCAAGGAGACGCTCGAGGTCTATGCACCGCTCGCAAATCGTCTCGGCATTTCCAATATCAAGGTGGAGCTCGAGGATCTCTGTCTGCGCTATCTCGAGCCGGAGGCGTACTATACCCTTGTGGAGGAAGTTAAGCACAAGCGAAAGGAGCGGCAGGAATTCATCCGCGAATCCATCGAGCAGATTCGCGAAAAGCTCGAGGCGGCGGGAATCAAAGCGGAGATCAAGGGGCGCGCGAAGCATTTTTACAGCATCTACCGCAAGATGAAGCGCGACAACAAGAGCGTCAACGAGATCTACGACCTCTCGGCGGTGCGCGTCCTCGTCTCCTCCGTCAAGGACTGCTACGGCGTGCTCGGCGTCATCCACGCGATGTGGAAGCCCATCCCCGGGCGGTTCAAGGACTACATCGCAATGCCGAAGTCGAACGGCTACCAGTCCTTGCATACGACCGTCATGACGCACGGCTATCCGCTCGAAATCCAGATCCGAACGAAGGCGATGCACCAGGTCTCCGAGTTCGGCGTGGCCGCGCATTGGAAATACAAGGAGGCAGGGCGGAGCATCGGCGCAACCGATGAGAACGATCAGAAGATGTCGTGGCTGCGCCAGATGGTGAGCCTGCAAAAGGAATACGACGATCCGAAGGAGTTCTTCGAGGCGCTGAAACTCGACGTGTTCTCCGACGAGGTCTTTGTCTTTACGCCGCGCGGCGATGTCATCGACCTACCGAAGGGCTCGAACCCGATCGACTTCGCCTATCACATTCACACAGAGATCGGGCATCACTGTGTCGGCGCAAAGGTCAACGGAAAGATTGTGCCGCTTGAGTATAAGCTCAAGAACGGTGACATCGTGTCCATCGTCACGAACAAGGCGAGCAACGGGCCGAGTCCCGACTGGCTGAACACAGTCGCCTCCTCTGCGACGCGCAGCAAGATCCGCGCGTGGTTCAAGAAGGAGAACCGCGAGGAGAACGTCGAGCGCGGCATGAACCTCATCCGCGACGAAGCGAAGAGGCTCGGCTACGCGCCGAAGGAACTGATCGCGGGCGGACGGCTCGGCAAGGTCGCGGAGAAGCTCAACGTGCAGAGCGAGAGCGATCTCCTTGCCGCGCTCGGCTACGGCGGCGTGACCCTGCGCGGCGTTATGACGAAGCTCATCGAGCTGCACCAGCAGTCCATCAAGGACAGCACGCCGCCCGAGGTCTCGCAGATGCTCTCCGAGCTCAAGGCACCGCGTAGGGGCAAGCGCAAGAAGGCGAGTCACGGCGTCCTCGTCGAGGGCGAGGGAGGCTACCTCGTGCGTCTCGCACGCTGCTGCAACCCGATTCCGGGCGATCCCATCACAGGCTACATCACGCGTGGACGCGGCGTCTCCGTGCACCGCTCCGACTGTCCGAACGTGCTCAACGATACGGAGTTCACACGTGTAATTGAAGTGAGTTGGGACATCGGGCTCGACAAGGACTATATCGTCGGCATTGAGATTATATGCAACGACCGCAACGGTATGCTCGCGGAACTCCTCGCAGTGCCCGCCGAGATGAAGGTGAACATTCACACGGTCAATGCAACGCCAAACCGCCGCAACAAGACTTCGACCGTCCTCCTCGGGCTGAACGTCAGCAACATCGACCAGATCACACAGGTCATGACGAAGATGCGCCTGCTCAAGGACGTCTACCGCGTCACGCGCACGCTTGGCAGCGCGGGGATTCCGGGTGGCGAAGCGTGACGGTCAGATTGTTTTTTTATACATTTTGTGGTAATATCAACCATGTAAATTTGCGCATGATAATCATCTGTGGGGGTATTCATGAAAAAGGGTGCGATCTTCGATATGGACGGTCTGCTCTTTGATACAGAAACCGTGTATCAGAGGGGCTGGACGATCATTGCCGACGAGTTTGGTGTCGAACGCAAACCGGAGCTGGGGAAGGCATGCTGCGGAACCTGCGGTGACCTGACGTTGCGTCTGGTGAACGAGTTCCATCCGACGGCGGATGCCGAGGCCTATGTTCGCCGCGTGATCGAATACGTTCACGATGAGGCAGCGAAGAATCTGCCCGTGATGGAGGGTGCGCGTGAAATCCTCCACTACTTTCACGAGCACGGTGTACGCATTGCAACGGCGAGCAGTTCGACGGTGGAGCAGATTGAAGCGAATCTGATAAAGAGTGGGTTGCGTGATTATTTCGATGCGGTGGTTGGCGGCGATCTCGTCGTGAACGGAAAGCCTGCGCCGGATATCTTTTTGCTCTCGGCGGAGCGCATCGGTGTTTCACCTGCGGACTGCTATGTGTTCGAGGACGGCTACAATGGGCTGCGCGGCGCTGCTGCAGCTAGCTGTGCACCCGTGATGATCCCCGACACGCTGCCGCCGACAGATGAGATGCGTGCGATCTGCACGGGGGTTTATCCGTCTCTTTCGGCGGCTCTCGCGGCAGTCAAACAGGGCGCATTATAGCTCTTCCTCAGTGAGGTGATTCAAATGGATGAACAAAAAACAATGATGTTCTCCTTCGGTGAGGATAAGCCGAAGGCGGATGTTGTCATACGGGAGGCGGCCGCCGCGATGCGGGAGAAGGGCTACAATCCCATCAATCAGTTGGTCGGTTACCTGCTCTCGGGCGATCCTGCGTATGTGACGAGTCACAAGGACGCGCGGAGCAAAATTCGCAGCCTCGAGCGCGACGATCTGCTCGACGAACTCGTGCGGTTCTATCTGGAGCACGAGAAGTGAAGCGCTATATGTCACTCGACATCGGCGATGCAACCATCGGGATTGCCGTCAGCGACCTGCTCGGACTCACGGCGCAGGGTGTTGAGACAATCCGCCGCACGGAGCTTTCCGCCGATCTTGATCGTCTCAATGCGCTCGTGCAGGAGTATGAAGTGGCGGCATTCGTCGCAGGTCTGCCGAAGCATATGAACGGAGACGAAGGCGAACGCTGCGAAATCGTACGCGCCTTTATGGCGGATGCTGCGCAGCGCTTTCCGACGCTTGAGATCCATTACTGGGACGAGCGCCTCTCGACGGTTGCTGCTTCGCGTGCACTCATCGAGGGCGATGTCTCCCGCAAGAAGCGTCGCAAGGTCATCGACAAGATGGCGGCGGTCTACATATTGCAGGGATTTTTGGATCGGCAGCAGCATTTGAAATAAGAATACTTTAGAGATAAAGGAGAACGAAAATGGCAGAACATGAAGAGCTTCACGATGAGGATGTCATCGTTGTCATGACGAATGAGGACGGCGATGAGCGTTACTACCGTGAGGAGATGATTATCCCGATCGGTGAGGATCGTTTTGCCGTTCTGATTGCGCTCACGGCAACCTCTGAGGAGGAGCTTGAGAATGCTGAGGAGGGGGACGAGGCGACGATTGCGAAGATCGTCACGGACGACGACGGCGAGGATATCTACACCGATCCGACGGATGAGGAGTTCGATGCCGTGCGCCGTGCCTATGAGGAGATGCTGGAAGAAGAGGAAGAATAAAGAAAGAAGGAGGCTGTCATCACGGGAAGATGACAGCTTTTTCTTAGGGCATTTAGGGAATTTATGGAATTTGGATATAGAGAGGGAGGATTCGGTTGAAGGAGTCATTGCGGGGAGTATTGGACTTCTTGAACAACGATGGCTTGCGCAAAGCGCTGGATGCGGTCTATCGAGGGAAGGGGACGCCGATGCAGAAGAAGATTGTATTCGGGATTCCGGCGCTGGCAGTCCTGTTCATTCTGATTGTTGCGTTCGTTATCATTCCACTGTCAGGCTCACCTTCGCATACAGGAGAGCGCGGGACGCCGATCTATTTCACAGTGCGTCCGGGTATGAGTGTGAGCGAGATCGGCAAGGAGCTGCATGAACGTGGGATCATCGACAGCGAGCGAAAGTTCTGGTGGATGGCGAAGCTGAACGGCTTCGAGAACAAGGTCAAGAGTGGCACGTTTGCCATGCATACAGGCATGGAGCCGCGCGATGCGCTTGAGACACTGGTCTATGGCAATACGGTGGTGCTCCGCTTTGTGATTCCCGAGGGCTTTAGTGTGCGCGAAATCGCAGAGCGTCTTGCTGCCGATGGGCTGGTCAATGCGGATGACTTTATGGCGCGTGCGAAGAACTACCGCCCCTATCCCTATGTCGAAAAGCATGAGGATGTGCGCTATGCGGTAGAGGGCTTCCTCTTCCCCGATACGTATGAGATCAACGGGGAATTCGACGCAGCGCGTATTATGGAGATGATGGCGGCGAATTTCGACCGCCGCCTGACAAAGGATATGCGCGACCGCGCGAAGGAGATGAATCTCTCAATCTATGAGCTCGTGACGCTCGCCTCACTCGTGGAGAAGGAGGCGTATCATGAGGAGGATCGCCCGATCATTGCACAGATTTTCCTGAAGCGTCTGCGGATCGGTATGCCGCTACAGGCAGATCCGACGGTACAGTATCTGCTGAACGAGCCGAAGGAGGATCTGCTGTATAAGGATACGGAGATCGACTCGCCTTATAACACCTATCAGAATGTCGGGCTGCCGCCGGGGCCGATTGCAAGCCCCGGGACGGCATCGCTGAACGCTGTGCTGCATCCTGCGGACACGGACTACCTGTACTTTGTCGCCGACCGCAACGGCAACAATTACTATGCGACGAATTATGCGGATCATCTCACACTGGTCGATCAGGCGCGCTGACGGAGGCTGATGAATGAAGAAACCTGAGCTGCTTGCGCCCGCAGGGACGATGGAGAAGCTGCAGATGGCGCTCGCCTACGGCGCGGATGCGGCGTATCTCGGCGGCACGCAGTTCGGGCTGCGCGCGTTTGGCGGCAATTTCACGAACGATGAGATACGGGCTGCAGTGCAGCTGGCACACGCTATGGGGCGAAAAGTCTATGTGACGGTCAATGTATTCCCGCACAATGACGATCTCGTCGCGCTGCCGGACTATCTGCGCTTTCTTGCGGAGGCGGAGGTGGACGCCGTGCTTGTCGCCGATTTGGGCGTCTTTATGTGCGCGCGTGACGTCGCTCCTACGCTGCCCGTACACATCAGCACGCAGGCGAACAATGTGAACTGGCGCACGGTGCGCGCGTGGCAGGAACTCGGCGCAGAGCGTGTCGTGCTTGCACGTGAGCTATCGCGCGAGGAGATACGGGAGATTCGACGGCAGACGGATGTGGAGCTGGAGCTCTTCGTGCATGGTGCGATGTGCATCTCCTATTCGGGGCGATGCCTTCTTAGCAGTTATTTCACGGGGCGCGATGCGAACCGCGGCGGATGCGCACAGTCCTGCCGCTGGCAGTATGCGCTCGTGGAGGCGTCGCGTCCCGGGGAGTACTATCCCATTGCAGAGGATGAGCGCGGCACCTACATCATGAACTCGAAGGATCTCTGCCTCCTGCCGTATCTGGACGAGGTCGTTGCCTCGGGCATCGACAGCCTCAAGATCGAGGGGCGCATGAAGAGCGTCCACTATGTTGCGAGTGTGGTCAAGGCATACCGCATGGCGCTTGATGCTGCGTGTGCGGGTACACCCTATGAAGTGCGGGAAGAGTGGATCGAAGAACTCGGTAAGGTCTCGCATCGTGCCTATACGACAGGATTTTTCTTTGGCAAGACGACGGAGGTAGATCAGATCTACGGTTCGTCCTCCTATGAGCAGACCTCGGACTTCGTGGGGCTGGTGCGCGCCTACGATGCAGAGAGTGGGTTGGCTACAGTCGAGCAGCGCAACAATATGAAGCTGGGGCAGGAGATCGAGATCTTTCAGCCGCATGGCGCATCCTTTCGGCAGGAACTCGCGGAGATGTGGGATGCGGACGGACAGTCGATCACGGCGGCGCCGCATCCGCAGCAGATTGTCCGCATACGGATGATGCAGGCGGTCGAGGAAAATAGCATTCTGCGCCGCGATGTTCCGAAAAAGGAGGAAGTGCAATGAGCGATGTGATTCGCCACTATGCGTGCGCCGCAGGGCGCGTGCAGGGGGTTGGGTTCCGTATGTTCGTCCGCCAGCAGGCGGTGATGAACGACATCACAGGATGGGTGATGAATATGTCCGACGGTACGGTGACAATGGAGCTGCAAGGCAAAGCATCTGCTGTCGAGGCGGCATTTGCGGCAATGCGTACAGGCAACTATTTCATCCGTGTGGAGCGTCTGGACATCGAGGAGCGAGAGCCTGTGGACGGCGAGCGCGACTTTTCGATCAAATACTAGGAGTGCACATGGGAAAGATACTGGTACTGAACGGCCCGAATCTCAATCTGCTCGGCACGCGCGAGCCGGAGATCTACGGCTCTCTGACGCTCGCAGACATCAACGAGCGTCTGCGTTGCCGCGCCGAGGAGGCGGGACTCGACATCGAGTTCTTGCAGTCGAATCACGAGGGCGTGCTCGTGGATGCGATTCAGGCGGCGCGCGGCACAGCGGACTACATCATCCTTAACGCCGCCGCGTTCACGCACTACAGCATTGCAATTCGCGATGCGATTGCGGCGGTGGAGGTGCCCGTCATCGAGGTGCATCTCTCGAACATCCATCAGCGCGAGGCATTTCGGCATACGTCGGTCATTGCACCCGTCGTGCTCGGGCAGATCGCGGGGCTCGGTGCGGAGAGCTATATGGCGGCGCTCGAGGCGATTATCTGCCGCATGGGGGGAGCAAAATGAACATAGAGGATCGGATTGCACGTCTGCGCGCGCTGCTCACGGAGCAGGTCGTGGACGCCGCCTTGATTACGAAGGAGGAGAATGTCCACTATTTCAGTGGCTTTCGCGGGGACAGCACGGCGCTTCTCGTGACGCCCGAGCGCCTCATTCTCGTGACAGACAGTCGCTATACGGAGCAGGCAGCGGCAGAGGCGCCCGACTATGAGATTGTGGAGCAGAGGGACGGGCTGTATCGCAAAGTCGCAGAGCTTGCGACAGATGCGGGCGTCGTCTCGCTCGGCTTCGAGGGCAATGCGCTCGTCTACGATACGGTCGTCAAGCTGCGCGAGCTGCTCGGGGAGGTCTCCTGCGATACCGCACTGAATCTTGATCCGCTGCGGCAGGTGAAGGATGCGGACGAGATTGGGCTCATCCGCCGCGCGTGTAGGATTGCGGACGAGGGATTTGCGCATATCCTCTCGTACATTCAGCCGGGCATGACGGAGATGGAGGTTGCGGCGGAGCTGGAGCATTTCATGCGGCGTGCGGGCTCGGAGCGCCCCGCCTTTCAGACGATCATCGCATCGGGTGTGCGCGGGAGTCTGCCGCACGGAACGGGGAGCGACAAGGTCATTGTGCGCGGCGAACTCGTGACGATGGACTTCGGCGCGGTGTGCGGGGGTTATCACTCGGACATTACGCGAACGGTCTGCGTCGGGCGCGCGGACGCACGGCAGCGCGAGCTCTATGACGCCGTGCTCACGGCGCAGAAGCGGGCGCTTGCGGCGCTTCGTCCCGGAGTGACGGGCGTCGAGGTCGACCGGATTGCACGCGAGTCACTTGCAGAGAAGGAGCTGAACCAATACTTCGGGCATGGACTCGGACACAGCCTTGGCCTTGAGATCCACGAGGAGCCGCGCCTCTCGAAGGCGGGGACGACCGTCCTGCAGGAGAATATGCTCGTCACGGACGAGCCGGGCGTCTACATCCCCGGCTGGGGCGGCATCCGTATCGAGGACACCGTACTTATCACTCGGGATGGGGCGGAGTCGCTGACGCATGCGCCAAAAGAATTTATTGAAATCTGCCAGTAAAACCGCTATAATATGCAGAGAATATGTATTGTATGGAGGAACGAATAATATGATTAACAGCACCGATTTCCGCACCGGCCTCACCATTGAATACGATGGGGGCGTCTGGCAGATTGTCGATTTCCAGCACGTGAAGCCGGGAAAGGGTGCCGCGTTCGTCCGTACGAAGATCAAGAACGTCGAGACCGGCGCTGTGGTTGAGCGTACGTTCAACCCGAACGAAAAGATGCCCGCAGCACATCTTGAGACGCACACGATGCAGTTCCTCTACGAGGCGGACGGCGTCTACACGTTCATGAACACGGAGACCTACGAGCAGTCTGAGCTCTCACGTGAGCAGCTCGGCGACGCGCTGAACTACCTCATGGAGAACATGGAGGTCGCGATGCAGCAGTTCAAGGGGCGCATCATCGGTATTCAGCTGCCGAACTCCGTGAGCCTCAAGGTCGTCGAATGCGAGCCGAGTGTCAAGGGCAACACGGCAACGGGCGCAACGAAGATGGCAAAGGTCGAGACGGGCTACGAGGTGCGCGTGCCGCTCTTCATCAATGAGGGCGATGTGCTCCGTATCGATACGCGCACGGGCAACTACATCGAGCGCGCATAAATACGGCTGAGATATTCCTTGCGAATGGAGGATTTGGAAATGGACAACGAGAAGAATGCAGTCAAGAAGGAAAATGGGCTTGGCACGATCCGCGTTGCGGATGAGGTCGTCAGCATCATCGCAGGTCTTGCCACAACGGAGGTCGAGGGCGTTGCTGGCATGAGCGGCGGCATTGCTGGCGGAATCGCAGAGATCCTTGGACGCAAGAATTTCTCCAAGGGTGTCAAGGTCGAGGTGGGCGAGAAGGAAGCCGCCGTCGATCTCTATATCATCGTGAAATACGGCATCCGTATCCCTGAGGTCGCACTCGCCGCGCAGGAGAATGTCAAGCGTGCAATCGAGACGATGACGGGGCTCTCCGTGATCGAGGTCAATGTGCATGTGCAGGGCGTCGGCTTCCCCGAGGAGGAACCGAAACCTGAGGAAGCGCGTGTACGCTGAATGCATCTGAGGGGCTAAGCAATGGGAATTTTAAATCGTCTCCTGCTCCTGCCCTATGCCCTCGTTACGATGGCGCTGTCCGTTGCCGTCGTTGCCGTGGCTCTGCGCATCGTGCCGGAGAGCATATGGCTGAATGAACTGCGCTATGCACTGTCGCGTCAGGAACTCCTCGCGGTGTGCGGCGTATTCTTCCTCGTCAGCCTCAAGCTGTTCTTTGCGGTCTTTTCCAGAACCTCGCATTCTGCGCGGACGCATGGTGAGTTCATGGTTGTCGATACGAGGGCGGGGGCTGTTCAGGTGGCTCTGCCCGCCGTGCGCGGCATCGTCGAGCGTGTAGCGCTCTCCATGCAGGGGGTTCGGACGGCGACAGCCGTGATCTCGGTACATGACGCGCCCAAGGACAGCGCAGGGACACCGATGCAGGTGGAGCTGAAGATTACGCTCGCCGATCAGACGAGTCTGAATGCCGTCTCCGAGGAGCTGACCGAAAAGGTGCGGCAGGAGCTCCACGATGTACTCGGTATTGCGGATGTGCCCGTGGCACTCCGCGTCACGGAGATCACAAATGCCGGAGCATCGAAGCGTTCGGTGTCTTAGTGGGGGAACGGGATGAAAGAAAATATACTGCTCTTCCTGCAAGACCAGTGGCAGAGTCATCGCGGGCGGTCGGCAGGGCTGCTGCTTGGTGCATTGTTCGGCATATCCGTCCTGATCTTTGGCTTTTGGAGCACGCTGTTCGTCATTCTCTGCGCAGGCATCGGTATGTATATCGGGGTGCGGACAGAGCGCGAGGGCGGTTGGTCGGAGATGTTTGACACGTCAGCACTCAATCGGCTGTTTCGGAGGATGTCATGAGCCGAAGACACGCGCGCGAAGCCGCGCTTCTGACGCTCTTTCAGCTGGAGTTCGGCGCGGATGGTGTACCTGCGGACGGTGCAAGTGAGCTTGCGCTTGATGAGGTCGAGGGGCTCACGGAGAAAGATCTGCCCTATGCCCACGCGCTTGTGCAGGGGACACATGCACATCTTGAAGAGATTGATGCGGAGATCGCACGTCTGGCAAAGGAGTGGAAGCTCCACCGCATGGCGGCTGTTGACCGCAATCTCATCCGCATGGCGTACTATGAGATGCGCTATCAGGACGAACGCATCGATCCGCCCGTTGCCATCAACGAGGCGGTCGAACTGGCAAAAAAATACGGCTCGGACGATGCACGCCGCTATGTAAACGGGATCCTTGCTGCAATGCAAAAATCTCTTTGAGAAATGAATCAAGAAAGAATCCGTTGCGCGAGTATGTCGTGCAATGGTTCTTTTTTTATCAAAATCGAAGGTGTCTTATGACTGTTCACTCTGTCAGCGATGTCACACGCTACATCAAGGGAATGTTCGAGGGGGAGGCAATCCTCTCGGATATCCTCATACGTGGTGAGGTTTCCAATTTCAAACGCTATCCCTCGGGCCACTGCTATTTTACGCTGAAGGACGCAGGCGCGAGCATGAAATGCGTCATGTTCAATGGCTACGCACGCAACCTGCGCTTTACACCGGAGAACGGGATGCAGGTCATTGCGGGCGGCTCTGTGTCCGTCTACGAGCGCGACGGTGTGTATCAGCTCTACGTGAACTCACTGACACCCGAGGGCGCAGGTGCGCTTGCGCTTGCCTTCGAGCAGCTCAAGGAGAAGCTGTATGCCGAGGGACTGTTCGACGAGGCGCATAAGCAGCCTCTGCCGCGTTTTCCGAAGCGAATTGGCATTGTCACATCGTCTGCAGGTGCCGTCCTGCGCGACATCCACAAGGTCGCAAAGCGGCGCTGGCCGAATGTTCAGCTGATCCTGCATCCCGTGCTCGTGCAGGGCACGGAGGCAGCGGAGCAGATTGCAGCGGCGATTCGCTTTTTTAACGAGAAATATCCTGTGGACGTGCTCATTGTCGGGCGTGGCGGCGGTTCGGCAGAGGATCTGTGGGCGTTCAACGAGGAGCCGGTTGTGCGCGCAATCTACGCGTCACGAATCCCCGTGATCTCTGCCGTGGGGCATGAGACGGATACAACGCTCGCGGATTTCGTCAGTGACCGCCGTGCGGCAACACCGTCACAGGCAGCGGAGTTCGCCGTCCCCGATGCCGGCGAGCTGAACCAGTATGCGGCAGGTCTCCTTGCACGTCTCCATGCGGGGCGCAGACGGGCGGTGGAGCAGCAGCGAAGTCGTCTGAGTGCACTGACGGAGCGTCCGTGGTGCAGGAATCCGACACTCCTGCTTGCCGGCGCGGCACAGCGCACAGACCGTGCGACGGAGCGGCTGCACCGTGCGGCAAAGGATGCGCGCACGAGTGCAAGGCATCGCCTGGAACTCCTGCTGAAGCGTCTGGAACTGCTGAACCCCGTCCAAATTCTCTATCGCGGATTCAGCACCGTTGAGAAGGACGGGAAAGCGGTGAGCCGCGCGAAGGATTTATCCGTGGGAGATCATTTGAAGATTACATTTGCAGACGGGAAGATCTCTGCCGTCGTTGAGGCAAAGGAGAAGCAGCATGGCGCGTAAGAAAGAAATGGCGTTCGAGGATGCAATCGGCGCATTGGAGCAGATTGTCGCGGAGATTGAGACGGGGGATCTGCCGCTTGCCGATCTCATGGCGAAGTATTCGGAGGGAATCAAGCTGTCCGACTTTTGCATGAAGTCCCTCAAACGCGCCGAGGAGACGATGGATCTTCTCGTGAAGGAGACGGCGGACGGCGTCTCCGAAGAGAAGCTGGAGATCGGAGGCTGAGATGAAGGAACTTTGGAAAGCGCGTCAGGCGCTTGTCGAGCGTGCGTTGGAGGCGGAGCTGGCGAAGACAGACATTCTGGATCCCATCCTGCGGGAGTCGATGTCATACAGCCTCATGGCGGGCGGCAAGCGCCTGCGGCCAATCCTCCTGATGGCTGCGGCGGATGCCGTGGGTGCGGACGGGACGAAGTTCCTTCCCGTTGCAGCCGCGCTCGAGATGATTCATACCTATTCGCTCATTCATGACGATCTGCCCGCGATGGACGATGACGACTATCGTCGCGGGAAGAAGACGAACCATATGGTATATGGGGACGGCATTGCCATCCTTGCGGGTGATGCCCTTCTCACGCTGGCATTTTCGGTAATCCTGCGGCAGAAGAATGTGCCCGCCGAGGCGCTCTTGCGCGTGGTGGATGAGATCAGCCGTGCGGCGGGTGCTGAGGGCATGGTCGGCGGGCAGGTATTGGATCTCAGAGCCGAGGGCGTGCGAATCACGATGGATGAGCTGCGCCGCATGCATATGGGAAAGACGGGCGCACTCTTTCACGCGGCACTGCGCAGCGGGGCGATCCTCGCGGGCGCGACGGAGAAGCAGCTTGCGGCGCTCACGGCATACGCCGACCACTTCGGGCTCGCATTCCAGATCACGGACGACATTCTCGATGTGATCGGGACGGCGGAGGACATCGGCAAGCCCGTCGGCAGTGATGAGAAGAATCACAAGTCGACCTATGTGACGCTGACTTCACTCGCCGAGGCGCAGGAGCTTGCGCGCCGCACGGTGGAGGAGGCGACTGATGCACTCGCCGTATTCGGCGCGGAGGCTGATTTCCTGCGCGAGCTTGTCGCATATCTTGTCAATCGGAAGCAGTAGGGGATATTTTGAAAAAAGAGCGGTTGGATGTCCTGCTCGTGGAGCAGGGATTTGCACCGAGTCGGGAGCGCGCAAAGCGACTCATCATGGCGGGGCAGGTGCTCGTGGACGAGCAGCGCATCGACAAGGCGGGCACAACGGTTGCGATCGATGTGAAGCTGCGTGTCGTGGGGGAGGATCTGCCCTATGTCAGCCGCGGCGGACTGAAACTCGCAAAGGGGATGGAGGTCTTCGGCGCTGTGCTCGATGGAAAAACGGCGGCGGATATCGGTGCATCGACGGGCGGATTCACGGACTGTATGCTGCAAAACGGTGCGGCAAAGGTCTATGCGATCGACGTCGGCTACGGGCAGCTCGACTGGAAGCTGCGGACAGACGTGCGGGTTGTCAATATGGAACGCACGAACATCCGCAATGTCACGCTCGAGACGTTGGGGGAGACGCTGGGCTTTGCCTCGATTGACGTGGCGTTCATCTCTCTGGACAAGGTGCTGCCTGTTGTGCGGGCGCTGCTCGCAGAGGGCGGCGAGGTCATTGCGCTCATCAAGCCGCAGTTCGAGGCGGGCAAGGAGCGCGTGGGCAAGAACGGTGTTGTGCGCGATCCCGCCGTGCATGAGGATGTCATTCGGCAGGTGCTTGCTGTCGCACGTGCACAGGACTTTCGGACTGCGGGGTTGACGTATTCGCCCGTGAAGGGACCAAAGGGGAACATCGAATACCTCCTATATCTGAAAACGCAGGGGGAAGATGTGGAAATGGATGATGTGTTTGTGCGCGAGATCGTGTCAGAGGCACATCGCAGGCTGGATGGACGAGGTAATGAGCATTGATGACCGTTGCGGTTTTTCCGAATCTGATCAAGCCCGAGACGGGCGCAGTTCTGCGGCGCATTCGTGATTTTCTGGCTGCGCGCGGTGCAAGGATCATGTTGCCACGCGTGCGTGCGGCGGAGTTTGGCATGGAGGATTGCGGCGTGGACGGGATTGAGACCCTGCCCGCCGACTTTGCGCTCAGCCTCGGCGGCGACGGGACTCTCCTTGGTATCTGCCGCAGATATGCAGCAAACCCCGTGCCCGTCTGCGGTATCAACATGGGGACGCTCGGCTTTATGGCGGACATCGAGCAGAATGAGCTTGAGCAGCGCCTTGAAAAACTCTGTGCGGGGGATTACCACGTCGAGTGGCGCCCGTTTCTCGCGGGCTATGTCACGAAGCCGGATGGTACGGAGCATTTCCTCGGGCATGCAATCAACGACATTGTCGTCATGAAGGGCGATGTGGCGCGCATCATCTCGCTCGCACTGCGGGTCAACGATACGCCTCTCGTCGAGTGCAAGGCGGACGGCTTCATTGTTGCCACGCCAACGGGCTCTACGGCGTACTCGCTCTCGGCGGGCGGACCCATCATGAACCCGATGGTGAAGGGGATCGTCCTCACGCCGATCTGCCCGCATACGCTGAACATCCGCCCGCTCATCATACGCGAGGAAGATGCCGTGCATATCCACCTTGTCGATACGCGGCAGAGTATCATCGTCACCCTCGACGGACAGGAGACGACGCCGATCCATCCAGACGACACCGTCACCGTCAAATGCTCGGATGTGCGCGCGGGCATCATCAAATTTGAGGACAAGGACTACTATCAGATCCTGCGTACGAAACTTTGGAGAAACTGCTAGGAGAGAGTGGAATGAAAAGTCGACGCCACGACCTCATCAAAAAAATCATCGGCGAGGAAATCATCGAGACACAGGAAGCGCTCGCCGAGGCGTTGCGTGCGCGTCATATGCGCGTCACGCAGGCGACCATCTCACGCGATATCAAGGAGCTTTTCCTCATCAAGGTGCCTGCGGAGGGGGGGCGCTATCGCTATGCCGTGTCTCCGCACGAGAACGTGCACTTCTCCGAGGGTCGGATGAAGCGCCTCTTCAAGGACAACGTGATCTTTTCGGATTTCAGTGAAAACATCGTCGTTGTCAAGACCATCCCAGGGGCGGCGTCAACGGTCGGGGCGGCACTCGATGCCTCGGACTGGACGGAGATCATCGGTACAGTTGCGGGTGACGACAGCATCTTTGTGCTCGTCAAGCCGCGAGAGGCGGCAGAGACGATCGTCGAACGCATTCGCGAGATGACACGCTGAGAGGAGGGAGACGCTATGCTGCAAAGTCTGCGCGTATGGAATTTTGCATTGCTTGAGGAGGTTGCCGTCGAGTTCGGCACGGGGCTGAACATTCTCACGGGTGAGACCGGCGCGGGCAAATCCATTCTGATCGACGCACTCGGTGCGATACTCGGACAGCGCATCTCCTCTGACGCCATCCGAAGCGGTTGCGACGCCCTGCGCGTCGAGGCAGTATTCTCGTGTGAGGGGGATGCGGCACTCGCGGCGCTCCTCGCAGAGCAGGAGATCGAATACGAGGACGAACTCATCATCCTCCGCAAGGTTGTGCGCACGGGCAAGGGCTCCATCCTCGTCAACGGCAGCCACGTTACGTTGACCTTTCTCAAGAAGCTTGCTCCGCATCTCGTGGACATCCACGGACAGAACGAGAACCTTGCGCTCCTGCGTGAGGATGCGCAGCGGAGTCTCCTCGAGGGCGGAGATGAGGAGCTGCAAAGACTGCTCGCGGCATACGCCGAGGTCTATGCGGGCTGGAAGGAAAAGACACGCCTGCGCGAGGAGCATGCGGAGGAGATCGAGAACATCGGCGAGCGTCTGGATCTCCTGCGCTGGCAGGAAAAGGAGATTGCAGAAGCGGAATTGAACGAGGGTGAGGATGCGGAACTCGAGGCGGAGATTCGCCGCCTCGCCCATTCGGAGCGCCTCGTCGAGAACGCCGGTGAGGCATCGAATCTGCTTAGTGAGGACGGAGAGGAGGGCATCTCCGTGCTCTCGGCGCTCTCACGCATTACCGGCGCGCTCGATGAGATTGCGCGCTATGATGACGGGCTCTCGAATGCGCAGACGATGATCGAGGAGGCATACATCTCCCTGCAGGAGGCGTCCTACGAGGTGCGCGACTATCTGGACGCGATCGATGCCGATCCCGCGCGCCTCGACCGAATACAGACGCGCATGGACGTGATTGACCGCCTCAAAAAGAAGTACGGCGGCAGCATTGTCGCTGTACTCGAACGCCTCGCCTCCGTCCGCAGCGAGCTCGAGTGCATCGACAACTATGATACCGACATGGTGCAGCTCGACAAGGACATTGCCGCATTCCACGAGCGTCTCGAGGAAACGGCAAAGTCGCTGACCGCACGTCGGCAGGCGGCCGGCACAGTGCTCTCTGCGGACATCGAACGCGAACTGCAGGGGCTGGGGATGCCGAAGGCACGGTTCCGTATCGTCGTCACGCCTGAGGAGAAATACACGAGTCGCGGCGCGGACAGCCTCGATATGCTATTTTCGGCGAATGTGGGCGAAGCGGAAAAGCCCATCGAGAAGATTGCCTCGGGCGGCGAGCTCTCACGCATTGCGCTCGCCATCAAGTCCATCGTCGCCGCACGCGACACGGGCGGGACGAGCATGGTTTTCGACGAGATCGACACGGGCATCGGCGGGCGCACCGCTCAGATGGTCGCCGAACGCATCGCCTTCGTCGCACATTACAAGCAGGTGCTCTGTATCACGCATCTGCCGCAGATCGCGTGTATGGCGGACACGCATCTCTACATCGCGAAATCTGTCAAAGGCGAGAGTACTGTGACACAGGTGGAGGCTCTCTCCGCCGATGAGCGCGTGCGCGAGATCGCACGCATGGCGTCGGGCGATGATGTCACGGAGGCGGCGCTTGCAAATGCGCGCGAAATGCTTGCGGGTGCACAGCAGAAGAAACAGGTCTTTCAGAAGAAAGCGAAGAAATGAGAGGTATCTGATGAAAAAATATGGAATGAAACACATTTTGATGGCGGGCGCTGTTGCATCGGCACTCCTTATGGGCGGCGGGAGCGCACAGGCAATGCCCTCACCGCTCGTCGAGTACACGAGCGTGCGCGATGCGTGGGCAGTTGCGGGACTTCCCGTCTACACGCCGACCCTTCTGCCCGTCGGCTACGTGCAGAAGGAGATCATCGTCATTGACAAGAGTCTTGCCGAAATCTTCTACCGCAACGACGCGGGCAAGGAAATCCTCTTCCGCATGGCGAAGGGCGACGCGGACATCAGCGGCGACAATAACATCTACGAAGTGAATCAGGTCGTGCAGGTTGGACGACAGTACATCCGTGTCAAGGGCACGGAAAAACTCGTCAGCCTCGCCCTCTGGTCGCGCGGCGGCTACACCTTCTCCATTTCGTTTGAAGAACCCGTTTCCATCGAAGCCGTACAGGCAATCGTCAGCACGATTGCCTGGAACTAACACTGCATCCTACATTTTGATATGCGTATGCCCCCAAGATCGGATCTATGAGATCCGGTGTTTGGGGGCATTGTATTTATTTATTTTTTACTGCGCGGATAAATTAAGCAGTGTACGAAAATCTATGTTATAATTTTTTTGTCTGGGATATGGAACTAATGAAAAGAGGAAGAAAAATGTTTGACGAGATGTTTGATGAGATGTTCCAAGATGTAGAAAATGATTCGATGGAGTATGGCGTGAGACTTGCCTGTGCGGATGAGAGTGTGTTTGCAGCATTGGCGCAATACTATTCCCAGGTAGAGGAGTGTGAGCCTCTGTGCAATATGCCTGTGCGGCAATTTTATCCGGAATTGGAAGAGGAGAATGAGATATCCACCTCTGCGGAAGAGGTGGCATGGCGGAATACCATGCTGATTTCGGATGTGCAGGCGGCGGGCATTCCACTTGAGATATTGCAGCAGCAGGATGTAATCTGCATCTATCGTACAGGTTCTGAGGAGGACTTTGCCGCGTGTGCAGAGGGGGTCACTGCACAGCAAGAGGAAGATGGGGATGGTATTAGACCGGCTGTCTTTTGCTTTGCGGATGCTGCTGTGGCGAAGGCTTATGTTTGCGACTCTGGCGTATGGGCGCCCAGCAGTTCTCAAGTAGTTGGTACAAATTTAGATGATGTTCTGCCTCTTCTTGCATCGACAAAAGGAGATATTCGATATATCTCGGAAAAATCTCTGCTTTGGGAGGAAATGCCTGCCGTAGATCGATCGGTACAGGGCGTACAGCTGATCTGTAGAGGGGCGAAAGACCTCTCTATGTTTGAGGTTATGGAAAAAGCGGAAGCAATTGCCGCATGCTTCTCGGAAGGTGTTCATATTTTATGGCAGATCGAGATATATGAAAAGAGAGAGATTTTGGCGTTCTTTGTGCGGGAAATGCCCCATATGGGAGCATAGCGAAAGCGTTGTGAGCAGGAAGGCGCTTTCTTCGTATCATAAATTTTTTGGATGATGAACATACACAAAAAGCGAGAGCTGATGGCGGCTCTCGCTTTTGTCTTACACAGTTATCTCAATTTGATTTCCTTCAATACCAATTATGCAGCTCTCGTAATATCCATCTCCCGTAGTACGAGGTCCGCTAATGACTTCGTAGCCGTCGGCTTTCATACGAGCGGTAAGGGAATCAACCGCTTCTTTGCTGCCAACGCTAAAAGCCACATGAATAAATCCTGTTCTGGCGAGAACCTTCTTGTCATCTGCCATTTCTGGCTTTTTCATAATTTCCAATCTCGCTCCATCATCAAAAGATATGAAATAAGATCGGAAATCTGTGTTCTTGTTGTGGTAGCCATTGTTAGCCTTGCCGTTCAGATATTTTACGAAGAAATCCTTGGCGGCCTCCAAATCATTCACATACATTGCAATATGCTCAATCTTCATCGCAGAACCCTCCATAGATCGACTTCATAATCTCATGAAGTGAACTATTCTCTGTGCCTTAGTCGTATTTCTGTTCGTCTCGAAAATTTTAGGAAGTGTAAATCTTTGGAAAAACAACATCCGAAATACAGTTTGTTCCGATCAGAAAGCTGGTTCCATATCTATATGGTATCATTTATCATACTAAGTTGCAAATAACTGCGTACTTGATATACACTGTAAACATACTACAATAACTGTAATACAGCAAGTATTTTATCATGTGGGATTTCCATCTGTGCGGCAAAGGAGAAGGGAAGAATGGCAGGTTCGACAAAGGCGAATATGACGTACGAGGAATATCTCATACGTCTCAAGGAAGGGCATCGTAACAGATCATGGGAAATGTCCTGTGACGCCGCTGCTGCTCATGCGCAGGGGCGGTGGAAGGCACAGATCTTGTATGAGATGTGCATGCATGACGAGTCTGTTGTGGTAAACTAAAGTTGTAACAGGAATGTCTAATGGGAAACACCGAATGAAAGGGGATTCGATTCTTCTCACAACAACACTATGAACCAGAGTTCAAGCAACAGATCGTCCGGCTTCATATCGAAGCTTGACAGCAGAGTATGGAGTCTCAAAAGCAAGCATTTGCAAATGGTGCAAAGAATTCAGCGAAGAATGCCAGCAAAACGCCTCAAAGAACCCGACTGCCCAGAACGATCTGGAGCTTATGAAGGAGAATCGCCGCTTGCGCGAAGAACTTGCAGAAGCGCGAAAAGAAAACCTTTTCCTAAAAAAGCAGCGACATTCTTCGCAAAGGGAATCGACTAGAGGCATATCAATTCATCGATGAACATCGGAAGCTGTTCGGCGTCCGGTGGTTGCTGCGACGTTTTGGAATTTATCCGAATGCTTATTACAACTACCGAAAGCACAGGCGGGCAAAAGAAGATGCCCGAAAACAGAACATCCTGCGTTAAATTCAAGCCCTATACCATGAAACCAATGGCGTTGACGGGTACCGCAGGATGCGCACGCAAAGGCATCGAGCTTTCTGCTCTGACAGTTCATAACTACATGAACACAGAACTGGGATTGCGCTCTATTGTGCGGCAAAAAGCTCCGAGATATCAAGGCGGCATAGAGCATAAGAAGTATGACGAGCGATTTAGCAATCCGAACGCTTGGCAAAGCACTCAGCAGTCAACGAAAGAGAAGCAACGGTCTGATTCTTCATAGCGATCAGGGCAGCCCGTACACATCGAAGGCGTTCACCGACTTTTGCGAGGAACACGATCTGACGCAAAGCATGAGCAAGGCTGGATGCCTGTATGATAACGCACCTATGGAGCGCTATTTCAATACGCTGAAGAACGAAGAAATTTTTCTTCATGAGTATCGAGATGAGGAATCTCTCTATCGCGCAGTGGAGCATTTTGCTTATACCACATACAACCATGTACGACCGCATTCTTATAACGGCTATCGTACGCCATTCGAAGCGAGGTATTCGACACAAGTTTATTGGACACTCGTGTTACAAAAACGCTTGACCACAACATCTACTGCAAAACGGCATCTCGCATGTTCCATTGCACTGTCGAAAAGCACGGTGAGAATGCGGAACTACGGCAGAAAGGGAAGCAGGCGGTTTTGAGCTGTGGATACGGCGGCTCCGTCGGCGCACTGATTGCGACGGGCGCAGTCGAGTCGGGAATGAAAGAAGAGGAGCTTCAGCCTCTTGTGGATCTATGGCGTTCGTCAAATCCACATATCGTGCAATTATGGTGGGATGTGGATCGTGCCGTCAAGACCTGTGTGAAACGGGACGTTGAAACTAAAACACATGGCATCTGCTGTGCATATGGGAGCGGCATCCTGTTTATACGATTACCAAGCGGAAGAGAGCTTTCGTATGTAAAGCCGCTCATCGGAGCAAACAGATTCGGTGGAGAAGCCGTCACCTATGAAGGACTCGGTATGACGAAGAAGTGGGAGAGGATAGAGACGTTCGGCGGGAAACTGGTCGAGAATATCACACAGGCGACGGCGCGTGATTTGCTCGTATGTGCAATGAAAGGGCTGCAGGACAAGGGATTCCATATCGTCATGCACGTCCATGATGAAATCGTACTCGAAGTCCCATACGGAGTTTCGTCGGTGGAGGAGATATGTTCTGTCATGGCTGAGAATCCACCGTGGGCGAAGGGGCTGCCGCTTAAGGCGGATG
>NZ_KB290928.1:15392-15948 GCF_000318175.2 Selenomonas sp. oral taxon 138 str. F0429 | reverse complement strand
CGAAAGGCTCCGGCGATGCGCGAATGCAGCCGCTCTACTTCCTCATCACCACAGCGGGGACGGATACGCAGTCCATCTGCTATGAGACGCACCAAAAGGCAAAGGATATTCTGGAAGGGAGGAAGATTGATTCGACCTTCTATCCGGTGATCTACGGAGCGAAGGAGGATGAGGACTGGACAGACCCCGAGGTATGGAAGCGGTCGAATCCGTCCCTCGGTATCACGGTCGGCATCGACAAGGTACAGGCGGCTTGCGATTCGGCACGGCAGAATCCTGCCGAGGAGAACAGCTTCCGTCAACTGCGTTTGAATCAGTGGGTGAAGCAGTCTGTACGGTGGATGCCGATGGATAAGTGGGATGCGTGCGCCATACCTGTGGATGCCGAGTCCTTGGAAGGTCGTGTCTGCTATGGAGGACTTGACCTTTCTTCGACGATGGATATTACGGCATTTGTTCTCGTATTCCCGCCAACCGAGGAAGATGAGCCGTTTGCCGTGCTTCCGTACTTCTGGATTCCCAAGGAGAACATTGACCTGCGTGTGCGGCGCGACCA
>NZ_KB290928.1:11573-15372 GCF_000318175.2 Selenomonas sp. oral taxon 138 str. F0429 | reverse complement strand
TTGACCTGCGTGTGCGGCGCGACCACGTTCCGTATGACGTGTGGGAGAAGCAGGGCTACCTGCAAACGACAGAGGGAAATGTGGTTCACTACGGATTCATCGAGGCGTTCATTGAGAAACTGGGCGAGAAGTACAACATCCACGAGATTGCCTTTGACCGCTGGGGTGCAGTGCAGATGGTGCAGAACCTAGAGGGCATGGGATTCACGGTCGTTCCCTTCGGACAGGGGTTCAAGGATATGAGCCCGCCGACCAAGGAGCTGATGAAGCTGACACTGGAAAAGAAAATAGCGCACGGCGGGCATCTCGTCATGCGCTGGATGGCAGACAATATCTTCATTCGCACCGATCCTGCGGGGAACATCAAGGCGGACAAGGAGAAGTCCACCGAGAAGATTGACGGTGTGATTGCGCTCATCATGGCGCTGGATCGTGCGATTCGGTGTGGAAATGATACGTCGGAATCGGTGTATGAGAGTCGTGGCGTGTGGGTGTTTTAGGGGACTTCACGCAAGCGTATCTCTCTGTAATCGTCTCTAATAAGCGCATAGGAGATGATATTTTCTATGAAAATGCATACATCTTCATCGCAAAGCCGCAAAATTTGATTGCTTGGCAGGACACCTAATTTGAATAATTGTCCATCTATGATTTTGGGATATTTTTCTTGGACAAGCATTCGTAAATCAGATATTTTCCCGGCACCAATAGCTCCAACTGTTATTTTCCCTGTATGATTTATGCTACACATAGAGTCCTTTATTTGCAGGATGTTTTTAGCATCCATGGGGATTTGCAGGGATGAGTGTATATGTCCATCGGTTTCAACGGTAACGAACAAGCCTGTCTTGCTTTGGTTTTTTCCTATTGCACTATATCTGGAAAATGCTAAGGAAACGATTTCTGTTTTACCTTGATAACTTATCTGAAAGGAACGGCATCTACATCCGTTAAAACTTCCTCCACCAGCATTTCCCCATGATATTCTCCTCACTCCGTAATCCTTCAGCAAATTGAAAATATCATACTCGTAGGGAACAAGTTCGTATCCATCATCAAGCAAGCATTCCCAAAGATTGGAGCAGAATATCAATTTTTCTTTATTCTCTGTGGTTTCAACACCCATTTCATACGGAGTCACATCGTAAACAAAAAATGTGGGGTCATTTTTTATTTCATCAAGGGTACGACGTTGAAATTCGGATTCTGTAGGCAATTCTGTATATTCCTCATTTAGCATATTCGTATATTCTCGGAAACTTTTGATGCGTAAGACGTTATTATCGGCATCCCTATGAAAACACAGCGTTTTTTTCCGTTCGTTAGCATGAAAAAACTGCATTTGAGCTGTTGAGCATAATTTTTGGCTTGGGCGATCATGTTATCATCTAGTTCCAATTCCTCGCGTTTGCATTCTATAACAGCGAGCGGAACAGCAGATTCCTGGTCATCGCCCATACGCATAATAACTACATCACTACGGCTTAAACAATTTTTTACATGGTGAGCAAGAGACTCCTCAACCCTTAACATATGTACGGGGACTTTTAATTTATCTATAAGGAAAGATACCACTTCCTGGCGGATGGTTTCTTCCGGTGTAACACGTATAGGCTTTTGCCTTATGGTGTCGTAGTAATAGTCAACATCATCTATTTTCTCAATGGGTGGAAGTTGCTCATCTGAAAAATCGTAATCCTCAATTTCAAAATTTACGGCAGCTATTTTATGTGATGCTTTCCATCGTTGCATAAAAAGCTTATTCTTTTCCTGCATTCGCCTGATTCGTTGCAATTGTTGCTTGCTTATCATACGTACAATATTCCTCCTTGGGGATAATGAGCCATTTTTAGGGGATCGCTAAAAAGCAACGGATAATCACAGACACATGATCTACAGGCACAAATTACAGTGCAAAAGAGCATAAAGACCTGCTATATCATGCTACTTCTCTCTTACCTTGTGCTCTTGTCTTCTCTATTATAATCTGCAACGCTAAGACGTGCAACACAGGAGTTTATCAGTGTTTCATTAGTTCTGTTTCTCTTATGAGGTATCGTTTAAGGAGCGTGATACCTATGAACCTATTCAGCAAACTCTTTCGTTCGCGGGACAAGCCTACGAATCATCTCGGTGGCTTGTCCTTTTTGTTTGGGCAGACTGCGGCGGGCAAGGCAGTCAACGAGCGAACTGCCATGCAGACGACGGCAGTCTACGCCTGTGTCCGCATTCTCGCCGAATCCATTGCGGGGCTGCCACTTCACGTCTATGCCTACAAAGGACAGGGCAAAGAGCGTGTGCCGGAGCATCCGCTGTACTTTCTGCTCCACGATGCGCCGAATCCCGAGATGACCTCCTTTATATTTCGCGAAACAATGATGAGTCACCTCCTTTTGTGGGGGAATGCTTATGCACAAATTTTGCGGGATGGCAGGGGGCGTGTCCTTGGACTCTATCCACTCCTCCCGGACAAGATGGAAGTCAGCCGTGACAGCCGCACGGGTGAACTCTACTACACCTACACGCGAAGCACGGAGGAGAATCCGAATTTTGCGGACAAGGGGCAGATTCGTCTGCGACGTGAGGATGTGCTGCATATTCCGGGGCTTGGATTCGACGGACTTGTGGGATATTCACCTATTGCTATGGCAAAGAACGCCATTGGGATTGCACTTGCCACGGAGGAATACGGCGCTGCATTCTTCAAGAACGGTGCGCGTCCGGGCGGCGTGCTTGAACATCCGGGGGTTCTCAAAGACCCGTCGAAGCTCCGTGAGAGCTGGCACGCCGTTTACGGCGGCACGATGAACACGGGCAGGATTGCCGTCCTTGAAGAAGGTGTAAAGTATCAGCAGATTGCCATACCGCCCGAGGAGGCACAGTTCCTTGAAACACGGAAGTTCCAGATCGACGAGATTGCACGGCTCTACCGTGTGCCGCCGCACATGATCGGTGACTTGGAAAAATCCAGCTTCAACAACATTGAGCAGCAGTCGTTGGAGTTCGTGAAGTACACGTTGAATCCGTGGGTTGTGCGCTGGGAGCAGTCCCTGCAAAAAGCACTGCTGGCGGACAAGGAGCGGGCAGATTACTTTATCCGCTTCAATGTGGACGGGCTTCTGCGCGGAGATTACAAGAGCCGTATGGAGGGCTATGCCATCGGGCGGCAGAACGGATGGCTCTCGGCGAACGACATCCGCAGTCTTGAGGACATGAATCCCATCGAAGCGGAGGAGGGCGGCGATCTCTATCTCATCAACGGAAATATGACAAAACTGAAGGATGCGGGCTTGTTCGCAGGAAATCAGGAGGGAGAAAGTGATGAAACGTAAATTTTGGAACTGGGTGCGAAACGAGGGAGAGAAGCGTGTCTTGCTTCTGGATGGTGAAATCTCGGACGAAACGTGGTGGGGCGATGAAGTCACACCTCAGATGTTCCGATCTGAGCTGAACGCCGCCGAGGGAGATATTGACCTCTGGATCAACTCACCGGGCGGCGACTGCTATGCAGCGGCACAGATCTACAATATGCTCATGGAGTATAAGGGAAATGTCAATGTCAAGATTGACGGGATTGCAGCCTCAGCCGCATCCGTCGTTGCGATGGCAGGATCGACCGTTGAGATTTCTCCCTTGGGGATGTTGATGATCCATAATCCCATGACCGTCTCCATCGGGGATACACACGAGATGGAGCGGACGATCACGTTCCTTGCCGAAATCAAGGAGAGCATTATCAACGCTTATGAGATCAAGACGGGGCTGTCCCGTGCGAAGATTTCACGGCTGATGGATGCCG
>NZ_KB290928.1:9771-11553 GCF_000318175.2 Selenomonas sp. oral taxon 138 str. F0429 | reverse complement strand
CAGACGGGCTGATCTTCTCCCGTGCCGCCGTCACGAACTCTCTGCTCTCGAAATTCGGGCAGGGAACACAAAATACCAATGTCGATGCAGAGCCGCTCAAACGACGGCTCTTTTCTATTTCACATTAACGGAGGGAAAAAGATCATGGATAAGATCATGGCAATGCGAGAGAAGCGTGCAGAAATGTGGGAACAGGCAAAGCAGTTTCTGGATTCTCACGAAAAGGACGGTCGTCTTACGGCAGAGGATGCCAAAGCGTACGAGCAGATGGAGAATGAGGTGCTTGCGCTCGGCAAGGACATCGAGCGCATGGAGCGTCAGGCAATTCTTGACGCGCAGCTTGCAAAGCCTGTGACGGAGGCAATTACCAACACTCCAGGGGCAGGATTCGCCTCCGAAAAGACAGGGCGTGCAAGCGAGGCATATCGCGCCGCAATGCTCAAGGCTCTTCGCACGAACTTCCGTCAGGTGGAGAACGTCCTGCAGGAGGGGACGGATGCCAGCGGAGGCTATCTCGTTCCCGAGGAATATGACAAACGTCTCATCGACGTACTCAGCGAAGAGAATGTCCTGCGTCCGCTTGCGACGGTTATCACCACGAGCGGCGAACACAAGATCAACATTGCCGCTACAAAGCCTGCGGCATCGTGGATTGAGGAAGGCGCACCTCTGACTTTCGGTGAGGCGACCTTTGCCCAGATCGTTCTCGACGCGCACAAGCTCCATGTCGCGGTCAAGGTGACGGAGGAACTGCTCTATGACAACGCCTTCAACCTTGAGAACTACCTCATCGAGCAGTTCGGCAAGGCACTCGGCAATGCAGAGGAGGATGCGTTCCTCAATGGCGATGGGACTCATAAGCCCAAGGGACTTCTTGCCTCGGCAAAGACCTCCGTCACCACGGCGGCGGCAGACCTCAAGGCGGATGAACTCGTGACACTCGTCTACAGTCTCAAGCGTCCCTACCGGAAGAATGCGGCGTTCATCGTCAACGACCAGACGCTTGCCAGCATCCGCAAACTCAAGGACGCGAACGGTGCGTATTTCTGGCAGCCTTCGTATCAGATGGGCGAACCCGACCGTCTGCTCGGCTATCCCGTGTACTCTTCGGCATATATGCCTGCTGTCGAGGCGGGCAAGACCGTCATCGCGTTCGGTGACTACTCCTACTACAACATCGGCGACCGTGGCACGCGCTCTCTGCAGGAACTGAAGGAGCTGTTTGCGGGCAACGGTATGGTCGGCTACGTCATGAAGGAGCGCGTGGATGGCAAACTCGTTCTTGAGGAAGCCGTGCAGACGCTCAAGATGAAGGGCTGATAAATCGTCCACTTATCCATTTTATCAGCGATTTCATTGGTTTTGCGGCAAAGAGGGGAGGTGGTTTTATGCTTGTGCCGCTTGCAGCAGTCAAGCAGTATCTGCGCATTGACGGCGATGAGGAGGACGATCTCCTCATGCACTTTGCGGAAACGGCAGAACAGATTTGCACGGCACTTCTGCGCGTGAAGAAGCTGTCCAAGCTCGAAGATCAGGCGATTGTACGGGTCGCAATACTCTACGCCGTATCCTATCTTTACGAA
Source organism: Selenomonas sp. oral taxon 138 str. F0429 (assembly GCF_000318175.2). NCBI lineage: Bacteria > Bacillati > Bacillota > Negativicutes > Selenomonadales > Selenomonadaceae > Selenomonas > Selenomonas sp. oral taxon 138. The sequence continues at coordinate 9,970 of NZ_KB290928.1, read as the reverse complement.
CACCGAGAGGAAGCCGACCACAGGGGGCTTGCGCTGACGCTGCGCTCGCTTCTTTTCGGTGTGCGGAAGGAGGTCTTTTAGATGAGGGTGTCCATGAGCGAACTGCGTCATCGGATTTCCATCCTGCGTCCCGTAACGGAGACGGATGATGAGGGGAATATCCTTTCATCGTCGGTGCAGGAAGTCGGTAAAGCATGGG
>NZ_KB290928.1:438-9751 GCF_000318175.2 Selenomonas sp. oral taxon 138 str. F0429 | reverse complement strand
ACGGATATGCGGAGAAGGTGCAGGAGGTGGATTATCGTGTAGTCATTCGTTACTGTGCGGATGTACGAGTGACGGATCGTATTCGTTGGGGAGACAAAACGCTCACACCGATTGCGCCGCCGTATCCACTTGGCGGGAAGAAGCGGTGGCTTGTTCTGGAATGCAGGGAGTTGGTGGAAGATGGCTAGATACCGAGGATTCGTCTCTGCCGAGAAGATATTGTCCGAGCTTGGCGCAGAGGCGACGGCTGCGGCAAAGGAAGCACTCGCGCACGGAGCGGACGATGTGGTCGCGGAGGCAAAGACCCGCTGTCCCGTCTATACGGGAACAGATAAGCGCGTGGTAAAGGGCGCACTCCGCGACTCCATCCATAAGCGACTGCGACGAAAGGACGGCTCCGTTTGGAGGATTGCGGCAGATGCGGAGTCTCAGGATGGCGTATTCTACGGTACACTCGTCGAATTCAGCCCACGCATCAACAAGCCGTTTCTCTATCCCGCGCTCGATGCCAAGAAGGATGGGATCCGTTCTGCCATCGTCGATGCCGTCCGTATGGCAATACGGAGGCGAGGGAAATGAGTATTGCGAAGATGGTGTATCAGGCACTTGTGTGCTCGAAGGAGCTGACGCAGCTTCTCGCTCACGGAAAGAAGAGCATCTATCACGGGCGCAGCCCCGATGCAGGGACGTATCCGATTCTTGTCTACACCGTCATTTCGGATGTTCCTGCGCTCTCGGCAGACGGCACGGAACTGGAACGCCGAATCACGGTGCGTATCCATATTCTGACGAAGGACGGACGATTTCGAGAGATTCATTGCGCCGTGCAGAACGCGCTTTTGCCACTCGGCTTTGTCCGTACACAGACGCAGGAGATTGTCGAGAAGGACATTTTCGTTGAAATTACAGACTATAAAACAGCAGTGGAGGGAGAATAAAATGCCAAGTCCAACACCAACAGGAAAGCCCGCCGGGAATCTGACAAGCGGGCAGTTCATCAACATCCAGAAACTTCATATTGCCAAGATGCTAACCGATGTGGCAGGCGGAGCGGCGACCTACGAAGCTCCGATCCCGCTCGGGAAGCTCCTGCGCAAGGTGGACATCAAGCCACAGACGAATCAAGCGGAGCTATTTGCCGACGGTCAGTCCGTGGATACGGCATCGAATACCGCATCCTACGATCTGACGTTTGACACGGCTGCTTTACCGCTTGAGTATGTCGCGTATCTCCTTGGACACAGTATCGAAAATGGTGTGATGAAGGCGGGCAAGGACGATGTTGCGCCGTACTTTGCTGTGCTCTTTCAGTCGGATAAGCGCAACGGCAAGAAGAGATATACTAAGTTCTACAAAGTCCAATTCACGGAACCCTCGGAATCTGGCAACTCGAAGCAGGAGAGTATTCAGTTCGACACGCCGACACTGACGGCAAAGGCGATCTACCGTCTCTCGGATGGGCTGTCCTACGCCAAGGCAGACGAGGAGGCGGCGGGCTTTGCCGCTGAGACGGGGACGAAGTGGTACGAGCAGGTCTGAGGGAGGAAGCTATGGAAACGCCGAAACTGCATATTGCGGGCAGGGAGATCATGCCAAACCCTCCAAAGATGAAGGTCTGGCGCGAGTTCCTTGCCTTTTTTGATGCCGACAAGCAGGACATGAATCTTGAGGTCTTCTTGGATGCACACGTCCGACTGATTATCCTTGGATTCGGACGGGAGGAAGTGACAAGGGAATCCGTGGAGGAGAATGTAGACGTTGCGGACATTGTGCCGCTGACGCGCTCCCTTTTCCGTTGGATTCAGTCACTGACGTTTTCCAAACTGGTGAACCTCCCAAACGAGGAGACGGGGAAAGAGGCGTAGTTCTTTCCCCGTACCAGAATTTACTGCGTTACTACGAGCGGCTGCAGTCCGCCTACGGGTGGACGATGCACGAGATTGATTCACATGAGATTGCGTTCCTGCTCGATCAGCTTGTAGTAACAGCGATCTGCGAAGAAAGATTGTCCGAGCGATTTATTGACGACGTGATGTAGGGAGGGAGATGGAGTGGCAAAGCGCGGACAAAAGATTGATGAACTCTATCTCGACATCGGTCTCAACATCGCACAGCTGCAGCTGGACTTCGATACGGCGGGGAAAACCGTCTCGGATTCCATCGCACGGCTCAACAGCAAGGCGAATAACATCCATCTGAAACTGGATGCCGATCTTGCCAAACTCGACGGTGTGGGGACGGAACTGGATAAGATCAAGGTGCGCCATCAGGCGATCAACCGCGAACTGGATATTCAGCGGCAGAAAGAACAGATTCTTGCGGCTGTCCTCCAATCCGCGAAAAAGAATGACGGCGTAGACAGTGCATCTTACCGTAGAGCAGAGAGCAATCTCCTGCGTCAACAGAGAACCGTCGCACAGACCGAAGCCGAGGTGCGGAAACTGAATAACCGCCTCAAGGAGAGTGCCGTGCTTTCCGGTACGCTCGGCGGACGTATCTCAGCGGGAATGACGGCGGCACAGGCGGGTGTTCGGAATCTCACGAGCGGATTCAATGTTCTCTCGACAAAGATGGCCGCAGTTATGGCCGTCGCTGCGACGGGTGCGGGGCTGTTCAACATCACCAAAGATGCGATGCTTGCGGGCGAGAACGTCTACAAGCTGACGCAGCGTCTCCACGTCTCGGCGGGTGAAGCCGCTGAACTAGGGCGTATGTTCCAACTGGCGGATACGGATATAAAGAGCGTTATTCCGCTCATTGCCCGTCTTGACAAACAGGTATCCGACGCAGGAGAGAGCGGAAATGACACATCTCGCGCACTCTCGCGCTTTGGCATTGCGCTCAAAGACCAACAGGGAAATCTCCTGCCTCTGAACGAGCAGCTGGCACAGCTTGCCAAGGGATACAAGACAGCAAGCGAAGCGGGGATGGAGGAAGCGTATACCGCAGAAGTCCTCGGTGCGCGTGGTGCGGCACTAATCCCGATTCTCGAACAGTACGACGACCTGATGACCATTTCTTCGCGCGTCAAGACCACGGGACTGCTCGATCCCGAACAGGCGCATGAGACGTATCTCAAATGGCGCGAGATGGAGATGGAAGCGGGGCAGCTGAAACTTGCCCTCGGCGCGGCGCTGCTCCCTGCCGCCGAGGAACTCATGCCCGAGATCAATGACGGCTTTACCTCTCTTATTGAAAGTATCCGTGACAACAAGGACGAGATCAAGGATGCCGTCCTTGGTTGGGGCGAGGCACTCAAGACCGTCGCGGAGCTTGCAGGTTTTGTCGGAGAGCAGATTCACAAGGTCAACGAACACGCCGAGGCGAATGCGTGGCTCATGAAGAATCATCCTGTGACATCTCCGCTGATTGCAATTCCGTTCCTTGGCGGTACCGTCCTCGACGCTCTCTATGGCGATGAGTACAAGAGATACCAAGAACAGCAGAAGATTGCCAAAGAGAAAGCTGCGGCAGAGGAGAGTGCCCGTGCCGAAGCGGAGAAGAACGCCAAGGCGCAGGAACAGAACGCCAAAGCGGCGCAAATTCGTGCGGCGGCTGAGAAAGATGCCGCAAAGACAGTCAGTGAATCTGCAAAGATGACCGCACAACTGACGGACAGCTTATATACACTGACGCATACGGACATCCAGAACAGTCTACACGCTCTGGATCGCGAAGCCTTCGAATCCTTCCAGAAGGGCGCAGATTCGCATCTAATCGACGAATACCGCTTGGCGAAGGAAGCGAAAATCTACGCCGATTTTCAGCGGGACGTTGTGGATAAGGCGAATGCGCTCTACAAGACGGATCTGCAGAACAAACTGGACTCCATCGCCCGTGAAGCCGATGCCTTTCGTCAGAGGGGCTTGGACGAGCTGCAGACGCAGGCGTGGCTCAGTGAGAGCAAGGCGCGAGTGATGGAGCAGTGGGAGCGGGATGTCGCTTCCAATATTGACTCGATCTGGAAAACGGAGCTTGAAAACCGCCTTGCGGAGATTGAGCGCGAGAAGGATGCGTGGGTGCAGAAAGGTCTGGATGAGGTTGAGGCGACACGCTGGGCGGAGAAGCAAAAACTCGATGCCAAGCGCAATGCCGCTCTGGAAGTCCTCCGTTCCCAGAAAGAGGAACTGCAGGTGTTCAAGAAGTCCGGGCAGGTCGGACTGATGGAGTACCTTCGCAAAAAGAACAAGTTCACGACAGAGGATTTAGGACTGACACCGGAGTTACTTCAGCAGTTCCAATCGGGACGGAAATGGGCGATGGAGAATCTCCTGCCGAATTTTGCTCCCGAGAAGCGTGAGGACAGTTCCCGCATCCGTGTCAATGGGCAGGAGTTTTCGTATTCACAGATGATGGCAGGGCTTGGACAACAGGCGCAGAGCATCCAAACTGCGGGGCAGGGCGCAAGTGCTTCACAGCAAGGGGATCAGACATCTCCCTCTATGACGGACAATCGCCAGATTCACATACAGGTGCAAATCGAGAATGCTGTTACGGAGGATAACGAGGGAATGCGTATGCTTGCCGATCATGTCGCCGACCGAATCCGTCCTGCTGTTGAAAATGCCCTAGGGGGGGATTCCAATTCATATTCACATTGGTGAGGTTAGAACGCTGAGTGTCGAGAACTGGCAGATCGTTCCTGATGACCGTCAGCAGCTCTTGGAGATCGTCGGCGGTGTGGTCGTGCAGGATTTCGGGCATATTGCAGAGGGAGACCGTATCTCTTGCACCGTTGTTGTAACTGCCGCTGACTGGGAGAAAATCAAGGCATATTGGGATAGCCGCGCAAGGGTGTCCGTAACGGACGAGAGCGGGAGCGTCCTGCCCTCGATGCGTGTTGTGGTGAAGTCCTACGAGTATATGGCTCATTTCCCGAAGGTATATAAGATTTCACTTGAATTTTGGAGGGTGTGACAATGGCAGAACTGCTGCATATCTATATGAACAATCCGACCGAGGGCGGCAAGGACGGGACGGAGGTCAGCTCCGGCACGGAACTTTCTCCCATCTCTGTTTTGCTCGATGCGGGCAAGGGCGAGCAGAAAGCCGTCAAATGTGCAGTACGCTGCGAGAGCGGCTTCCATATTGATGGAACACTTACGGTCAAATTCGTCGGCGATCATGCGGACAAGTGGAAGGTGGCGATGGATCACAATTATACGACTGATACCGTTTTGACAGTAGCAGATTGGAAGGATGAGATTGCGCTTTCCGGTGTCGGCACGGTGAATGTTATTTTCTGGGTGAAAGCGATGAGTTCTTCCGATGAGCAGCCGCAAAGCGATGTGAGTGTCGATCTTCAAGCAGAAGGGCTGCTTGTGTCGGATTAGGAGGTGCGTCATGTCGTTCAAGTACATCAATCCTGGTTATGCGGAGTTGCTTTCGACCAGCGGTGGCACAACGGTGACGGGTGAGCAGTACAGCAAGACGGGTGTATCTTTTTGGCAGCCTTCCAAAGAGCGGGGAGTCGAACTTTCCGAAGTTCCCACGGAATTTTACGGAAAGTTCGATTTGTATATTCTCGGGGTAAAAGGGCGTGATGATGTCGATTTTTCACTTGGTATCGGGTATCAGAACGGCATCTATCTGAGAGGTTATCGCAGCTTGACCTTTTCCGGACTCGCAGGAACCAACTCGCTTTTTTACAAGTCCGACATCGCTGAGATTATTCCCATGTATGCAATGAGTACCGTATGGCTTCACATCAAGCAGGGGAATGAGAACAATGGCATCCTGCATGTCGTCGTCAACGATCATGAATTTTGCAATAAGAGGGATATAAACCTCTCGTATGATTCGCGAACCATCAAGATATTCAGTGACAACAACCGCGCCCTTATCTCGAATCTTATCCTATCGGATGCGCCGATTGACCCCCGCGAGCAGATCGCTTTGCTGCCGATCACAGCAACACAAACAAACATGACCGACTGCGGCGATGGCAGCTATGAGGCGACGGCGGCAGGACAGGAGATTCTGCAGTCGGTCGATGTTTCGTCGCTTATCTCGCAGTACGGAGAGAACTCCCGTGTGGTCAGTATTGCGCCCTTTGCAAAGCCCGCCTATCGGACAGCAGAGGGGCTGTGCGCTCTGACAGCGATTGAAAAGAGCGGCGGCATAATTACGGAACACGGCAGACATATCGCAGGGCAAGATACGGCGGGGTACGTTATGGGAGCATACGACACGTCTCTAAGGGTTGCGGAGCTTGCAGAGCGACAGTTTGGATGGAGAGCGGGGACATGAGTATCAAGCTGAAGCCCGGTGTTCTCATCTCGTGGTTTCCTTTTGGACGCATCCATCTCCATCCTGCCGTTTATATCACGTTTATCCCGATGATTCAAGAATCGGTAAAACTGACGTGTGATCTAAGGCGGGAACTTCATGCATCCTGCGTGGTTCACGCCGACACACGGCGGCTTCTACAAACAGGAGTGAAAGTATCAATTAGAGGAAAGCTGCTCCGCCGGATTGGACGGACGGAATCGGTAAATACAGATACGTTGCGGCGTACCGGACAATTCTGCTCCGTTAGAACAGATACAGCACGTCAGCTTATCAAGTCTCTGCATATATTGGCAGACACGAGGATTGAGATCCCGCATACGCTTACCTACGCAGAATTCCGGGAGCGGGGGATTCGCTCGTTTTCCGTAATGCTTGGGGAACTCAGTCTCTCCGACACCATCCAACTTGAAACCGTTCAACCGCTGTCTGTCGGTGCGAGTGTAGAGGGGCGGGTGATGGACTATGCCTTCCGTTTTCTCGTGGAGGAAACAAGTCAGCGTGGCATCGTGCAGTCCGTCAAGGGGACGTACAGTAAGGACACGCTCCTCTACACGCCCATTCATATCTATGTGGAGCGGGCAAAGGCGTCGCGCTATGCGACCGAGATCGCGGCGGCACTTGGTTTGAAATTACATCGTCTGACCGATGATTTCATCCCATCTCAGAACTTTGAGGGAAGCGGCATGACCTACCATGATTTTATCTCCGCACTGTTCGGATGGACGGCAAAACTGCCGCAGCGTCAGATCAACGTCTTTATTCGCGGAGATACGCTCCACATTATTCAGCGCGGCATGGAGGAATCCGTCATTGACATCACGCACTGGCCGTACGCACAGCCGACGATAGAGCGAAAACTCGTGCGCTCCGTCTGGCACAGTGCGAACAACAATCATGAGAGCGGGGCGCACAACGAGGAGGAAACATCTCCCATTCCTTTCACCGGCACGATTTCGTTCAAAGAGATCAGCCGCACTTACTCCAACGGTTTTCTCGTCCGCGAGACGAATGAGAACGGCTACAGCACCTATACCTACGATGGGGAATACCTCGCCGAGAAGCGCACGCATAATGTGGACGGCTCGACCAGCCGCACGGATTACGCCTACGCCACTACGGGGCGGGATGTCTATCTCTTCAAGGAATGGGAACGTACAACAGAACCCGTCAATGACGGAAAGAAGCACACAGAATATGACTGGGAAGATTGGAGCAAAGAGAAGGGCACGGAGCGCATCACCTACCATGCGCCGCTCGGCTATGGATGGTATGCGGCCACCGTCTATGTGGACGGCGTATTGGAGGGCAGCAGCTTGTCGCAGGGAAAGCCCGGCGGCAAGGCGAGTCAGTTCACCGTCGAGCAGTCGAATCTCAGCCTTGGTGCAAGTTACGCGAGCGATGATGAGCTTCCGTACTCCTCGCTCATCGACACTGAGTTTCCAGTTGTGGGTGCAGATTATCTGCGAATGCTGACGAGAGAAATCGAATGGCTCAATCGCAAGACACAGGAGACGGTCACCGTGGAGATTCGCGCACGGATTCGTAGCGGCGTTCCCGACATTGACCACATCGTTGATTTCACCGAGCGCATCCGTTTTGAGGGACATGAGTATTTCTTGCAGTCGAACACAGTGGAACTTACGCCGCGTCTTTTGCGGCAGACCATCAAGATGGTGAGGTGGTATGGATGAATGGCGTTCCGGGGCTTGCGGCGGCAATCCGAGCAGGGATAAAGAACTCGAAGGTGGCTGAATCACAGGCACAAAGGGGAATTATCCGTAACGGGCGCGTCCATATCGGAGAGCGGTCGTATCCCTTCCGTGTGGCAGTGGACTGCAACACCTGTGACGGAAGTCTTGTGTGGGTACAGATTTCAAAGGGCGGCACTGCCGTTATCGTGGGAGCGTGAGCTTATGCACAGGGCTAGAGTGAAAGCTGTGAGCGGGAATCGGGTGCTTGCGAATGGTACGTGGCTCATCTGCATTGGAAATCGCACCGTCTATCCGGGCGAATGGATCTGGACGGACGGTCGTTGCGTCTACGGGCATGAATCCGAGGGTGGCATCAGTTATGTTCCGACGAATGTCCTTTCCGGCATACCGCTCCTCCAGATAAAGTGGAAGGATCAAAAAAACCAGATGCTCCATTCGTACTATGCAAAAGGAAAGATTCATCCGCTCGGTTTTTCCCAAGAGGATATATGGATGGTCAACAGCAGTCGCCACTTCGCGTATGTTACAGGCTATGGAATGCTTGATGCCGAAATGGATGAGCGGGGAAATCTCTATACCCTTGAAGCTGTCAATGCTCTCGTGTTCCCGCTCATCGGGGCAGATCAGCGTGACAGTATTCTCTCTGTCAAACGCAACGGAGAGATCATCGCCGCATACGATCTTGTGCAGATGTTTGGTGCTCCCGCCGTATCCGGTCCCACTGACCTCTATAGCTGTCAAACAGAAGGCGGGCGGGTGGATAAAGCTGGGAACTTCAAAGTGATGATATGGCACGCAACATCAGAGCATGGGGGAGACGGTAGTTCGAGCAGCACAGACCGATATGTGTTCTTCGATGGCAGCAATCTTGAGCCTTGGATGGAGAAAACCAAAACAACGTCAAGAGACTCTGTTACGGGGGAATCCCATACTTCGGAAAGCAGATGGAGCGCACAGGATTACAGCATCCGCTATCCGCTCCATGACGGTATGTATATGCGCTTTCCTGCAAATCTTGACTATCTTATCTCCGGGAAAAAATATATTTCAAAGATTTACAGTGCAAAGGACGAACTGCTCATGGAACTGGAAACGAATCCGACTGCCCGTACAAGTCTCTGCCCTCTGGGACAGGGGAAATATCTTGTCAGCACGGGATCGCCCTTATATTTGTGGGAAGATGGTCAGTTTACGGAACTGATGCGCGGATGCTATAACTACCGTCTGCGCAGGATGAGCAATCTCAATAAATGGAAGAAAGCAGGGGGTGTCTGATATGGATCAGATTTTGACAATACGTCTGTATGCGG
>NZ_KB290928.1:0-418 GCF_000318175.2 Selenomonas sp. oral taxon 138 str. F0429 | reverse complement strand
TGTGTTTGTGGCGACGGATTACATCACGGGTGTTTTGCGTGCGATTGTGGAAAAGGAACTGTCCAGTGCCATCGGCTTCAAGGGAATCTGCCAGAAGGTCTGCATCTTCACCCTCGTCGGCGTGGCGAATGTGCTCGATACGCACATCATCGGCAGCGGGTGCGTCCTGCGCTCTGCCGTGATTTTCTTCTACATCTCGAATGAAGGAATCTCGATCATCGAGAACGCAGCACGGATGGGGCTTCCCGTCCCACAGAAATTGCAGGACATGATGCATAGTCTTAAAAATCAGTAAGATACATAACAACCTCAACGCCCGGCGAATGATCGTCGGGTTATTTTTTTACTTTTTGGGTGACCACAAGAGCCGGTTTTGTCCGCTGCTTCATGAAGGGAGATGTTGAGATGAGCAAGGAAG
>NZ_KB290927.1:0-1716 GCF_000318175.2 Selenomonas sp. oral taxon 138 str. F0429 | reverse complement strand
AGTATCATCTCCCTCCTGCGTAATCTTCTCAAAACCAAACGTCGCATAGAGATCGGAAACCATCTTATTCTTTGCCGTTTTATAGTAGTAGCCAATCAGTTTCTTACAGCCATCAGCCGCAGCACACTCTGCAAGAACATCAAGCATCATCTGCTCCATGCCTCTTTTCAGAACACGGCAACTCATCAGCCACAGGTGAATATGCAGGGCATCTCCCATCTTTTCACCAATCACCACAGAAACCAGACCATTATCACCGAACTTGTCCGTCAACCTCCCGTATAGCGTGATATATTGCGGTTCATTCGCCATTTGCTCAATATCCGCACGCGTATAGCGGCGCGTCGTCAGATTGAACTGATTAGATTTATTGGTGAGCTGGGCAATACGGTCGAAGTACATTGGTCGAAAGGGTGCTATCTCTGCCTCCATCTGGAGTGATTTCAGGAAGTCGTCGTAGCTCTCCATAGCCCCTGCAAGTTCTCTGCGCTGTTTGTTTTCCATATAGGAGGCGTTACGCTTTCGATCATCCTCAGAGATCGTCACGGGCTCAAAGTAGCCTGCCCCCTCAATCGCACGAATGTAGGAAAACACATCGACAGGATCAACTTCGGGTACTGCCACCTCGGGCATCGTATCGCGCACGATCTGTCGCTCCGCTGGATTATCATCGATGAAAACGAGGCTGTCCGTACCGATATTGATCTCTTCAGCAATCGCTTGGATGTTTCGATTCTTTGGCTCCCAGTTGGCTCGGAAGGAAACAAAATCATCTACATGGAGCACGCTATCCGGGTGGTCGAATCCCGTCTTGGCAACATCTTCCTCATTCTTGGAGCAAACCGCCAAAATAATGCCTCGCGCCTTCAGTCCCAAGACATATTGCTGAAATGCAGTATATGCCTCAGCCGTCGGCGTTTCGTGCCCGATCTCAATATTCTCCATGCCGTCATCGCCAATGATGCCGCCCCAGAGAGTGTTGTCGAGATCCAAGACGAGGCATTTTTTGTTTTTACCCAAGATCTCCTTGATGATCTTCGCGAGACTGAGCGAAACATCTGGAATCACATCGTAGCTCATCGCAAGTTTATAGGCGTAGTACTGGAAACGATCATGCCACTTAGAGAGTCCAATACGTGCCGCAAGTCCATGCAGATCATGCAGATAGAAATTATCATGCGTCGCAGCATAGTCGGCAAAACTCTGGTTGAGGTGCTCAATGAATTGGGTCATACCGTACGGTTCAACCGCATCCAGATTGCCAAGTCCTGTCTCATACGAAAGTTCCATATTGTTCTGTATGATGATTGTAGAAGGATAACGCGCAGCGAGTTTCTCCCAGATCTGCGTAAATCGTCTCATCTCTGCATCATGTTTGTCACGAACCACATCACTGCTGTCACCAAGTGCAGGGCGCTCCAAAATATTTACCACACTCGTAAATACAACAATGATCTCCGGCTGAAATTCGTCAAGTTCTGAGTTACCAAAAACGGCATCCTCATAGTACTTGTTGTATTCGGATTGATAGAACTGCGGACGAATCCCTGCCTCTAGGAGAAAAAGCTCCAGGATATTCTTGATATCATCCGTTGTCGATCCACAGAGAACGGCAATCCGTTTGTCGATATATCCGACACCCTCACGCGCCAACAATGCACGCCGGATGCTCTTTTGCTTTCGCATCAAGAGATCATTGTCATATGGATAGGTAAA
>NZ_KB290926.1:0-760 GCF_000318175.2 Selenomonas sp. oral taxon 138 str. F0429 | reverse complement strand
TTACGGTTCACAATCTTAGGTCGGTCATTTGGCTTAGTTTTGCATTGTCTAGTTTTGAGGGTGACATCCATCATAAAATGGGGGCGTAGCTCAGCTGGGAGAGCACCTGCCTTGCAAGCAGGGGGTCAGGAGTTCGATTCTCCTCGTCTCCACCATCTTTTTTCTTATCGGGTGTAACCCGATATAGGTTGTACTAAGCAAAGCAAAAGCTTTGATGTATAACAAGGAATGACGGCGAATTCAAGGGAGTCGTACTGAAAGGTACGTCGATCGCAGAATTTGGCGACATGACGAAGTTAGACGCAAAGATCTTGCTCTTGCGCCTTCATATGGGCCTATAGCTCAGCTGGTTAGAGCGCACGCCTGATAAGCGTGAGGTCAGTAGTTCAAGTCTACTTAGGCCCACCATTTTTTGTTCACTGAAAACTGCACAGAAGAAACAAGAAAATCTAAAACAAGGGAGACTTTGTGTACTCATGCATAAAGTTTTCCTCACGAAAAGATTTTCCCAAGCAAATTAGGATAAAGCGAAAATACCTAAGTAAACTTAAAGACGTAAGTCAAGTTTATAAGGGCATACGGCGGATGCCTAGGCGTTTCGAAACGAAGAAGGACGCGATAAGCTGCGATAAGCCATGACGAGCTGCAAGTAAGCATTGACTCATGGATTTCCGAATGGGGCAACCCGGCGGGAGTAACGTCCCGTCACCTTATCTTCGAGATAAGGAGAAAACACCCGATGAACTGAAACATCTAAGTA
>NZ_KB290925.1:50243-103120 GCF_000318175.2 Selenomonas sp. oral taxon 138 str. F0429 | reverse complement strand
AGGTCACAGGTTCAAGTCCTGTCCCCGCAACCAAGTCTGTGCGCTGGTGTAGCTCAGTCGGCAGAGCGTATCCTTGGTAAGGATAAGGTCACCAGTTCAATCCTGGTCATCAGCTCCATATAACGGCGGCATAGCTCAGTTGGCTAGAGCATGCGGTTCATACCCGCAGTGTCCGGAGTTCAAATCTCTGTGCCGCCACCATTTTGAAATCTGCCCCCGCTTCGGGGGTTCTTTTATGCTTTTTAGGAGCACTCCGGTGTTTCTTTGAGGAAAATGCGGTCACATACATTGACAGCATTTTCCAAGTATGATAAATTGGTAAGAGTTGTTTCCGATGAAACCAAAGAACGAATGAGGAGAGTTGATATTCATGCGCAACAACATTACGCTGGAGTGCACGGAGTGCCATAGCCGCAACTATCGCACGAACAAGAACAAGAAGAACAATCCGGATCGTCTGGAGTTCAGCAAGTACTGCAAGTTCTGCCGCAAGCACACGCCGCACAAAGAGACGAAGTAAGCGTCCTCTGTCATGGGAAAAATAGTCAAATTCCTGCGGGAAGTCGTCGCAGAGATGAAGAAGGTCTCGTGGTCCACGAAGAAGGAGCTCGTCACCTACACGGGTGTCGTCGGCATTGCCATCGTCGTGGTCTGCGCGCTGATCTGGATCTGTGACACGATTTTTGCGCGTGTGTTTCAGGTCATACTGCATTACTAGACCGGGAGAGGGACATGGCGGATAAGGAAGAACTCTATCTCAGACAGGCAAACCCGCACCGGGCATGGTATGTCATCCACACCTATTCGGGCTATGAGAACAAGGTCAAGGCGAACCTCGAGCGCCTCATGCACTCAGCGAGCATGAGCGAGATGATCTTCAATGTCGTTGTCCCCGTGGAGAACGAGATCGAGATGAAGGACGGCAAGGAAAAGGTCGTCCCGCGCAAGGTGTTCCCGGGCTACGTACTCGTCGATATGATCGTCGACGAGCACTCGTGGTATGTCGTCCGCAACACAACGGGCGTCACGGGCTTTGTCGGCTCGGAGAAGCATCCGATCCCGCTGACGGCGGAGGAGGCGGAGCGCATCCTCTCGGGCTCTGTCGGCGGTGCGCTAAAGCGCCGCACGAAGGTGAGCGTCGGCGACACAGTGCGCATTTCTTCGGGCGCATTCGAGGACTATGCAGGCAAGATCACATCAATTGACTCGTCGGGGCTGCGCGTGCAGGTCGACGTGGAGGGGACGCCCCTCGATGTGGAAATCGATCAGGTCGAACTGATCTAAATAATTTGCACCGAAAGGAGGTGATTTGTCGATGGCAAAGAAGGTTGCGCGTGTCGTAAAACTGCAGGTTCCTGCGGGGAAGGCGACACCGGCTCCTCCGGTAGGTCCTGCGCTTGGTCAGGCGGGCGTGAACATCATGGCGTTCGTCAAGGACTTCAACGAGCGTACGGCGAAGCAGGCGGGGCTCATTATTCCGGTTGAGATCACGGTCTTTGAGGATCGTTCCTTTACCTTTATCACGAAGACCCCTCCGGCAGCAGTTCTGCTGAAGAAGGCGGCGGGCATTGAGAAGGCATCGGGCGAGCCGAACAAGACGAAGGTTGCGACGCTGCCGCGCTCGAAGGCGCGCGAGATCGCCGAGTCCAAGATGCCGGATCTGAACGCTGCGTCGATTGAGGCGGCGACATCCATGATCGAGGGCACTGCCCGCAGCATGGGAATCGTGATCACAGACTAATCTGCGGTCAAACAAGTGGAAGGGCGTATGCCCGCTATGACCACGAAGGGAGAAACAATGGCAAAGTTTGGTAAGAAGTACCAAGATGCTGCGAAGCTCATCGAGAGCGGCAAGCTCTACGCTTCGCAGGAAGCGATGGAACTCGTGAAGAAGACGGCAACTGCCAAGTTCGACGAGACCATCGAGCTGCACGTGCGCCTCGGCGTCGATCCGAAGTATGCGGATCAGCAGGTGCGCGGCGCGCTTGTTCTGCCGAACGGCACGGGCAAGACCCAGCGCGTTCTCGTCTTTGCAAAGGGCGAGAAGGTTGCAGAGGCGGAGGCTGCAGGTGCGGACTTCGTTGGCTCGGACGAGATCGTCCAGAAGATTCAGGGCGGCTGGCTCGACTTCGATGTCGCCGTCGCTACCCCCGACATGATGGGCACGGTCGGCCGTCTCGGTAAGGTGCTTGGTCCCCGCGGACTCATGCCGAACCCGAAGCTCGGCACGGTCACGATGGATCTCAAGAAGGCGATCGGCGAGATCAAGGCAGGTCAGGTGGAGTACCGCACGGACAAGGCGGGCAACATCCACGTTCCCATCGGGAAGGCCTCCTTCGACGCGGACAAGCTCCGCGAGAACTATCAGGCAGTCATCGACACGCTCATCCGCGTGAAGCCGGCAGCGGCAAAGGGGCAGTACATTCGCTCCATCACCGTTGTGGCGACGATGGGACCTGCCGTCCCCGTTGCGCTCTAAGAGCACACGGAATTTCCCCGGGCTGTAGACAGCAGGTTTGCGCAAGCATCTAACGACGTAGTCGCCTGCCGAGGCCGGACGTGAATTTGAACATTCATCTCCGGCGGTAGAAGCAGCCGGAGATTTTTCATTCGAAAGAGTAAGAGCCGTCCAGGTTGGTGCGGATTTTTGTTTGAGCAAGGAGGAACACCGGACGCGCAGTTAAGTCCTGCGTGGAGGATGTTCTGACGCAGCGAGAACGGAAGGACGTGCCAAGATGAACGGCGACAAGAAGGGAGGGAAATGATTACATGGCAGACCATAAAAAAGAAGTAATCGTCGAGAAGCTGAAAGAGCAGCTAGCCTCGGCGAAGGGCGCGGTCTTCACGACGTACAGCGGTCTCACGGTCGCACAGGATACGGAGCTGCGCCGCGAGCTGCGCGCCGCAGGCGTCACCTACCACGTTGTAAAGAACACGATGGTGCGCCGTGCAGCCGATGCACTCGGACTTGAGGGGCTCGACCCGCATCTCGAGGGCACGACGGCGTTCGCGTTCTCGGCAGAGGATGCGGTTGCACCCGCGAAGGTCATCTGCGACTACATCAAGAAGAACAAGCTTGACGATAAGGGCATTCTGTCCGTCAAGGTCGGTACCGTCGAGGGCAAGGTCATCGAGGCGAACGAGGTGCAGGCACTTGCGTCGCTCCCGTCGCGCGAAGAGCTTATTGCAAAGCTCATGGGCAGCATGAATGCGCCGATTACGAACACGGTCAACGTGCTTCAGGGCGTTATCCGCAATGCCGTCTATGTGCTTGATGCAGTCCGTGCGCAGAAGGCGTCCGCATAAAGAATATTCGAAGAGAAATTACACTAATTTTTGGAGGTATATCATGAACAAGGATCAGATTCTGGAAGCCATTGAGAACATGACCGTTCTCGAACTCTCCGAGCTCGTCAAGGCTATGGAAGAGAAGTTCGGTGTCAGCGCTGCTGCACCGGTTGCTGTTGCTGCGGTCGGCGGTGCTGCTCCGGCTGCTGCGGGCGGTGAGGAGAAGACGGAGTTCACGGTCGTTCTTGCAGCTGCGGGCGACAAGAAGATCAACGTCATCAAGGCTGGCCGTGAGGCAACGGGTCTTGGCCTGAAGGAAGCGAAGGAGCTCGTTGACGGCGCACCGAAGCCGGTCAAGGAGAACGTCGGCAAGGCTGAGGCTGAGGAGCTCAAGAAGAAGCTCGAAGAGGCCGGCGCAACTGTCGAGCTGAAGTAATTCAGACGAAATTGACTTTTGGAAACCGCTTTCCTATAAGGGAGGGCGGTTTTTATATTGATGAGCATCCCTCCATCAGAGATTTCTTAGAGAAAAAATATTGAAAGAGAACATATAAATCTAGGAATATGGTCATGTATGTGTTAAGATATCATGCAAATAAACGATAATATCTATAAGATAAGAATACAATCTAATTGGCGGAGGCTCGTGAATCTATGAGGAAAGGTAAGAATAAGAAGTGTGAAGGTGTGCAGCGTGTTGGAAGACATACGGCGCGCTTTTTTATTGCGCTCTGTGCTGCAATGCATGTCTGTTCTTTTCCTGCTTCTGCCAAAGAAACAAGTGCAGCGGCCGAGCAGAGTATATGGGTCGCGCGCTATACGTTCTCGGGCGAGAATCCCGTGACGGAGGCGGAGCTTGCGGATGTGCTTGCAGCGCACAGGCATAAGGATGCGACACTCACGGAGCTCGAGGCGCAGGCAGAGGAGGTTACGAAATACCTTCGTTCAAAGGGATACTTTGTCGCCTTTGCCTATCTCGCACCACAGAATTTCAAGGATGGTGTCGTGGACTTCACCATTGTACCGGGGCACTATGATCAGATCATTGTGAACAACGAGTCCTATCTCAAGGAGGAGGCGATCCGCCGCGAGATCGGCATTTCTTCCGGTGAAATTGTGAAAAAAAGTACGCTCAATCGCGGTGTCTGGCTGACAAATGATCTCTCACGTGTGGAGGCAAATACGCAGCTGAAGGCGGGCAGCCGGCAGGGGACGACAGATCTTGTCGTCAATGTCAAGAACAAGGGACATCGTACATGGGGCTATGTCGGGGTTGACAACGGCGGCTACCGCTATACGGGACGCTATCAGTACAGTGCATTCGTCAACTATGCCAGCCTTGCACGCGAGGGCGATCTCCTCTCGGTGGGCGGCGTTCTGTCGAACGGCGGTATGTGGTCGGGCTCAGCCTCCTACTCAACACCGATTGTGAGGCAGGGCGAGCGTGTTGGCGTGAGTTACGCTCGCTCACATTACACGCTTGGCGGTGCGTTCTCGGCACTTGACTACACGGGAACGGCGGAGACCCTGAGCGTACACTGGCAGCACAACTTCAAACGCAGCCGCGATGTGAATATCTACGGAACCGTTCGTCTTGACCTCAAAAGTCTTGAAGATGAGGCAAAGAGCATGGCGTACCGCAGCCCGAAGAGCGCGCACAACTGGGTGTTTGGCATGAACGGCGACAGTTTGGATCGCTTTTGGACGGGCGGTAAAAATACGTTCGCGTTGAACTATACGCACGGTGATCTCTCCATTGACGACGAGATTCAGCGCACGTATGATGCTGCGACGGCGCAGACAGCAGGTCAATTCGGCAAGTGGAATCTCGAGCTTACGCGACTGCAGCACGTCAGTGAGCGCGTCTCACTCTATCTGAGCTATCAGCGGCAGTGGGCATCGAAGAATCTGGATTCCTCAGAGAAGATGTCACTCGGCGGGCCGAACGGCGTACGCGCCTATCCCGTCGGCGAGGCATCGGGGGATGACGGCTGGCGTTGGACATCGGAGCTGCGTTGGAATCTGCCGACGCGTGAGGGCGATGAGAATGTATGGCAGCTGATTGCATTCGCCGATGGCGGTCATGTGAATCTCTATCACAACAAGCTGCCGGGCTACACAGGTGTTGCAGGACGCAGCCTTTACGGCGCAGGTGTGGGCGTGAACTGGAGCAATCAGGCAAACTGGGTGGCACGCGCGTACTATGCATGGAAAATTGGGTCGGAGGACGCCGTTTCGGATACGGATCGCAGCGGGCGTTTCTGGTTTCAGATTTATAAGTTCTTCTGAACGGCGAAGAACTGTCATATATACGTTTTTGATCGAAGGGGAAAAAACAATGAGCATGATGAGAAAACAGAGGCGTGGGCAGATGCGTCGCAGTCTGCGCAGCGGTATCGGCATCCTTGCGGCGGGTGCAATGATGATGGGCGGCATGAATCACGCGATGGCACTGCCGCAGGGCGGACAGGTTGCGGCGGGGGCGGCAGATATTGCCGCAACGCAGGCGGAGATGGCGATTCATCAGGCAACGCAGAATGCCGTCATCAACTGGAACTCGTTCAACATCGGCGCGGGCGAGCGCGTCAATATCTATCAGCCGAATGCCCAGGCGGCTCTGCTGAACCGTGTGCTCGGGGGGAATCCCTCCGAGATCTTCGGCACGCTCTCGGCAAACGGGCGCGTCTTCCTCGTCAACCCTGCGGGTGTACTCTTTGCGCCCGGCGCACAGGTGGATGCGGGCTCGATTCTCGCCTCGACGATGAACATTACGAATGCCGATTTTATGGCGGGCAAATACGCCTTTATCGGCACACCGAATGACGGAAAAGTTATCAACCGCGCCTCCCTCATTGCGAAAAATGAGGGGACGGTCGCCCTGCTCGGCAAGGATGTCGTGAACGAGGGGGTTATCGTAGCGAAGAAGGGCGCAGCGGTACTCGCGGCGGGCGAAGCCGTGTCGCTTGACTTTAACGGCGACGGCAAGGTCTCGGTCGTTCCGACGAAGGCGGCGATGGAACAGGCGGTCACAAATAAAGGTCTCGTCGAGGCAGACGGAGGCCTCGTTTTCATGTCTGCGGCGACGGGCGACGCACTGACGCGCTCGGCGGTCAATCAGGAGGGCATCGTGCGTGCCGCGAGTCTTGACGGGGCGGCGGGCAGTGTGCGCATGACGGCAAACGATGTGCGTATGGCGGCGGGCAGCGTAACGGATGTGAGCGGCGCGAAAGCCGGTACGGTCGAGATCGGCGGCGGTTGGCAGGGCACGGGCGACCTCGCGCACGTACAGAATGTCACGATCGAGCGCGGTGCGGCTCTGCGTGCGGATGCGACGCAGGCAGGCGCAGCGGGCGGCAAGGTCGCCGTCTGGTCGGACGGCATGACAAAGTTCGCGGGCGAGATCACGGCACGCGGCAAAGGCACGGGCGCGGGTGGCGCGGTCGAGACCTCGGGTGCGAAGGTGCAGATCACGGGCGCAGTCAACGCTTCGTCCGAAGCGGGCAAGGCGGGCGAGTGGCTGATCGATCCCGGCGATATTGAGGTCAAGACGCGTGGGGCGGGAGATCCTGAAGCCGGCTCTCAGGCGGATGTGCAGACCATCACCAATTCGCTGAACGGCGGCACATCTGTAACCATTCAGACGGCGAACCTCACGGGACCGAACGACAATTCCATCACCGTATCGGATGCCATCACGAAGACGGCGGGCGGCGATGCTACCCTGTCGCTCAAGGCAACTGGCAACATTGCTGTTAATGCCGACATCACATCGAGTGTCGGCAAGCTCACCGTGGATATCATGGCCGATACCAACGGTCAATATGGCGGCAACATCAGCGTCGCAAGCGGAAAACAGATCAAGACACTCGGCGGCGCCATCAAGATGCACGGCGGTAAGACGCAGAACGGCGTCGGCTTTGCAAATTCGCAGGATCTGAACACGGCGGGCGTTGACCTCAGCGGGGCTGTAATTGATACGCGCGTTAGCAACACTACTGGTGCTGTCGGCGGAAATATTGAGATCGCGGGCAGTACCACGACGAATGGCAAGGGCGTTCAGCTTGCCGGAACGCAGATTGATGCCGGCACGGGGAAGGTTGCGCTGGTAGGGGAATCCACTTCCAGTGAGGGAATCTCTATCGACAGCGGCTCGCAGATTCGTACTCGCAGCGTCGAACTACGAACGGATTCGCTTAATCTCACGGGCACGATCACAGGCGACGGTGATCCCGCAGGTACGGCAAAGGTCTGGACGCTTTCTGATGGTAAGACCATCAACTTTGGCACAGGCACGGGCGGACTCGACCTCGCGGGTGATACGTTCTCAAGTGCGGGCAAGATCAAGAATTTCAAGAAGAACATTGTCGGCGATGCAAGTCAGAAGGCAAACATCACGGCGAGTGGCGTGACGGCGGACAGTGATCTGGAACTGTATTCGGGTGCGGGCACGCTGACGCTCAGCGGCGCGGTAGATGTCGCCGCCGGTCATGCGCTGACGCTTGGCTCGAAGAACACCATTACGGGTGCAGGTGTGCTCACGTCGGATGCTCTCGTACTGGATGCGGCAGATGCAACAGTGAACCTCACGGGCACGCAGATGCTTGGTAAGCTCGACGGCAAGGCAAAGGGGCTGACGCTCAAGAACGGCACGAACCTCGCGGTTGGCGGTGAAACCGGGCTGACGACGTCAGCGGGCGGCGCGGACATCGAGGTGACGGCGGGCAATCTCACGGTCGGCACGCACGGCATCACGAACGGCGCGGGCGCGATGAAGCTCAAGGCGAGCGGCACGCTCAAGCTCGATGCGAATGCCGAGGTCAAATCGACGGGCGCGGCGGCGACTTCGCTTGAAGCGACGACGGTCAATTTCGACACGGCGAGCAAGGTATCGACAGCAGGTGGTACGATCAACGTCAAGACGGATGCGCTGACGCTCCCCTCGGGAGCGCAGGGCACTCTTTCGAGTGCAAACGGAAAAGTTACGGTTGAGACGAAAACGGCGGGCAAAACGATGTCCGTCGGTTCTTCGACGCCCTCCGACCTCGTGTTGCTAAACCTCGATTTCATCAACTCGGGTACGGGCGAAATCCAGATCGGCAATGCGTCTACGGGCAATGTCGAGATCGGCACAGCCGATGTCCAAGCACCGCTGACGGTGGAATCGGGAGCGACCGTCAAGTTCTCGGGAACGCTCTCGAATACGGGCAACAAGAACACGACGTTCAAGGCGAACGCCGTGGACTTTGCTGCGGGCGCAAACCTTGCGGCGGGTACGGGCACGATGACGATGGTGACGGATGCCGTTACGAACTGGAACAATGCGACGTTTGCCGACAGCGATGGAAAAGGTACGTTTGCCCTTCAGCCCAAGACGGCGGGTGCTTTCACCGTCGGCGGATCGAGCACACTCGTCTCGGATGCAGGCCTGGGCAAGCTCAAGGCGGGCAATTTTAAGAACGTCTCCGTCGGTGCAAAGGACAATGTCGGCACGGCGACCATCGCGGGCATCACGAGCGGCAATATGCCCAAGTATACGAGCATCCTGACGCAGGGCAAGATCGACATTACGGGTGCAGTCAACGGCACGTCCGGCGATACGCTGGCGCTCCATGCCGATGCGCCCGGTACGACGCTCGGCGACGGTCTTTCGCAGAGTGCGCCGATCACGGTCGGCAATCTGCTGCTCCTCGGCAAAGGCTCGATGGATCTCAGCACGCAGGCGAATGCGATTCAGAACATTGCCGCCGACATGTCGGATGGCAGTTTGAAGCTCAAGAACAATACCCACATGAAGGTCGCCGTCGTTGAAGACCGCACGGTAAATCCTGCGAAGAACGTCGACGGCCTCAAGACGAAATCGACGGACATCCAGATGGCGGCAGGGCAGAAACTCACGGTCGAAGGAAAGCTCAATTCCACGGACGACACGAAGATCGAGGCCGACGATCTCGACCTCGGGAATAACAAGGTCAATGTCGGCAAGAAGCTCACGCTCGAAAAGGCGACGAAGTCGCAGGCGATCAACGTCGGCACGGGTGCGGGCGACTGGAACGTCAACAACGCGAATTATGGCGAAATCAAGATCGGCGGCGCATCGCAGACGGGTGCGGTCAATATCAAGGGCGCAACGTTCAAGAAGCCCTCGGACATCGAGACGCAGGGCAACGTCAAGCTTGAGGGTACGAACAAGGCGGGCGCGGACGGCAAGTCCGATATGAAGATCAAGGCGAGCACCGCCACTCTGCCGAACACGGGTGATACGCTCGCCGTCAAGAATCTGGAGCTCGACCTCTCGGGCGGTCTCGATCTCGGAAATGGCAAGATCCTCGGACAGAAGGATGGCAAGGTCAAGACCAGCGGTGTTCCCTCGGGGAAGGATATCTATATCAAGGACGATGCCGCCGGTGTGCCGACCAATGGCTATCGGATTTCCTACCGCACGATCAATGACGTGCTGGACGGATTCGGCGGCTTCGATGTCGCGGGCGATCAGCACCTTTACTTCTACGGCGGTACGGTCAACAAGTCCATCAATGCGTCGGGCAAGCTCGGCGTCGAGGTACGCGACAATCTCTCCATCGAGGGCAAGGGTACGAAGCTCACGATCGGTGCAGATCCGACGCAGGCGGGGCACGATCCCGCCTCGGTTATCACGGGAGGTTTTACCGTCAAGCAGGGCAAGACCGTCCACGTCAAGGGTGAAGGTGCGACACAGAAGGGCGAAGGCGCAGAAATCAATATCAATACGGGCGGCAACATCCATCTCGAACAGGGCGCGGCACTGAAGGTCGAGGGCAACTATGCACAGGCGACGCTCAATGCACGCAGCGGCGATGTCGTGCTGAATGCTGATGCCAAGGTGCAGGTCGCTCCCGGCTCCACGCCCGTCTGGGTCGATGTAACGGGCAACAAGGTGCAGCTTGATGCGAAGGCGCAGCTTGACTCCGGCACGGATACGCAGGGTGCGCTCCGCGTGCATACGGACGAGATCGTCACGCCGACGGCGGACGACGGCGTGACGAATATCGTCGGCAAGAGCGGTCTTGTCATCACACGCAAGACGGCGGGCGATTTGACGCTCAACAACGCTTCTACGGGCGCAGGGCTTCATGTCACGAGCGACCAGCTCAACGGCAAGCTCTTCGGCAACGAGTTCTCGGAGCTTGTTCTCGGTGACAATCTCAGCCAGACGGTCACGGTCGACGGCCTTGAGGCAAACAATCGCGTCGTGGTCAAGACGGCGGAGACGGGCAAGGTCACAATCGGTGTGGGCGGACTCAAGGTCGGCACGGACGGCTCGAATAAGCCCTACAATGTGACGCTGACCACTGGTTCCATTGAGAATCCGAGCGGCGGCAAGATGAACATCGGCGCGGGCAGTGCGCTGAACCTCTATACGAACAGCATCGCGAACCTCACCCCGAGCAGCGGCAGTCCGTCCGTCACAGGCACAGGCACGCTCGGCATTGGGACGTACAACGGCTCGAAGACCATCGGGCTTGGCGACGGTGCGACGGGCGATCTGCAGCTGACGAACAATAAGTTCACACAGGTATTTGGCCCGAACTTCTCGCATTACGCCATCGGCAACGGTACGCAGGGCACGATCAACGTCGCAGGCTCTTCCCTCACGCAGGATGTGACGCTGCAGGCGAACAATATCAACTTCGCAGGAGATATGACGCTTGCGACGGGAAAGACGCTCGTCGTCAACGCCAAGACGGCGGCGGATCAGACGGCGGGCAAGATCAAGGCGGCGAATCTCGCCGCCGTCGGCGGCAACATCGCGCTCGAACAGGCGAACGAAATCGGCACGCTCGCCGCCGACGCGCTCTCCGTCAAGGTCAAGTCGAATGCCTTGACGATCGGCGAGATCACGACGCCTGCGGGTGCAGCCGTCTCCTCGCGTACGATTACGGGAGTCAAGGCGGGTGAATCCGGCGGCACGGCGGGCGACATCGTATTGTCTGCGGACGCCATGACCTTCAACAAGACCGTCGAGGGCAAGGGCAATCTGACCATACAGCAGGCGAATGCCGCGACGAACCTCAACGTCGGCGCGACGGGTACGGGGCTGAATCTGCCGGAAAATCTCTTCGGCGGCGCGAAGATCAAGGACGGCTTCAAGCACGTCTATCTCGGCAGAGAAGACGCGGCGGGCGCGACAAAGGTCGACGGCAATCTGAACTTCGTCGATCCGACGACAATCCGCTCAGGGAAAACCGCAGGCTCGATGACGGTTGACGGCTCGGCAAACATTCGAACGAATGGCAACGACTTCGCACTCGAATCGAAGGATTTGACGACGGCGGCTGGAAGCTCCGTCGATACGGGCACGGGCGCACTCACGCTCAAGACCGATGCGATGAACTTGAACGGCAAGATGAAGGGCAAGAAAGCGCTCAATATCCTGCCGATCTCGCATGGTCGGGATCTCAAACTCGGCGGCACAGTGAATGATCCGACGAAGCTCTCCTTGCTCGACAAGTATTTCAATGGAAACAACCGTCAGTTCTGGGAGTATGAGATCATCAACATCGGCGACAAGGGAGGCGGCGGCAGGCTCTATCAGAGTGGCACGATTGACATGCCGTTCACCGTCAAGATCCAGCAGGCGATCACGAGCGGCACAGGTGGCGTCAACCTCTCCGGCTCGATCAATACGCACGGCAGGGACTACACCGTTGCCAGTCGTGAAGTCAATCTCGATGATGCGCATATCAATGCGGACGGCGCTGACCGCGATCATGACGGCAATGTCGCCATCCAGGCGGACAAGCTCAACACGGCGAACGGCAGCACGATCACAGGCCACGGCGACGTCTCCTTCGACACCTATACGCCGGGCAAGACGCTCAACTTCGGCACGCCTGGCGCGGGCGGCTCTGCCTCCGATCCCACACTTCCGTCCGACATCTTCAGCGGCACGGGACTCCTGCGCAAGAACCCCGACGGCAAGGGTTTCAAGAAGATTCGCATCGGAGGTCAGAATGCAGGAGATATCAAGGTCGGCAACGTCGACCTGCCCGAGGGGCTTGCCGATGCCGTATCCATCAAGACGAACAAAGATGTCACCTCGACGGGCGTCTTGAAATCCGTTCCGACGCTCGAAGTAGATGCACATAACGTAAATCTCACGGGGCCAAACGAGATCAAGAACCTCGGCAATATCACGTCCGCGACGGGCGTTTCCGTCGAGACGAAGGGCGGAACGAATGTCACGGGTAAGATCACGGGCAATAACGCCGCCATCAATATCAAGAACCAGGACGGCGGCAACGTCACGATCGCGCCCGGTGGACAGATTGTCGGCACGGGTACGTCCGATGTCCTCATCGAGGCGAAGGGCGGCGCCTTCAAGAACAAGGGGGGCGCAAACGCCATCAAGACCGCGCCCGGCCAGCGTTATGTCGTGCATACGGAGGACTCTGTCGAGAATGAGATCGACGGGCTTGTATTCCAGTTCCGTAAATACGGCGTGGACTACAGCAATCGCAGTTCTTTCCCCATTCCTGCGGGTCAGAACGCCATGTTCTACAAGTATCAGCCGGAACTCAAGCTGTATTCGACCCGTGCCTATGGCGATGCGAACGGCGCATTCTTTGGCGCGGCATCGGGCTTCCAGATCGTTGATGACGGCAATGCGAAGCGCCGTGCGCTCGACAAGACGGAGGTAGATTACATTCGCGCTCATGTAGGTGATTCGGGGACGCATAGTTTCGGTACGACGGTTCATACGAACGTCAATGCTGATATCAATACAACGAATGGCGAGGTCAAGAAGGCATCGACCGATGTCAATATGCGTTCGGGTGCGCATACCTACGGTTCAGATTCGACCATTCCCAATGAGAAGATCACTTATCAAGGGCACAATGACCTCAACTACAAGATCACAGTCGACTACCGCATCGTGCCGCGCGTCGTCACGGTCACGGGCAAGACCTCGACCGTAAATTACAACGGCAATCCGCACAGCTACACGGGCAACGCGGGGGTCACGTTCTCAAACTTCGCGAACAGCCAGACGGAAAATACAACGGGACTTCTCTCGGGTGCTGTTTCCTATACCCCGATTGCGGATGCGACGAAGACGACGGGCTATGCGCAGGGTGCTGTCCATGCGGGCGAGTACAGTGTTGACCTGAAAAACAGCACGCTCTCCGCGACGAACTACAAATTCAAGTACGTTCCAGGCAAGCTCACGGTGAAGCCCATCGACATCCACTTCACTGCGCCGAGCGGCGAGCGCATTTATGGCACATCGAACGACAACGTGACCATGACGTCGAGCACGACGCATACGGGCACGCTCCTTACGGGCGACAGTTTTGCGAAGTATACAGTCACGGCGGCGGATGGCGGCGGCAACGCCGTCACGGAGCGCACGGGCGTCGGCACTTACACTATGACCTTAAATGGTGCGGCGCTCGCCACGGGAAGCCGCAGCCTTGCGACGGACTACCATATCACGTCCGATCCCGGCACGCTCACGATCAAGAAGCGTGCGCTGACCCTCACGGCGGGCGACAAGTCACGCGTCTACGGTGATGCCAACGGGGCGGCGGGGTATATTAACAACACGGCGAAGGTCAACGTCGCTGCAGCTACCGCGACGACGGGACTTGTGGGCGGCGACGCCATCGACGATGTGACGGAGACGATTGACCCGTCGGCAACGGTTACGACGAATGCGGGCACGGCAGGTCTTTGGACAAAGGCAAGCGCGGCGCACTTCTCGTCGGGTACAGCAAACAATTACAACATCACCTACGTTGACGGACACTTCAACATAACGAAGCGGCCGCTGACGCTCGTCGCAGGCGACAAGAACCGCATCTACGGCACGGCGAACGCGACGGCGGGCTATGTTAATGGCACGAATCTCTTCCGCGTCAAGGCGGGCACGAACCTCGTCAACGGCGATACGGTTTCGACGGTCACGGAGACGATTGATTCGCGTGCGACCGTCACGACGGACGCAGGCACGGCAGGACTCAAGACGAAGATTGCAAATGCCGTCTTCGGCACGGGAAATGCCAATAACTATGACGTTCGCTACGAGGACGGCAATTTCGCCATCACGCCGCGCGACTTGACGCTTCATGCGGGCAGCAAGACGCGCATCTACGGCACGGAGAACTCGACCGCCGTCTATACGGGCGGCACGACGAAGTTCCGTGCCGACGCCGCGACCGCCACGACGGGACTCGTGAACGGTGACGCGGTCGCTGACGTCGATGAATCGACGGACGCCCTCGTTACGACGAACGCCGGCACGGCGGGACTCAAGACGCAGATTACAAATGCACGCCTCGCAGGCAATCGTAAGGCGTCGAACTACAACATCACCTATGTCGACGGTGGGTTTGCCATCACGAAGCGCGACCTCTACATCACGGCGGGTGACAAGAGCCGCGCTTACGGCGCAGCGAACAGTCTGGCGCACTATGTGAACGGCACGCGTCTCGTCAACGTGCGTCCGACAGATGCAGTAAGCGGACTCGTGGGCGGTGATGTGGTTTCTTCCGTTACGGAGACAATCGACCCGACCGCAACGGTTACGACCAACGCAGGTACCACGGGGCTTTGGACACGTTCCTCTGCGGCGCAGTTTGCGCACGGCACGGATGCCAATTACAATATTCACTACGCAGACGGCAGGTTTATCATCACGCCGCGCGAGGTACTTATCACGGCGGGCAGTGCCTCCCGTGACTACGGTGCACCGAATCCCGTCATAACCGCATACATGATCGAGCGTGGCGACCACACATCGCAGCGCGGTCTGCTCGTGGGCGACGACATCAGCGGCATCACATCGCACTATGATGCGGGTATGAACGCGACGACGCGCGGCGGCATCTATCGGGGCGTGATCCATGTCGATCCTGCTTCCGTTGAAAGTGGCTATGCAGGTGCGTCGGCACGTTCCAACTATCGCTTTAACTACGCACCCGGTAATTTGACGATTGCTATGCGCGGATTCGATATGAGTACGCCCGAGGGGGCTGTCGTAACGACGAGCAGTGCTGCTGCTGCGCAGGTAACGACGGGAACGACGAACGGTGGAAGCGGCGTGACGACCGCAGCCGTTCCGACTGAGAATCGCACGGGCAGCAATCCGCCCGCCGAGGGAGTAACTGTTCAGATGCCGCAGGATGCGTCACCGACGAACTGGGCAAATCGTGTTGTCCTGACGAATGGCAGCACGCCCGAGGCGCATGATTTCGTCGAACACAAGGACGGCTCGTTCGGGTTTGATCTCGGCAGGACGCGTGGTGACCGCGGGTTCCATCCTGAGAATCCGGCACACAATACGTCTGAGGCAATCCCTGTGCTCTTTACGGATGGCGGCTCGCGCGACCTTGACGGCATCTATACGGTCAACTATTCACCGGAGAAGCTGGCGATCAAGCCCTCCTCGAAGAAGGTTGACATCCCCGATCCGAAGGAAATCCGCAATACGTCTGCGCAGGCACTCAGCTTCCTCTACCAGACGACGAACGGCGCCTATGAGGTGACGTTTGGCAACGGCATTGTGACCCTCTATCCGCAGGATGAAGCGGCACTGTCGATCATCACGAACGAGGATCGCAAGGCGGAGCGCGCCGTGCTCTCCTCGGGACTGCTCACGGCGATTGAAGACCTCGGCGTGACGCCTGTAGAGATTCGCGCCGTCTACATCTTCAATGTATTGGATGGGCAGAGCGAAGAGTAATATGCCGTAATGCAAAGCCTCCCCCGTATCATCGAGGGAGGCTTTTCGCATGAAAAAATATTTGACTTTTTGTCATTTTTGCTCTTGACTTTTTGCTTTTTACCGTGTATATTCAGTATAGATTTTGATTAGCACTCAGTTTTAGAGAGTGCTAACAGAGATTGAAAGGAGAGGAGAGGGGTGAATGTCGGACGATCTGGACGCACGCAAGAGTCAGATCCTGTGGGCGGTCGTCGATGACTATATCGCATCGGCAGAGCCGGTCGGATCGCGGACACTCGCGCAGAAATACAATCTCGGCATCAGCCCTGCCACCATTCGCAATGAGATGGCGGATCTCGAGATGCTCGGCTACCTCGAGCATCCCCACACATCCGCCGGGCGCATCCCCTCATCGAAGGGGTACCGCTTCTACGTCGATGGTTTGCAGCCCGTCGCTCCTGTGACGGATGCCGAGAAAAAGAAGATACACGATTGGTACCACAGGCGCGTGCGACGCCTCGACGAGGTGTTTCAGGAGACGGCGCGCCTGATTGCGGACGTAACGCACAATGTTTCGCTCGTGCTCGCACCGCAGGCCGCGCAGTCGACGTTCCGCATGCTGCAGTTTCTGCCGCTCGACATGACGCACGCAATTGCCGTTCTCATGACGGATGCGGGCTTCGTCGAGAACCGCATCGTCGAGATTCCCGACGGTGCGACATTCGCAGATTTTCAGCGGATGGCGGGGGCAGTCAATGAGACGCTCTCGGGCAAGGCACTCAGCGATGTGACGAAGACGGATATGCGCCGCGTGCGCGATGCGATCGGCGATGAATCCATCTTCGTGGCCGCCGTGGAGGTCATGCACAGGGCGCTCGAAGGGCGCTCGGAGGATCGCCTCTACCTCGGCGGCACAGCACAGCTGCTCGGAAATCCCGAGTTTCAGGATCTCGAGCGCGTCCGTGCGATGCTGCTTGTCCTCGAGCGCGAGGATCTCGTGAAGGATATCCTCCACACGCACGCGGGCGAGGGGCTTGAGGTCACGATCGGCCGCGAGAACAAGAGCAGTACGTTCTGGGACAGCAGTTTTATCACGGCGACCTATCATGTCGACGGCAGGCTGCTCGGGACGATTGCGGTGCTCGGCCCCACGCGCATGGAATACGCGAAGGCGATGCGCATACTCGACTATGTAAATACGAATCTAACAGAGATGATCTATCAGCTGAAATGGTAGGAGAGGTGAACGGCTTGCAGGAAAAGGAAGAGATGACGGCAGAGGAGCAGCCCGTGGAGGATGTAACTGACACGGAGGCGGAATCTGCGGATGTAACCGTGGAGGATGTGCCCGCAGAGGAGGATAGGACGTCCGAACTAGAGGCACAGCTTCAGGAAAAGAACGACCGCATCCTGCGTCTTCAGGCGGATTTTGAAAACTTCCGCCGCCGCACGGCGAAGGAAAAGGAGGAGCTTGCAGCCGTTATCACGCAGAATATCCTCACGGATTTCCTGCCGCTCCTCGATAATTTTGAGCGGGCGATGGCGGTGGAGCAGTCCGATGTGGAGGCGTTCCAAAAGGGCGTGGAGATGATCTTCACGCAGCTGCGCGAGGTGATGGAAAAGCACGGGCTTGAAAACATCGAGGCAGAGGGCGCACCCTTTGATCCGAATGTGCATCAGGCGGTCATGCGCGTCGAGAATCCCGATGTGGAGGACGGCACGATCACCCAGGTGCTGCAGAAGGGCTATCAGGCCAAGGGCAGGGTCATCCGCCCTGCCATGGTGCAGGTAGCAGGTAACTAAGCAAATAACATCTATAAGATTTTGGAGGAATATAAAATGGCTAAAGTAATTGGTATTGACCTTGGAACGACGAACTCTGTTGTGTCGGTCATGGAGGGCGGAGAGCCCGTCGTTATTACGAATCCTGAGGGCAGCCGCATCACGCCGTCCGTCGTGGGCTTTACGAAGGACGGGCAGCGCCTTGTCGGTCGCCTTGCAAAGAATCAGGCGGTCTCGAACCCCGACCGCACGATCTCGTCGATCAAGCGCCATATGGGTGACCCGAACTATCATGTGACGATTGACGGCAAGAACTACACACCGCCCGAGATCTCTGCGATGATTCTGCAGAAGCTCAAGAGCGATGCAGAGGCATATCTCGGCGAGACCGTTACGCAGGCGGTCATCACGGTTCCTGCGTACTTCAACGACAGCCAGCGTCAGGCAACGAAGGACGCGGGCAAGATTGCAGGCCTCGAGGTGCTGCGTATCATCAACGAGCCGACGGCGGCGGCGCTTGCATACGGCCTTGACAAGGATCAGGATGAAACGGTGCTCGTCTTTGACCTCGGCGGCGGCACGTTCGACGTCTCTATCCTCGAGCTCAGCGAGGGCGTGTTCGAGGTCAAGGCGACGAACGGCGACACGATGCTCGGCGGCGACGACTTCGACAAGAAGATCATGGACTGGATGGTCGAGGAGTTCAAGAAGGAGAACGGCATCGACCTCTCGCAGGACAAGATGAGTGCACAGCGTCTCATCGAGGCGGCAGAGAAGGCGAAGATCGAGCTCTCGAGCATGAGCCAGACGAATATCAACCTGCCGTTCATCACGGCGGATGCCTCAGGTCCGAAGCATCTCGACCTCACGCTCTCTCGTGCAAAGTTCGATGAGTTGACGGCGGATCTCGTGGAGCGCACGATGGTTCCGACACGCAAGGCGATGGAGGATGCGGGGCTCTCGAGCAACGAGATCGATAAGATCATTCTCGTCGGCGGTTCGACTCGTATTCCTGCGGTACAGGATGCGATCCGCAAGATCCTCGGCAAGGAGCCCTCAAAGGGTGTCAACCCGGATGAGTGCGTCTCCATCGGCGCAGCAATCCAGGGCGGCGTGCTCGTCGGCGAGGTCAAGGACGTGCTGCTCCTCGATGTCACGCCGCTCTCGCTCGGCATCGAGACGCTCGGCGGTGTCTGCACGAAGATCATCGACCGCAACACGACCATCCCAACCTCGAAGAGTCAGGTGTTCTCGACGGCGGCGGACAATCAGCCGGGCGTTGAGATTCACGTTCTGCAGGGCGAGCGCGAGATGGCGGCGGGCAACAAGACGCTCGGACGCTTCCAGCTCACGGATATTCCGCCCGCACCGCGCGGCGTTCCCCAGATCGAGGTTAAGTTCGACATCGATGCGAACGGCATTGTCAACGTGTCGGCGAAGGATCTTGGCACGGGCAAGGAGCAGAAGATCACGATTCAGTCCGACAGCGGCATGAGCAAAGAGGATATCGAGCGCATGGTGAAAGAGGCGGAATCGCACGCCGCCGAGGACAAGAAGCAGAAGGAAGCCGTCGATGCACGCAATGCGGGCGACTCCCTCGTCTATCAGGCGGAGAAGGCGATCAAGGATCTCGGTGAGAACGCCGATCAGGCACTCGTCTCTAAGACGCAGATCGCGATTGACAAGCTGAAGGAAGCGCTCAAGGGCTCGGATATCGAGGCGATCAAGGCGGCGACCGAAGAGGCACGCCAGCCGCTCTACGAACTCTCTGCGGCGGCTTATCAGCAGGCACAGCAGGCGGCGGGTGCCGCAGGTGCCGCGCCGGGCACAGATACAAATGCGGGCGCACAGAGCGGCGCGCAGGATGACAATGTTGTCGATGCGGAGTTCACCGAAGTCAAGGATGATAAGAAGTAAGGTGGTATCGTGAGCGAGAAACGCGATTACTACGAAGTCCTGGGCGTCCAGAAGGGCGCCTCGGACGATGAGATCAAAAAAGCATATAAGAAACTCGCGCGCAAATACCATCCCGATCTCAACCGTGACGACCCGAAGACCGCCGAGGAGAAATTCAAGGAGGTCAACGAGGCGTACGATGTGCTGAAGGATCCGCAGAAGAAGGCGGCGTATGACCAGTTCGGTCACGATGCCTTCGACCCGCGTCGCGGGGGCGGTGCCGGAGGGGGCAACCCCTTCGGCGGTGCCGGCGGATTCGGCGGCTTTGACATGAATGACATCTTCGATATGTTCGGCATGGGTGGCGGCGGACGCCGCGCGCGCCGACAGGGTCCCGAGCGCGGCGCAGACCTGCGCTACGATCTCGAGATTTCGTTCGAGGAGGCGGCGTTCGGCAAGGAGGTTGAGCTCTCCATCCCGCGTGAGGAGAACTGTCCGACTTGCGGCGGTTCGGGCGCGGCGAAGGGCTCGAGTGCCGAGACCTGTTCGACCTGTCATGGGTCAGGGCAGGAGCAGGTCATGCAGCGGACGATGTTCGGCAGCATGATGACCTCGCGCACGTGCAGCCAGTGCCACGGCACGGGCAAGATCATCAAGAATCCGTGCGGTGACTGCCACGGCACGGGGCGCAAGCGCGTCACGAAGACCATCAAGGTCAACATCCCGCGCGGTGTGGACGACGGACAGCGCGTCCGCGTTTCGGGCGGCGGCGAGGCGGGTGTGCGCGGCGGGGCGAACGGCGATCTCTATGTATACATCTTCATCCGTCCGCATGAGCTCTTTCAGCGGCGCGGCAACGATGTCCTCATCGAGATTCCGATCACCTTCGTACAGGCATCGCTCGGCGATACGGTACAGGTGCCGACCCTCGACGGCGCAGTCGACCTCAAGGTGCCTGCGGGCATCCAGACGGGCACGGTGCTGCGCGTCAAGGGCAAGGGCATACCGAATCTGCGTGGCTCCGGACGCGGCGATGAGCACGTCCGCGTCAAGGTCACAACGCCGCAGAAACTCTCCGCAAAGCAGAAGGAACTCCTCAAGGAGTTCGCAGCGCTCAGCGGGGATGCGGTCAATCCCGAGCAGAAGAGCTTTACTGAGAAATTCAAGGATCTGTTTGCGTAATAGAGCGGCTGCGGCTTCATCTTGCCGCAGCCGCTCCTTTTGCGCATTGACATTACTTCGTACATTTGTTAGGATAAGCCGTATTGGTTTTGTTTAGGAAAAAAGCGTGTAGGCTTGGAGGGCTGGATGGAAAATGTCTACGCATTAGTCAAGCGTTTCTATCTGGCGCATGGGCGTGCGAATATCTTTGTGGCGCGCACGCTTGTCGAGCGCTATCTTCGTGCGGCAGCGTGGCGTGGGCGGAGCAATGAAGACCTCTGTACAGACTGGTACTGCATTGAGGACTTTCTCACAGTTATTCAGCGGCGCGATGATTCGCTTGCGCGGCTCTTCATCCGCATCGACTACCTCGCGCTCTTCTTCCGCTATGCGGATGCGCATATTGACCGACGTCCGCTCAAGCGACACGCAGAGGATTATTTTGCGCGCATGCGCGCCTTTCTGACCTATCTCGAGGATACGGGCGACTATGACATCGACATCGGCGAGCTGGATGCCGATCTCGAGATGTTCTACATCACGGGGCGGTTCCACCTGCCGGAGCGTGTCATGTGGGAGGAGATCGAGGGGCTGACGATCGAGGATATCGAGGAGGACGAGCAGATCGAGATGGAGGAGCTGAATATTCAGCTCAATGATCTCCTGCACCGCATCGGCGAGTATTTCCGGTGTTCCGCCTATCAGCTCGACATCGGCCGTGCGGCGACGATCTACACGGGCGGCCTCTACGATATGAACGAGTACGAACACGCGAGCGAGGAGGAAAAGGAAACCTTCTGGCTGCGGTTCTGGGACTATTTTTTCTTCGACTATCATCTCATTGCGACGGATGAGACGCCGATTGCGCACTACAGCGAGCATATGTGGAAGAAGCTCAGCTACGATGACCGCGAGATCATCGGCGATCTGCTGGCGGCGCGCTTTGCCGTACTCGCCGTGACGGAGGAGTACGACGATCACGTTGTCTGCCGCGATATTCTGCGCGATGAGGAGGTCGTGCTGCCGCATCCGGATATTCCGGGCTCGCTTTCAAAGAGCATTCTCTTCGGGCATATCTGCGACGAGGGGATGATGATGCTCAATTACATCACGGCAATCTCGGCGAGCAAGCGTCTGCAGAAGCGGATTGGCGACACGATTCAGCGCGAGTACAAGCTCTTCCGCATGCAGGCGCCTGAGGCAACGATGGACGATTTCCTCGAACGGGAAGCGGCGCTCGTGCGCCATACGATCCACGTCCTCTCGACGCTCGCGCAGCTCGATGTGCTGCCGCGCCGTCTGCTGCCGGCTGCCATTCCCCGCACGATCGACCCGCATGTGTGCGCAGAGGAACTCGGCGCACTTCAGATCATTGCGGACAAGATCGGCTTTAGCCGTCACTCACAGGTGCTTATGTGCGAGCTGTTTCTGGACTACGCGCAGTCCGATCTTGCGCGTGCAAAGACAGCGGAGACGCTGACGGCAACGATATTCCTTTTTGCGGAGATCAATGATATCGACCTTTCGCCGATCACGGAGCTCTATCATGTGCTCGGTTCGGATCAGAAAACGGTGCGTGCTGCGCTTGCGCGCATGCGTACGGCGCTGCGCTGTGTGACCTACGATCCCCGTTACCTCGGGGAGGAGGGCTTTGTGACGATGCTCTACAGCGTTGTTCACGGAGCAGCGAGTTTTTAAGGAAGCATTGCTTTCTTGGAGAGGAGGCTTCTATGGATCAGGATTCGCGTGTGCGGCCGATGAGCCGCGAGGAAAATGCCGCCTATCGTGGCGTAACGGTGGACGAGAGCGGCGCAGAGCCGCACGGGGAAGAGGAACAGGCGTGGGGCTCTGCGTACGGCGGTGCTCCGCACAGCTCCGTGCGCTATATCCGCATTGGCGGTGTGTCGCGGCGTCCCTCGCTCCTTACGAGCCTCCTCTGGGCGCTCGGCCTCGGGGCACTGCTTGCGCTCTTCATCTTTGTTGCGCTGCCTGCGATTGCGATGATTATCGTCGGCGTCCTCGTGCTCGGCACAATCGTCAGCCTCATCGGGCGCGGTCGGATCCTTTCGTGGGTCATGCGAAAGATGTACGGGAGATAGAAAGGGGATATGGAAATGAAGTCATGTGAAAAGTGCGGCGCCTCCATTGAGGATGGAGTCAAGTTCTGTTCTCTCTGCGGAGCACCGCAGGAGGAGGATCGGATGGCTGCTGAAGCAGATCCTGGGCAGGAGATGCATCCTGCTGCAGAACTGCAGCAGCATGGGACGCCTCCGGATACGCAGGAGAATAGGAAGAAACTTGAGAGCCTGCGCGAACAACTCTCCTCTACGCCCTATATCGGTGCGGCGATGGTGATTTTTTCCGTATTCATGCCGTGGATCTCGTTGGGGCGTATGTTCGACGTGACCATTATGGACATCAGCAAGGGGCTGATGCTCGCAATCATTTTTATCGGCGCCGCCTCGGCATATGCTATCCTCAAAAAGAAGAACTATGTTCTTTCAGCTGCAATGGGGCACGCGCTGCTGATCTTTGCCGTTATCGCTTTTATTCGGTATCAAAGCCTGCTGTCGGAGGTCAAAAAGACGATCTTTGGCGCGATGGCAAGTTCGGCAATCTCACTGGACTGGGGAGGGCTGCTCTTCCTCGCTGGGGCGCTTAATTTGTGTGTGGTGAGTGTTTTTCTGTATATGATCGAACAGTTACTGCTGCAGGGCGGTGCGTTCACAGGCGATGTGCTCTTCCGGACATGGAAGGAACTAGCATGTGCGAAGGTGAAGCTCACGTCGATTGAGGTGCCTGCGTGGGTCTACTCCCTGGTCATCGGCATTCTGCTCGTGCTGCTTTTCTCACAGTCCGGCATGAACCGCATGATGCACTGAGCAAAATCCATACAAGGGCTTTACAAAAGTCCCATCCTATGATATACTTCAATAAATTCATTTAAGATCTGGAAAGAGTGGGTGGAAGCCCACTCTTTCATTGCGTATGAGAAGAGGGAGAGCATGAGCGCGAAGATCGAGGAGCGCGTTGAGGAGATTGTGCGCGGTCTCCTGACCACTGTGCCGGAGTTGGAGCTGGTCGATGTCGAGTATGTGCGCGAACGCGACTACTATCTGCGTGTCTACATCGACAAGGACGGCGGAATCGATATCGATGACTGCCAGGCACTGAGCGAGCGGTTGGAGGCGATTCTCGACCGCGAGGACTTCATCCCCGATGCCTATATTTTGGAGGTGTCCTCGCCGGGGATCGACCGCGTGCTGCGCAAGCCGCGCGATTTCGAGCGCGAACGCGGCAAGCAGGTTGATGTGATGCTCTACGCGCCCTTTGACGGAAAGAAACAGTGGACGGGCGCACTCACGGACTGCGACGGCAAGATACTGACCATTGACGGCGGGATTCAAATCCCCATGGAACAGGTCTCACAGATACGTCTGCATATCGACTTTTAGGGAGGATTGGGTTTTGGCAAGAAAAAGCACCAAGGAGACGAACGGCGGAAAGGAGTTTCTGCAGACATTGCAGGAGCTTGCGTACGAGAAGGGCATCGATGAGGAAAAGCTCTTCCAGACCATTGAGGCGGCGCTGATCTCGGCATATAAGCGCAATTTCAGCTGCTCGGATCAAAACGTTCGCATCTCTCTGTCGCGCGAGACGGGCGCATTTCACGTCTTTGCCCGCAAGACGGTTGTCGAGGAGGTTGAGAGCGACATCACGGATATCTCCCTCGAACAGGCGCGTGCCATCAATCCGGACTACGATGTCGATGATGTGGTCGAGATCGAGATGACCCCTGCGAACTTCGGACGCATTGCGGCGCAGACGGCGAAGCAGGTCGTCATGCAGCGCCTGCGTGAGGCGGAGCGCAGCAATGTCTATGACGAGTACAAGGATCGCTCAGCGGATATCGTCACGGGCATTGTGCAGCGTGTCGAGGGGCGCAACGTGTTCGTCGACATCGGGCGTGCAGAGGCGCTGCTCATGGCGACGGAGCAGCTGCCGACGGAGGAATACAACTACGGCGACACGCTACGCGCCTATATCATCGAGGTGAAGAGTACGGCGCGCGGTCCGCAGATCATGCTTTCTCGCACGCATCCGGGGCTCCTCAAGAAGCTCTTCGAGCTGCAGGTGCCTGAGATGCAGGAGGGCGTGGTCGAGATCAAGTCGATTGCACGCGAGGCGGGCAGCCGCTCGAAGGTGGCCGTCTACTCGTCTGAGGAGCGCGTCGACCCCATCGGCGCCTGTGTCGGCCCACACTATATGCGCGTACAGGCGGTGGTCGATGAACTCGCGGGGGAGAAGATCGACATTGTGAAATGGAGCGATGATCCCGCGACCTACATTGCGAACTCACTGAACCCCGCCAAGGTGATCTCGGTTGCCGTAAATGAGGCGGAGAAGGTCTCACGCGTGATTGTTCCGGACTACCAGCTCTCACTTGCCATTGGCAAGGAGGGGCAGAACGCCCGCCTCGCGGCAAAGCTGACGGGTTGGAAGATCGACATCAAGAGCGAGTCACAGGCAGCGGAGCTGATGGCGGAGGAAGCGGCGGAAGATACCGCTGTGGAGGAGCCCGCCGAAGAGGAGGCATAATGGCAGAGGCGAGACAGCCCGAGCGGCTGTGCGTCGGCTGCCGTACACTGCATCCAAAGCGTGAACTCTTGCGCATTGTAAAGAGTCCTGACGGGACGGTCGCCATTGACCCGACGGGCAAGAGCCCCGGGCGTGGTGCATATCTCTGTCCCTCGCCCGAATGCCTCCGCAAGGCGCGCAGACAGAACGGCCTATCGTGGTCGTTCAAGGGGCGGGTTGCCCCCGCCGTCTATGACGCACTCGAGGAGATTGTGCAGCACGAGGAGGATGGGACATGAACGCAGGGATAGAGCAGCGCGCGATGAACCTCCTCAGCATGGCGGCACGCGCACGGCGCATCCTATCCGGTGCGTTCGTTGTGGAAGAGGCATTGAAGCGCAAGCAGGGTACATACCTTCTGCTCGCAGTTGATGCTTCGGAGGAGACCAAGGCGAAATTTACCCGCATGGCGGCGCAGCTGAATGTGCCATCGGCGGAATTACTGACTATGCAGCAGCTCGGGCACTGTCTCGGTAAGGAGTATCGTGCGGTTGCTGTGCTGATAGATAGAGGATTTGCGGACAGGCTCAGTGCCTATTTGCAGGATATACCGACGGGGGTGGATTGATGTCAGAATCGAAATACAGAATCACCGATTTGGCAAAGGAATTCAAGACGGACAAAGATACCATTATTGATATTCTCAAGAGCAAGAACTACAAAGTAAAGAATATGTTCAGTGCAGTCGGTGAAGAGGAGCGTGCGGCGGTCAAGGCTGAGCTCGGCCGCACGGCAAAACCCGTACGCAAGGAATCCCTGCAGAGCAAATCCCCCGCTCCGAAGGCTGCCGAGCGTCCGGCAAAGAAAGAGAAGGAAAAGCGTCCTGCTGCAGCTTCTGCACGGGCAGCGGAAAAACCCGCAGCGGAGCAGAGTGCCCCACCGGCAGCTGTTGAGAAGGCGGCGCCGCAGCCACCCGCAGCCGAGGAGAAACCCGTGCTGCGCGCGCGCACGAAGACACCCGGCATTGTGATCGTGCGTCAGGCACCCTCCAAGACGCGTGCGGAGAGCTCTGACCGTCCCCGTTCGTCCGGCGGTGGATCGGGGAGACCTGGTGATCGTCCCGCACGTCCTGCGGGCGGACGCAGTGGCGCACGTCCCGGAGCACCGGCAGCGGCGATTCCGCCGCCGCCCGCGACAGAGGGGCGCAGCGACAATCGACGTCGGCGCGGCGGCGATAACAACGCCGCCGGCGGTGACCGTAGCCGCGGCGGACGCGGCGGTGCACGTCGTGACCGCGAGGAGCACACAGATCTGCGTCAGGCAGAGCGCAGCCGCGGCGGTGCGCGCAAGGGACGCAAGGGGCGTGCAGCAGCGCCCGCACCCGCAGTGAAGGCGGAGATCGCGCGTCCGAAGCACATCAAGCTGCCGGAGACCATTGCCGTCAAGGATCTCGCGTCCAAGATGAGCTATACGGCGTCTGACATCATCAAGAAGCTCATGCTCATGGGCGTCATGGCGAGCATCAATCAGGAGATCGACTATGATACGGCATCCCTCGTTGCAGCCGAGTTCGGCGTGACAACGGAGGAGCTGCCGCCGGATGTCGATCCGACGCTGATCCCGGAGATCGAGGACGATCCGAAGACACTCAAGGATCGCCCGCCGGTCGTCACCGTCATGGGTCACGTTGACCACGGCAAGACCTCGCTGCTTGATGCGATCCGCAATACCTCCGTCAGCTCGCACGAGGCGGGTGGCATCACGCAGCACATCGGCGCCTATCAGGTCGTCTGCCAAGGCAAGAAGATCGTCTTCCTCGATACGCCGGGTCATGAGGCGTTCACGGCGATGCGTGCACGCGGTGCACAGATTACGGACGTGGCGATTCTCGTCGTTGCGGCGGATGACGGGGTCATGCCGCAGACCGTCGAGGCAATCGATCACGCGAAGTCGGCGCAGGTGCCCATCATCATTGCAATCAACAAGATTGACAAGCCGGGCGCAAATCCTGACCGCGTCAAGCAGGAGCTCATGGAGTATGGGCTGGTCTCCGAGGAATACG
The DNA here is from genome assembly GCF_000318175.2 of Selenomonas sp. oral taxon 138 str. F0429. NCBI lineage: Bacteria > Bacillati > Bacillota > Negativicutes > Selenomonadales > Selenomonadaceae > Selenomonas > Selenomonas sp. oral taxon 138. Next base: position 75,650 of record NZ_KB290925.1, on the reverse strand, counting down.
GCGGCGACACGATCATGGTGCCCGTCTCGGCAAAGCAGCGCATCGGCATCGACGACCTGCTCGAGAACATCCTGCTCGTTGCCGAGGTCGAGGAACTGAAGGCAAACCCGAACCGCGAGGCACGCGGCGTCATCATCGAGGCAAAGCTCGACAAGGGACGCGGCTCTGTCGCAACGGTGCTCGTTCAGAGCGGCACGCTCCGCATCGGCGACTCCATCGTCGTCGGTACGGCATATGGTCACGTCCGCGCGATGATCAACGATCGCGGCGACAACGTGAAAAAGGCGGGTCCCTCCATGCCTGTAGAGATCCTCGGTCTGAACGATGTGCCGTCGGCGGGCGACATCCTCGCCGCCGTCGATGAGAAGCAGGCGCGCTCGATTGCAGAGGCACGCCTCGGCAACCAGCGCCGCGACCTCATCAAGTCGAAGAGCGTTTCGCTTGACGCGCTCTTCCAGCAGATTCAGCAGGGCGACATCAAGGATCTCAACATCGTCGTCAAGGCGGACGTGCAGGGCTCGGTCGAGGCACTCAACTCGGCGCTGCTCGGCCTCAACAAGAACGACGAAGTGCGCGTCAACATCGTCCACTCGGGCGTCGGCGCGGTCAGCGAGTCGGACATCATGCTCGCAACGGCATCGAAGGCAATCGTCATTGCATTCAACGTTCGTCCGGACGCAAATGCGCGCCGTCTCGCAGACACGGAGGATGTGGACATCCGCACCTACCGCGTCATCTACGACGCGCTGAACGATGTCAAGGACGCGATGAGCGGCATGCTCAAGCCGAAGTACAAGGAGGTCATTCAGGGACGCGTCGAGATTCGTCAGGTCATGCGCTTCTCCAAGGCGCTGGTCGCGGGCTCATACGTCCTCGAGGGCAAGATTCACAACAACTCGAAGATCCGCATCTTACGCGACAACGTCGAGCTTTTCGACGGGGAGATCGATTCCCTGCGCCGCTTCAAGGATGAGGTGAAGGAGGTCGCCGCCGGCTACGAGTGCGGTATCTCCATCGTCGATTTCCGCGATTTCCAGGAGGGCGACATCATCGAGGCATACACGATGGAGGAGATCGAGACCTCCATTGCCGAGGCGAACAAGGCGGCAGAGCAGAAGCGCGAGGCGCAGGCTGCTGCGGCTGCAGCAGCGGCAGCGGCGGAAGAAAACGCCGAGTAAATACTTGTGTGATACAGAGGTGCAGTCCATCGTCCCGCCGTGCGGGGCGGAGGGCTGTGCCCCTTTGTATAGAGAGAGGAGGCGCACCTTGGCAAAGGTTCGCGTTGAAAAACTACAGGAACTTATCAAGCAGGAAATCAGCGACATTATCTTTAATGAGCTCAAAGATCCGCGCATCGGCTTTGTGACCGTGACCTCCGTCGCGTGCACGGAGGATCTGCGCGAGGCGAAGATCTACGTCAGCGTTATGGGGGACGAGAAGAAGGCACGCGATACGCTGTATGGACTGGAGAGTTCGCTCGGCTTCGTGCGCCGTGAGATCGGGAAGCGCATCCGCCTGCGCTTCACGCCCGAGATCAGCTTTGCGCTCGACACCTCGCTGAACTACAGCGACCACATTCAGCGGTTACTGAACGAGATTCACGAGGATAAGCCCGCAGGGGAAAAGGGGGAGGACGCATGAAGATCACATTGGACGAAGCCGCAAAGATCATTGGCGATGCGCAGACCATCATCCTCACCTCGCACATTCGACCCGATGGGGACTCCATCGGCTCGACGCTTGGGCTCATGCACTATCTGAGAGCGCAGGGCAAGGACGCGCGCGTCCTGATTGACGATGACCTGCCGCGCATCTTCAAGGTGCTGCCGGGGCTTGAGATGATCGAGCGCCCTGCAGAGGGCGTGCGCTATACCGCTGATCTCCTCATCGTCTGCGATGTCGAGCTGAAGCGTACAGGAAATGTTGTTTCCTCCGTGGATGCAGTGCGCGTGCTGAACATCGACCATCATGTGACGAATGACGAGGAGGCAGAGTACCTCTATCTGAATCCGGACTACGCCGCAACCTGCGAGATCATGCACGACCTGATCGGCGCGATGGGCGGCACGTTCTCGCTCGATGTTGCGACCTGCCTCTATACGGGCATGGCGACGGATACGGGCTTCTTCCGCTTCTCGAATACGACGCCGCATACGATGCGCGCGGCGGCCGATCTCATCGAGGTGGGTGTAAAGCCGAATATCATCTCCGTTGCAATGGAGCTCAAATCCTACGATGAGGTCATGGCACAGGTGCGCGCGATCCGCAACCTCGAGATGTTCCATGACGGCATGGTTGCGGCGGTCTTCATCGACGAGGAAAAGGCGAAGGAGGTCACGACGACGGAGGGGCTGCTCGACAAGCTGCGCGTGATCGAGGGGACGCAGGTCGTCTTCTTCATGAAGTGGCTCGAGAAGGATACGTATCGCGTCAGCATGCGCTCGAAGGGTACGAATGTCTCGCGCATCGCGCAGGGATTCGGCGGCGGCGGGCACGTCCGCGCGGCGGGCTGCACGATTTACGCGCCCTTTGACGAGGCGAAGAAAAAGATCCTCGCGGCAATCGGGGAGGAGCTGAACCGTTAAGACGTGGACGGATTTATCAACGTATTAAAACCCACAGGGCTTTCGTCGCACGATGTCATCGACATTGTGCGGCGTATTTTTAAGCAGAAGCGCGTGGGGCATGCGGGCACGCTCGATCCAGCGGCGGCGGGCATCCTGCCCGTTGCACTCGGACGCGCGGCGCGCCTCGTGGAGTATATGGAGGGCGCGGACAAGTCCTATCGCGCGGAGATTGCGTTTGGATATGCGACGGATACGGGGGATGTGTACGGCGAAGTGATCGAGAGTGTCCCGCATCCGACACTGCCCACGGAGGAGGAGATGCGCGCCGTGCTTGCGCGCTTTGTCGGGGAGATCCAACAGCGTCCGCCCGCCTACTCCGCGATCAAGATCGGCGGACAGCGTGCCTACGATCTTGCGCGTCAGGGCGCAGAGGTGGAGATTGAGGCGCGCACGGTTACGATTCACCGTCTGGAACTTGTGCACGTCGATGCCGTACGTCGACGCATTCTTATCGATGTGGACTGCGCGAAGGGGACATATATCCGCTCGCTCTGCACGGATATCGGCACGGCGCTCGGACTGCCCGCGACGATGCACTTCCTCCTGCGCACGCGCGTGGGCGGCTTTGTCCTCGCTGACGCCTATACGCTCGAAGAATTAGCGGAGGTGGGGGAGCGTGCCGTGTGCGCGCCCGACACGGCACTCGATCTGCCGTGCTATGAGCTCGATCCGCAGCGCCTCAAGGCGTTCTACAGCGGCCTCTCGACCTCCGAGCGTCGTCTTCCGCTTGCAGAGGGATTCTACCGCGTCTATGCAGAAGGGGCCTTCCTCGGCATTGGGCGATATGATGCGGCGGCGCAGGAGATGTACCCCGCAAAGGCATTCCCTCCGGTGTGAATAGTTCGGGGGCGTGTCCCTCGCGAACGCTTAGTTACGCAAGTGATCGCGTGCTCGTTCGCCTAAATACCTGCGGACTTCTTAAACGCGCTTCGCTTGAACGAAAGAAATCCGCAGGGGGCGAGTCGCCCGCTTTACTCACTTGCTTCACTAGGGTTCGCTTAGGGACATCGCCCCACTTACAAGAGCAAATATGTTCGGACTGTTGCTATGGCGGCAGTCCTTTTGTTTTGAGAAATTCATTCTCTATGCTATAATGGCAGGAATGACAGAAGGAGGAACACATACATGAAGATAGATGACGTAATACACGGCTTTCGCCTCGTTCGCTTGGAGGAAATCGCAGAGGCAGAAGGGCGTGCGCATACATTTGTGCACGAGAAGACGCGCGCGCGGCTCTTCTTCCTTGAGACGGCGGACGACAACAAGGTCTTTTCGATCAGCTTCCGCACGCCGCCCGTCGATGATACGGGCGTGGCGCATATCGTCGAGCACTCCGTGCTCTGCGGCTCGCGCAAATATCCGCTGAAGGAACCGTTTGTGGAGCTTGTGAAGGGCTCGCTCAACACCTTCCTCAACGCGATGACCTTCCCCGACAAGACGATGTACCCCGTTGCGAGCCGCAATGCCCGCGACTTCCAGAACCTCATGGACGTGTACCTCGATGCGGTCTTCTATCCCTCAATGCGCACGAATCCGCAGGTGCTCATGCAGGAGGGCTGGCATTACGAGCTGGATGATGCGGACGCTCCTCTGCGTTACAGCGGTGTGGTCTATAACGAGATGAAGGGCGCGCTCTCCGCGCCCGATGATCTCCTCGGCAGCCGCATCATGGCGGCGCTCTATCCCGATACAACGTATGGCTGCGAGTCGGGCGGCGACCCCGATGCGATCCCCGGCCTCACGCAGGAGATGTTCCTCGACTTCCATGCGCGCTATTATCATCCCTCGAACAGCTATATCTACCTCTATGGTGACCTCGATATCGAGGAAAAGCTCGCCTATCTCGACAGTGCGTATCTCTCGCATTTCGAGCGGATTCCCGTACCCTCGCGCATCGACCGTCAGCAGCCGTTTGCAGGGCAGGTCACAGCAGAGCATTTCTATCCCATTGGGACTGAGGAGTCGCTCGAGGAGAACAGCTTCCTTTCGCTGAACTGGGTGATTGGTGACACGAGCGACCGCAAGCGCGTCATGGCGCTGCAGATTCTCGATCACGCACTCCTTAGGATGCAGGGCGCGCCGCTGCGCCAGGCGCTCATCGACGCGGGGCTTGGGCGCGATGTCGACTCGAACTACGAGAGCGACGTATTGCAGCCGTTCTTCAGCATCGTTGTGAGCAAATCGGAGACGGCGCGCGCCGATGAATTCGTGTGGATCGTCAAGGAGACGCTGACAAAACTCGCAGACGGCGGGCTGGATCATACGCTCGTACAGGCGTCGCTGAATACGCTCGAGTTCCGTCTGCGCGAGTCGGACTTTGGCTCCTCGCCGAAGGGGCTCATCTACGGAATCCGCATGATGAAGACGTGGCTCTACGACGGCACGCCCGAAGACTATCTGCGCTATGAGGACGTGCTCAAAGAGCTCAAGGAAGGGCTTGCGGACGGCTATTTCGAGCAGGTGATTTGGGAGTCCTTCCTCGAGAATCCGCATGAGGCGCTCGTGACGCTCGCCCCGAGCCGCACGCTCGGTGCGGAGCGCGAGGCGGCGCAGGAGAAGATTCTCGCGGAGAAAAAGGCCGCAATGTCTGCGGACGAGATTGCGGCTGTCATGGACTCCTGCGCGGCACTGCGGGCGGCACAGGAGGAGCCGGACACGGAGGAGGCACTTGCCTCGATTCCGATCCTCGCGCGCTCGGACATCCGTGCGGATGCGGAGCGTCTGCCGCTCGATGTGCGCGACTGCGCGGGGACGAAGGTGCTGTTCTCCGATCTTGAGACGAACGGCATTGTCTATTTGAATTTCTACTTCCCAATGGCGGCGGTTGCGCAGGAGGATCTGTCCTATGCCTATCTCCTCGCGGAGATGTTCGGTGCAGTTGATACCGCGCGGCACAGCTACGCTGAGCTCGCCATGCTCCGCAGCCTCTATACGGGTGGTATTGGGGCGGACATTGTCGCCTATACGCGCGCGGGTGAGCCGGACTCCCTCGCACCGCGCTTCAAGCTGCGCGCAAAGGTGCTGAAGGAAAATCTGCCGCGCCTCTTCGACCTGCTTGGGGAGATCATGACGGAGAGCGATTTCTCGGGTGCAAAGCGCGTCCGCGAGATCGCGGACGAGGAAAAGACGGGTATGGAGCTCTCGCTCCAGCGTGCGGCGAATCAGGTTGTTGCCGCGCGCATTGCGGGATATCTGACCCCCTCGGGCTGCTACACCGAGGTCGGTGGTCTGCCGTTCCACGATTTCCTGCGCGCATTCAAGGACGATTTCGCAGCACGCCACGCGGAGATGCAGGCGGCATTTGCACGGATTCTCCCACAGATTTTCAATCGCAGCGACCTTATGGTGAGCATCACGGCACCTGCGGCGGACTATGAGACGGTCGCGGCGGGGCTTGCGGATTTCCAAGCGAAACTTTCTACCGAGATATTCCCCACGGCTCCGTACACATGGGAGATCGCTGCGCGCAATGAGGGGTTGATGACGCAGAGCCGCGTGCAGTATGTGGCGAAGGGCGCGAATTTCATTAAGCTCGGCTACAGCTATACGGGCGTCCTGCGCGTGCTCGAGACGCTGCTGCGCTATGATTATTTCTGGACGCGCATCCGCGTGCAGGGCGGCGCGTATGGGGCGATGACGCAGTTCAACCGCAACGGCTTTATGGTATTCGCCTCCTACCGCGACCCGAATCTTGCGGAGACATTCGCCGTACTTGATGAGACGCCGGACTATGTGCGCACATTCGATGTGTCCGACCGTGAGATGGACAAGTTCATCATTGGCACGATGAGCAATGTAGATGCACCGCTGACATCGCAGATGAAGGGCGATATGGCGGCGACGTTCCACCTGCGCGGCATCACGTGGGAGGATCGCCAGCGTGCGCGTGAGGAGATTCTCACGGCACGGCAGGAGGATGTGCGTGCGCTTGCAGATATGATCGAGGCGGCGATGCGCGCGGATGTGCGCTGCGTGCTCGGCGGAGAGGAGAAGATCCGTGCGAATGAGGCGCTCTTCGGCGAGATTCGCCCTGCGTTGCGAACCTAAAATTTTTTGACTTTTCACGCCGCGCGTGGGATAATAGCAGAAGACGAATTTGAAGGGGGAACCTGCCATGAAAAAGATAATTTTCCGTGGAGCGGGCGTTGCCATCATTACGCCGTTTACGGAAACAGGCGTGAACTATCCCGAACTCGGGCGCATCATTGAGGATCAGATTGCGGGCGGAACGGATGCCATCATCATCACGGGTACGACGGGCGAGTCTGCAACGATGACGGATGCGGAGCACCGTGAGGCGATTCGCTATACGGTGGAGCAGGTGAAGGGGCGCATTCCCGTCGTGGCGGGCACGGGCTCGAATGAAACTGCCTACGCCGTCGAACTCTCGCAGTATGCGGAGCAGGTCGGGGCGGATGCGCTGCTTCTTGTGACCCCATACTACAATAAGTGTACGCAGAACGGACTCATTGCCCACTATACGAAGATTGCGGACAGCGTGAACATCCCTGCGATTCTCTACAATGTGCCCTCGCGCACAGGTGTGAATATCAAGACGGAGACATACGCCGCCCTCGCAAAGCATCCGCGCATCGTCGCGGTCAAGGAGGCGAGCGGAGATCTCTCGGCGATCCTGCGTCTGCGTGCGGCGGTTGGCGACGAGCTCGCGGTCTACTCGGGCAACGACGATCAGATTCTGCCCATCCTCTCGCTCGGCGGTCTGGGGGTGATCTCCGTTCTGTCGAATGTTGCACCGCGTGCGACGCATGACATCTGTCAGCACTATTTCGACGGTGATACGGCAGAGGCGGCACGCCTTCAGATCGCATACTCTGATCTCATCGATGCGCTCTTCTGCGAGGTCAATCCGATCCCCGTCAAGACGGCAATGCGCCGCCTGGGCTACGATGCGGGCTCCCTGCGCATGCCACTCTCGGAGATGGATCCGGCGAATGCGGCGAAGCTCGACGCAGCATTGCGGGCACATGGTCTGCTGAAATAAAATATTTGACATAGACCCTCATTTCATGTAAGATATGCAAAACATATGAAATGAGGGTGATTTAGTATGAATTTGAAAACATATCTTTTGGGTGCCGTGCTTCTCGGCGCTTCCGCGCTGGGACTTACAGGCTGCGGCGGCTCTGATGCAGCAGGCACGCAGAATGTGTGGCGTGTCGGTACGGATGCAAGCTATGCGCCGTTCGGTTTTCAGGACGAGAAGTCGTATGAGTATGTCGGCTTTGACATCGACATCATCCGCGCGATTGCAGAGGCACAGGGGCATGAGGTCACGATCAAGAATCTCAATTTTGACGGGCTGATTCCTGCACTGCAGACGGGCGATCTCGACATCGCCATCTCCGACATGACGATCAACGAGGATCGTGCAAGGACGGTGGACTTCACGGACTCGTACTATCGGGCGGGGCTGAGCATGGTCGTGCGCGCGGATGAAACGCGCATCAACAGCTTTGACGATCTGAAGGGGCTGCGCGTCGGTGTGACGATTGGATCGACGGGCGCGGAGGTGGCGCGCGGGATTCCAAACGCCGATCTGCATGAGTTCAGCACGATCTCGGATGCCTTCCTCGATCTCTACAACGGAGGGGTCGATGCGGTCGTGAACGATACGCCCGTCGATGAGTACTATGTTGAGAACAAGGGCAAGGGCATCGCGAAGGTTGTGCCCGCGCAGATCAATCAGGAGGATTTGGGCATCGCTGTCAAAAAAGGAAATGCGGAGCTGCTTGGACAGCTGAATGCGGGACTGCGCACAATCAAGGAGAACGGCAAATATGCCGAGATCTACCGCAAGTGGTTTGGGAAGGAGCCGCCGACGGAGTGAAGTGGGGGGCATTGCGTGAGGAGACAGGAGATTGAATGTAATTGAGGAGCGCCTTGCGGCGCAGGATGTGATCGTGCTGGACGGCGCGTTTGCAACGGAGCTTGAGGCACGCGGCTTTTCCGTGAATGATGTACTGTGGTCGGCAAAGGCGCTCTTTGAGCGTCCCGACCTTGTGCGCGATGTTCATCTCGACTATCTGCGTGCGGGTGCCAATGTGGTGACGAGTGCGAGCTATCAGGCTACTGTTGCAGGTTTTATGAAGCGGGGGTTCTCCGAGGCGGAGGCTGTAGCGCTCCTGCAGAAGTCCGTGCATCTGGCGCAGGAAGCGCGCGATCTCTATCTCGCCGAGCACGGCACGCATGAACCTGCGCCGCTCGTTGCGGCGTCGGTCGGTCCCTTCGGGGCATATCTCGCGGACGGCTCGGAGTATCGCGGCGACTATGATGTTGACGAGGATGCGCTTACGGAATTTCATGCGGGGCGCCTCCGAGTCCTCGCTGCGGCACAGCCCGACCTGCTCGCCTGTGAGACACTGCCGTGTCTGATCGAGGCGCGTGCTCTCGTGCGTGCCCTGCGTGAGGAGAAGATTCGCATCCCCGCATGGTTCTCGTTCTCCTGTCGAGACGCGGCACATATCAGCGACGGGACGGAGATCGCGGAATGTGCGCGCTACCTGGACGGCGTACCGGAGGCTGCGGCGATTGGACTGAACTGCACGGCACCGCAGTATGTGGAAGAGCTGATTCGGACGATCCATCAGGAAACAGCGAAACCCGTCGTCGTCTATCCAAACTCCGGTGAAAGCTACGATGCCTCGGATAAGACATGGCACGGCGCAGCGGAGGACTTCGGCGCACTTGCGCGCCGCTGGCGCAGTGCAGGGGCGCGACTCATCGGCGGCTGCTGCAGAACATCGCCGCGCGAGATTGCGGAGATTTCCACATGGGCAAAGAATGCAGAGTGAGGTGAGGAAGATGGAGAAGGGGCGTCCAACGGTCGACCTTCCGCGTGCGGAGCGCGCCATGCACGAATTCCTCACGGCTGTCGGCGTCGATCTTACGGCGCAGGGGATGGAGGAGACACCTGCGCGCTCAGCGCAGCTCTACGCAGAGCTCTTTGCAGGGCTGCATGAGGAGGTCGGGGAACTCTGGGCGGATGTGATGACGGAGGAGATGGATGGTCTCATTGCCGTGCGTACGATTCCGTTTCACTCCATCTGTGAACATCATCTGCTTCCGTTCTTTGGGACGGCACATATTGTCTATCGCCCGCACGCAGGACGCGTGGCGGGCTTTGGCGTTTTCACGCGCCTTGTTGACCGCATGGCGCGCCGTCCCCAAATTCAGGAGCGGCTGACTTCGGATATTGCAGATGAAATCGAGCGCGGACTCGGCGCGGAGGGCGTGCTTGTGGTTGTCGATGCACAGCAGCTCTGCATGACGATGCGCGGTGCACGTGCGCACGGGACACGGACGACAACCTCCGCGTGCCGGGGGGGATTCCGTGCAGATAAGGTGATGGCGATGCAGGCTTGGCAGATGCTTGGTATTGCACATGATACGGAGTCTTGCTGATGGGGCATAGGAGAGTGGAATGACGGCAGAGAGAATTTATCGCTTTCGTGACGGGAAAAAGCTGCGGCTTGGCGCTCGGACGCTCGTCATGGGGATTCTGAACGTGACGCCGGACTCGTTTTCGGACGGCGGAAAGTGGAATCGGAGGGATGATGCCCTGCGTCATATGGAGGAGATGGTGCGGGACGGCGCGGACATCATCGACATCGGTGCGGAGTCGAGCCGCCCGGGCTTCGTTCCGATGAGTGCGGCGGAGGAAATCGAGCGGCTTCTTCCATTTCTCGAAGCCGTTCTACCGGAGTGCCCCGTGCCTGTCTCTGTGGACACGTTCAAGGCGGAGACGGCGCGTGTGGCGCTTCATGCGGGGGCGCATCTGCTGAACGATATCTGGGGGCTGCAGTATGCGGAGGAGCCGAGCGCGATGGCGCAGGTAGCGGCAGAGGCGGATGTGCCCGTTGTCGTCATGCACAATCAGAACGGGACGGCGTATGATGGGGATGTGATTGCCGCAATGCGCGGCTTTTTCCTGCGTTCATTTGAGATTGCGGATGTGGAGGGGCTTTCTCGTGAGAATATCATCCTCGATCCCGGCATTGGCTTCGGCAAGACGGCGGCGCAGAATATGCACGTTATGCGGCGGATGGATGAGCTCATCTCGTACGATGGCGTCGATTATCCCGTCCTCCTTGGGGCAAGCCGCAAGAGTTTCATCGGAGCGGCGCTCGATCTGCCTGTGGAGGAGCGCATGGAAGCGACGGGGGCGGCGTGCGTCCTCGGCATCATGCGCGGTGCGTCCATTGTGCGTGTGCACGATGTGAAGCCGATTGCACGCATGTGTCGGATGACGGACGCAATACTAGGAGCTTGATATGGACAAAATTTTTTTGCGCGGCATGACATTTGCGGCGGCACACGGCGTATTGCCGCATGAGCACGGCGTGCGTCAGCGTTTCATCGTGGATGCGGAGCTCCTGCTCGATCTGCATGGCGCGGGCATGCACGACAGTCTTGCGGAGACGGTGAACTATGCCGAGGTCTATGAGATTGTGCGCAAGACCATCGAGGGCGAGACGAAGAAGCTGATCGAATCGCTTGCCGAGGACATCGCGGGCAGGGTGCTCGCGGCATTCTCCACGATTCAGAGCATCCGTATTACCGTACACAAGCCGGCGGCGCCGATTCCGGGGATATTTTCGGACGTGGGCGTCTCCATCACGCGGGAGCGCGAAGAGACGTGAGACGGACTGCCTATATTGGGCTCGGGGCAAATCTCGGCGATCGCGGGGAGACGATGCGCGCGGCATTGCGGCGCGTGGCGGAGCTTCCTTCTGTAAATGTGGAGCGAGTCTCTGCGTTCTACGAAACGCCGCCGTGGGGCAAGACCGATCAGCCACCCTTTCTGAATGCGGCGGCGCGCATTGTGTTTGACGGTACGCCGTATGAACTCCTTGCCGATCTCCAACGGATTGAGCAGGAGCTTGGGCGCGTCCGTCATGAGCACTGGGGTGCGCGCACGATCGACCTCGACATCCTGCATATCGAGGGGCTGACCTGTGCGGAGGAGCGTCTGATCCTGCCGCATCCCTATCTGACGCAGCGTGCCTTTGTGCTCGTTCCGCTCCATGAGATTGCGCCCGCGCTCCGCATTCATAAAAAATTCATCGCCTCATATTATGATGAAATCGACCGTACGGGCATCGTACGTGTCCCCGAGCTCTCCGTACCGTATCCGCTCATGCTCATGGCTGCATGCGACGAGGCAGGCGGTATCGGACGAAACGGACAGCTGCTCACGCACTGTGCGGAAGATATGGCACATTTTCGCGAGACGACGATGGGCGGCATTGTCATCATGGGGCGGCGCACGATGGAGAGTCTGCCGGGGCGGCAGCCACTCACAGGGCGGGAGAATATCGTTCTCTCGCGGACGCTTATGCGGGCGGATGGCTTTCATATTGTGCACGATCTTGCGGCGTTGTGGACGCTGCTCGGACGGCTCGTGTATGATGCGGAGCGTCTGATCTTTGCAATTGGCGGCGAGGAATGCTATCGTCTGCTCCTGCCCTATGTGCATCGCGCGTATGTGACGCGTCTTGCGGGCACGTATGTGGCGGATGTCTTTTTGCCGTCGCTGACGGACTTTGTGCGTACAGGATGTCGGCGCAGAGAAGACTGTATTTTTGAAATTTACGAGAGAGTTTAGCATGGCAAAGGAAATCTTTCACAACGACTGGCAGGAACTTCTCGCTGATGAAATGGCACAGCCCTACTATCGGGAGCTGCGGGAGTTCCTGATCGGCGAGTACCGCACGCGGCGCGTGTACCCCGATATGTTTGCGATCTTCAATGCGCTGCACTACACGAGCTTTGCGGATACGAAGGTCGTTATTCTCGGACAGGATCCGTATCATGGGGACGGACAGGCGCATGGACTGTCGTTCTCCGTGCAGGTCGGCATCGATCCGCCGCCGTCGCTGCTCAACATCTACAAGGAACTGCAGGATGATCTCAGCATTGCACTGCCTTCGCATGGCTGCCTCATTCCGTGGGCGAAGCAGGGCGTGCTCCTGCTGAACACCGTGCTCACCGTGCGCGCGCACTCCGCAGCGTCTCATGCGGGGCACGGATGGGAGCGGTTCACCGATCACATCATCCGCCTCCTCGGAGCACGCGAGCGTCCGCTCGCTTTCATCCTCTGGGGCAGTCCCGCACGCCGCAAGCGCAGCCTCATCACGAATCCACGCCACCTCATCGTCGAGTCGCCGCATCCAAGCCCCCTCTCGGCGCATCGCGGCTTCTTCGGCAGCCACCCCTTCTCGCGCGTTAACGATTTTCTCGTGCAGGCGGGCGAGACGCCGATCAACTGGCAGCTGCCGCCGGCGGGAGAGATTGAGGCGTAATATTGATACATACATAGGAGAAATATCATGAAAATCCCATCGTTACAAAACATCTGCGCGCTTGGTCTTGTCGCCTGTCTCGGCGGCTGCGGTTCGCCTGCAGTATCCTCGGCGGAGATGCCGCACGAGATCGTGCAGGAGCATATGCCGACGGACGGTCAGAAGGAAATCTATCTCGCGGGTGGCTGCTTCTGGGGGACAGAGCTGTATACGAGCCTTGTGTACGGCGTCGTCTCGGCGGAGAGCGGCTATGCGAACGGTGCAACTGCGCATCCGTCCTACCGCGAGGTATGCAGCGGCAGCGGTCATGCGGAGACGGTGCATATCGTCTACGATCCGCGGAAGGTCAGCCTCGATGAACTCCTCACGGCATTCTATGACTCCATCGACCCGACGGCAAAGGATCGGCAGGGCAACGACATCGGGCGGCAGTACCGTTCAGGCATTTACTACGTGCCAAATGCGGATGGAGCGGAGAGTCACGATGCCGCTGTGATTCGCTCCTCGCTCGAGGCTCTGCAGCAGCGCATTGGAAAGCCAATCGCGATAGAGATGGGGCCGATTGTGAATTTCTACCGTGCCGAGGACGATCATCAGGAATACCTCGTGAAGCACCCGAATGGCTACTGTCACATCTCGCCTGCACTCATCGCGCAGATGCGTGAAAAACGCGCGGCGGCAGAGCGGGCAGCGGAGGCGAAACCCATGCGCACATTTGCAAAACCATCGGACGAGGAGCTGAAGGCACGCCTGACGGGAATGCAGTATGCCGTCACGCAGCAGAAGGCGACAGAGCCTGCCTTCCGCAACGAATACGATCACGAATTCCGTGAGGGCATTTACTGTGACATCACGACGGGTGAGCCGCTCTTCATCTCTGCGGATAAATACGACTCGGGGTGCGGCTGGCCAGCATTCTCGCGCCCCATCGACAGCAGCCTTATCGCCGCACATGAGGATCGCTCCTACGGCATGGTGCGCACGGAGGTCACGGCGGCGGGCAGCGGCGCGCATCTCGGGCATGTCTTTGACGACGGCCCTGCCGCGACGGGCGGTCTGCGCTACTGCATCAACAGCGCCTCTCTGCGCTTCATCCCAAAGGAGGACATGGAGGCAGAGGGGTACGGCGACTATCTCTATCTGCTGGAAAAATAAATTTGAAAAAGTACTGGGATGTGAGAGAATTCGTAAAATATCTTTTTCTCGTATTGACAAGTACTTCTTCCAATGTTATCTTTACCAAAGCCTTACGAAAACTTTATAGGAATTGGATCAGGTACTTTGTGTTTAATAGAAAATCCGGTAAGGAGTCATCACCACAAGCCGGAGCGGTCCCGCCACTGTATCAGTGAGCAAGCCTGCATGGAAATGCGCTGTTATTTCCGAGAACGTCACTGGGGGAGTTCCCTTGGGAAGGCGCAGGTCTGCGATGAACTGGAGCCAGGAGAACTGCCTGATTGACAATCGCCGTTTGACCTGCGAGTGATGGGGATGGGGATTTGCGTGCTGTTACGCCGCTTTGAGCCCCTTTGATTGAGAGCCTATGAGCCCTTTTCTGCTGTTGCAGGAAGGGGCTTTTCGTTTTCCTCTATACCTAAAAGTTTTCAAAATATGATTATGGTGCATGGAGAGCACTTCACAAGAAAGGTGACAAAGGATATGACAAGAGAGAAGAAGTGGACACTAGCGGTGCTTGCGGCATTTGCGGGAGTAAGTTTTGTTGGAACGGCATACGCTGCGGAGCAGACGTCAAACGAGCAGGGAGATGCGCACGCGCTCGCCGATACTGTTGTGACAGCACAACGACGCGAGAAGCGTGATCTCGATACGCCGGCAACAACAACGATCATCATGGCGAAGGAGATTGAAAAGGCGGGCTATCGCAACGTCTTCGAGGCGATCGATCAGCAGATTGGTTCGACGAGTACATCTTACGGCGATGCGGGGCAGGATTTCGGCTTAGCCGCAGGCCGTATTACACTTCGTGGCTATGACCGCGGTACGCTCGTCATGGTGAACGGCGTTCCAATGAACCTCAAGAACTATCCGAGTACAGAGAACATCCCTGCATCAATGGTTGAGCGCATCGAGATCGTCAATGGTGCAGCATCGACACTTTATGGTGCCGAGGCAATGGGCGGTGTCGTCAATATCATTCTGAAGCAGCCAAAGCCGGAAGAATCAGAGTTCCAACTCAGCCAAACCGTCGGAAATTATTTCAAGAAAAGTGAGGCAACCTATACAGGTGACCGTATTATCGTGGATGTGAGCCGCGAATGGTCGAAGGATCTCCCGCACTCCAACGGGTTTGGCATTGATAAGATTTCCTGGGTTGACTGGTGGGTCGGCAAGGGAAAAAAGAGCCGTGTTGGCGTGATTGCGCAGCTGACAGATGAACTCTCCCTCAACTACAATTATATGGAGGGAGATATTACACGTGGCGGGGTTCAATACAAGAAATCAGGGAATAGTCTTGTTCCGACGGGGACGAAGTACAACTACCGCTACAATGACCTCCGCCATACGGCAAGTCTTGTATATCAGGGCAAAGATAATGGAATTCATGCTGTTCTTGGATACAACTATCGCAAGGTAGATGGTTTTGATTATCTTGCAAACAAGAAGACAGACGGCAATGCGACGATGGATGGGCAAATCCTCGATGTACAGAAGACTTGGAAAATGGGAAACGGCTCCATGGTGTTGGGGTATTCCTATAAGCGTGAGGCGATTGATAAACCTGCGAAGAAGCGTACTGCCGTCCGTACAGGGAACTCCCTTTATGCCTCGTACAGCAAGCAGTTTACGCCGCAGTTTAACTTTACACTCGGTCTGCGGGGGGAGTTCATCAATGACCCCGAGGAAGATCAGCGCGTCCTGATGCCTCAGTTCCAGACAGAGTATAAATTTGACCGCAATACGGCGTGGTACATCAACATCGGTAAGGCGTTCCAGATGCCGACCGTGGATGACAGCTTCAGTTATAAGAATTTCAATCCGACCGGCTTAAAACCTGAGAGCGGCTGGACCTATGAGACAGGCGTCAAGATTCGGCGTGGAAACGATACGTGGAAAGCCGCAGTTTACCATATGGATATGAAGAATAAGATCGGATGGCGGCTTGATACAGCGACCAACCAGCACTATGCGGTCAATACGGGACAGTTCCGTAATACGGGGATTGAGCTTGAGTATGCGAAACGGTTTAATGATACATGGAGTCTGACACTGGGCGGCAGCGTTTCCAATCCGGAGATACAGAATCCGAACGGGACGAATAAGGCTTGGATCCAGGATGCTGCGCGTCTCCAAGGTCTTGTGCGTCTCGACTATCAGATGGCAAAATGGCAGGGAAATCTGAACCTCAAATATCTTGGTGATCGTGAGTACATTGCGCAAAGCTTCGGCGCTGCGCAGGATGTGCCCGATAAGATTCAGCTCAATATGAACCTGATCTACACGGCGGGCAAAGACGATGTGGTCTCTCTCGGCATCTACAATCTGCTGAACCGTGAGAACTACTCCAACCGTTACGGCAACCTCGATCTCGGGCGCAACTTCCGCCTGACCTATACGCATGCGTTCTAATGTGCAGCTCTGTACGCTTTTCCTGTTCCTCCTTGCAGCCGGTATTCTTTCCGGCTGTGCGGGGGAGGGGCAGAATGCGGCAGAGCCATCTGTGTTTTATCGCGGAACGGATGGCATGGGGGTGGAGGTCGTCCTGCGGGAAAAGCCGCAGCGCGTCGTCTCGCTTGGCCTTGCGACGGATGAGATCCTGCTCGCCATTGCACCGCCCGAGCAGATTGCAGCACTCACTGCCTATGCGGATGATCCCGGACTCTCCTCCATGACGGAGGCGGCAAAGGCGGTTCCCGTGAAACTCAAAGATCGGAGTCCGGAGCGCGTCCTTGCACTTCATCCCGATCTCGTCTTTACCACGGACGGTGTGCCGAAGGAGCTCGTGGAGAGCCTGCGTGATCTTGGGCTGACGGTCTATGCCTCGCGCACGCCGAAGCGTGTCGAGGGGATCTTTACGCGCATTGAGGAGGTTGGCAGGCTCGTCGGACAGGAGGAGAATGCCGCAGCACTCATCGCCGAAAAGCGCGCGCGCCTCGCGGATGTGGAGCGCCGTGTTGGGGACATCCCCGAGGCGGAGCGCCCCATCGTCGTCGCGTTTGCGTTCAGTGGCGTGTTCGGGCAGAAGGACGGGCTCTTTGACGATATGTGCCGCCATGCCTCGCTGCGTAACGGTGCCGCAATGGTCGGGCTGACAGCAGATACACCCGTCTCAATGGAGCAGATTGTCGCGCTCGATCCCGATGTTTTTCTGCTGCCGACATGGAGTGCAGAGGGGGAAAAGACGGAGGAGTTCCGTGCGAAGCTCCGCAGTGACCCTCTGTTCATGCATGTGAAGGCGGTGCGGGAGAATCATCTCTACGCCGTGCCCGATACCTACCGCTACAGCGCGGGGCAGAATGCGATCGAGTGCGTCTATGAGCTGGCGCGCGCGGTGTACCCCGAGCGCTTTGCAGACGTGAAGTAGGGCGATGAAGATGAATCCGCTGCGCATGATGGTGCTGAGCCTCACGGGGTCATGCAATCTCGCATGCCGCTATTGCTATGCATCGGAGCAGGATGCGCGTACGATGACATGGGACACGGCGCGACGGGCGATTGATCTTGCAGCAACAGGCAACGCGCCGTTCCTCCTCCAGTTCTCGGGCGGCGAGCCGCTGCTCGCACTGCCGCTCCTCGTGCAGATTGCGGACTATGTTCGTGGGAATCGCATACGGGCGCACATGGATATTCAGACGAACGGGACGCTCATCTCGGATGAGGCTGCGGATTTTCTCCGCGATGTGGGCATTGGTGTCGGCGTCAGCCTCGACGGCAGACCCGATGCGCACGATGCGCTCCGCTGCTTTCCCGACGGGCGCGGGACTTCCTCTGCTGTGATTGCAGGGATTCAGCGTCTCGCGGAGCGCGGGAAGGAAATTGGCCTGACCACAGTCGTCACAGCTGAGAATGTGACGGATCTTCCCGGCGTCATCGAGATAGCATACTATCTCGGCAATGTGCGCAGAGTTGGCTTTGACCTTCTGCGCGGACAGGGGCGCGGTGTCAGTGTGAGACCTGCGCGGGAGGAAGATGTTGCCCTTGCGATGGAGCGCGTCTTTGCTCTGTGCAGGAAGCTCGAGCGGCTTACCGGTCGACACATTGTCATTGCACAGGCAGAGCAGGCAGCATGTCTTGCTCATCGTGTCGACGGCGGCTTCTCGCACTGCCACGCAATGAGTGGCGTGGGCATTCATGTCGATGCGCTTGGGCGTATCTATGCGTGCTCCTCCTTGGTCGGCGATGAACGCTTTTTGCTCGGCGATGTCGTGCACGGCATTGACGCGCGTCGGCAGGAAGAACTATCACATGAAATGCAACGGGCGATGGCATTTTGCCGCACCTGTATGGATTTCCTCCGCTGCGGCGGCGCGTGCTATGCGCGTATGGCAGGAGAGAATGCCATCTGCACGGCGGAGTGCGCGCTCAAGCGCGCGGCGATCAAGGAAGCCACATCTAATTAACAACAAGGACTACACGAATGAAAACGAAAGCAATATACCCGTTTACGGCGATTGTCGGACAGGAGGAGATGAAGACTGCGCTCCTCCTCAGTATCATCATGCCCACGCTTGGGGGCGTGCTGATCAAGGGGGAGAAGGGCACGGCGAAATCCACCGCCGTGCGTGCCGCTGCGGCGCTCCTGCCCTATCTTCACGCAGTGCGGGGCTGTGCCTGTCACTGCGATCCGTCCGTCCCCGAGCTCTACTGTGATGCCTGTTGCCGGCGCGCGGCGGAGGGATCGATTACCGCAGAGGAGATGCCGATGCGCGTGGTGGAGCTTCCCGTCAGTGCGACCGAGGATCGCGTGGTCGGGACGCTCGACATGGAGGCGGCGATTCAGCACGGGCGCAAGGAGTTCGAGCCGGGCATTCTGGCGGCGGCGAACCGCAATATCCTCTATGTGGATGAGATCAATCTGCTCGAGGATCACATTGTGGACATTCTCCTCGACTCTGCAGCAATGGGCGTGAATACCGTCGAGCGCGAGGGGATTTCCTATGCACATCCCGCGCGCTTCGTACTCGTCGGTACGATGAATCCCGAGGAGGGAGACATCCGCCCGCAGCTGCTCGACCGCTTTGCGCTCTCGGTTACGGTTGCGGGGGAGGCTGCCCCTGAGACCCGCGTCGAGGTCATCCGTCGTCGAATCGCCTACGAGCGCGATCCCGATGCCTTTACCGCCGCTTACACAGGGGCGCAGGAGAAGCTGCGCGCGCAGATTATCGAAGCGCGTGACCGTATCGCCTCTGTGGAGGTGCCGGATGCCGCGCTTGATCTGGCGGCGCAGATCTCGCTTGCGCTTGGCGTCGACGGGCATCGTGCCGACATCACGCTCATCAAGGCGGGGATTGCACACGCCGCGCTCGTGGGGCGCACGACGGTCACGGCCGAGGACTTGCAGCGCGTGAGCCGCCTCGTTCTCGCGCATCGTCTGCGCCGCCGCCCCTTCGAGGAGGGAGCGGCCGATTGGAGCGCCGTGGATGCGATTCTGGGAGAGGCTACATGAGCACCGACACGGAGGAAAAATCTTGCATACGATGCATTTCCCGCTGACTGCCATTGTCGGGCAGGAACATGTGAAGCGCGCTCTCATGGCGGCGCTTGTCAATCCGCGCGCGGGTGGTCTCCTGATCTCGGGCACGCGCGGCACGGCGAAGTCCGTGCTCGTTCGTGCGGCGACTCCCTTTACGCAGACGGGGCGCATTGTGGAGCTCCCGCTCGGTGCGTCCGAGGATATGGTCTTCGGGACGATTGATGTGGAGGCGGCTCTGCAGCACGGCATGCGCCGTCTGCGCCGTGGGATTCTGCATCGTGCCCGCAATACCGTGCTCTACATGGACGAGGTCAATCTCCTGCGCGAGGATCTGCTTGCCGCCGTACTCCGCTGTGCAGCGGACGGACTGCTTCGCCTCGAGCGCGACGGGCTTTCGTATGCCGAGGCCGTTTCCTATACGCCGATCGGCACGATGGATCCCGCAGAGGGGGCGCTTCGTCTTGCGCTCTTGGATTCCTTCGGCATGTTTGCGGCGATGGACGAGGAGCAGGATGCAGCCCTGCGGAGTGAGATCGTGGCGCGCGTTCTTGCCTATGAGCGCGATCCTCTGGCATTCTGTTCTGCCTATGCCGCGCAGGAGGGGGAACTTTTGGAGCAGATTCGCAATGCGCGCAATCGTCTGCCTGCAGTTGAGGCGCCGTCTGCGATCCTGCACTTTGCAGCGGCATGTGTCCTGCGTGCGCGCTGCGCGGGCAATCATGCGGAGATTTATTTGATTGAAGCAGCGCGCGCCTTTGCGGCGCTTGCGGGACGGGACTATGTACTGCCCGCAGACGTGGAGGAGGCGGCGGCGTTTATACTCGTGCACCGCATGAGCCGCTCGAGTGAGGAGGAGCAGCCGCACGTACCGCAGGAAAATCCCTCGCCACAGGAAAATCGTGAGGGTGATGATCTGCCCGATGTCTCCGCGCCCTCCTCGTCGGAGGCCGGGAGCGGAGCGGGGGCCTCGGAGACGCAGCAGGAGGGAGAGGACGCGGGTGCGTCCTCCGAGGAGATGCCGAGCGCCGATGATGAGCGTGTCGCTGCGCCGCTTGAAAATGTCATGGCGAGCCTCTCACTCCTCCATATGAAGATGCGCGTGCAGGGCGGCAAGAGCGGCAGGCGGGACATTGTGCAGCTGCGCACGGCGGGCGGACGCTGTCTGCGCACGGAGCTGCCGCATGGCGACGCGCATCCTGACCTTGCCCTCGCGGCAACCCTGCGCGCAGCTGCGCCGCATCAGCGCCGCCGCAGGGGGACACAGGCGGTCGTGATCCGCGCGGAGGATGTGCGCGTCTGGGTGCGTGCGCAGCGCTCGGCGGCAAACATCCTCTTCCTTGTCGATGCCAGCGGCTCGATGGGGGCACGCGAGCGCATGCGCACGGTCAAGGGCGTGATCCTCGCCCTCCTGCAGGAGGCGTATCAAAAGCGCGACCGCGTGGGGCTCATCGCCTTTCGGCGTGAGCGTGCGGAGACATTGCTGCCGATGACGCGTAGCGTGGAGCTTGCGGAGAAGCTACTGCGCGACCTGCCAACGGGCGGGCGCACGCCGCTCGCCGAGGGGCTTGCCCATGCATGGAAGACTGTGCGCGAGCTCGAGCATAGAGGTGCAGAGAAGACTGTGCTCATCCTGATTACGGATGGGCGTACAAATCCCGTGCGCAATGGGGGTGATGCCGTGCAGCGCGCGCTGCGTGCGGCGCAGGAGCTCGCGGGGACGGATGCGCTCACGCTTGTACTCGACACGGAGCGCGCCATACCACGCGTCGGCATTGCACCCGAGATCGCGCGGCGCATGAGGGCGCGCTATTACACCTTGGAGCAGCTGACGGCAGAGGGCGTGCTCGAGATTGTTCGCACATCGCGCAGAATGCAGGAGTAACCCTGCAGCAAAGGAGCAGAAGATGAAGATTGCAGCCTATACGAATATCCTGCGCGTTCGCGTGCTCGCGCGCCGTTGCGCCGCACAGCTGAAAGATCCTGCGGTATCCGTGTGTCCAGCAGACGGGGTGGCTGACTGGGAGCAGGTGCGCGCGGAGGCGGATCTGCATCTCTTCCTCTGGATGGGGACGGGGCTGGACAATGCCTTTTTGAAAAAGGCTTCGCACTTCCTTCGGCAGCGCCGCATTCCGCATCTGATCGTCGTGGACAATGCAGAGCATGACAAGGTGAGCTGCGGCTTTTCCGAGGAGCAGATTCAGACGGCGTGGTCATACTTTCGTTATGACGGCGAGGAGAATATGCGGAATCTCTTCCTCTGGCTCGGTGCCTTGTTTGGCGGCCTCTCCGTGCAGGCGGAGCCGCCTGTTCCACTCGCGTGGAACGGCGTCTATCATCCGGACTGGGTAGGGAATCCCGAGGATGCGGCGGGCTATCTCGCCGCGCACTACGATGCGGGGCGCCCGACCGTTGGCGTGATCTTCTACCGCTCGGAGTGGATTACGGGGGACTTCACCTATCATGCGGCGCTCGTCCGCGCCATCGAAGCGGCGGGGATGAATGCGATCGTCGTTTTCTCGAACTCGTATCGCGACGAGCGCATGGAGTCTCCGACGCTGATGGATGCGATCAGGAAATATTTCTGCCCGCACGGGCAGTGCATTGTCGACGTGATCGTCAGCACGATGAAGTTTTCGATCAAGGCGGGCGGCACGCGTATCGAGGAGCTCTATGCTCTTGGCGTCCCCATCCTCGAGGCGTATACGGTGCTCGCACCGAAGGAGGAGTGGGAGCGTTCTCCTGCGGGTCTCGACCCGATGGAGGTCTCGATGAGCGTCGCAATGCCCGAGTTCGACGGCGTGATCCACGCGGTTCCACTCGCAGCGAAGGTGCGCGACGAGAGCGGAGA
Source organism: Selenomonas sp. oral taxon 138 str. F0429 (assembly GCF_000318175.2). Classification (NCBI taxonomy): domain Bacteria; kingdom Bacillati; phylum Bacillota; class Negativicutes; order Selenomonadales; family Selenomonadaceae; genus Selenomonas; species Selenomonas sp. oral taxon 138. Next base: position 53,201 of record NZ_KB290925.1, on the reverse strand, counting down.
GGTCTGCTACGCGGCACTCGATGAGCGCATGGAACGCATCGCCCGAAAGGCGCGGAAATGGGCGGTGCTGCGCCGCAAATCGAATGCGGAGAAGAAAATCGCCGTCATCTTTCACAACTATCCGCCGACGAATGCGAACATCGGCAGCGCGGCGGGGCTCGACTCGCCCGAGAGCGTGCTCCGCCTGCTGACGGCGATGCGGGCGGCGGGCTATGTGATCGACGAGATTCCCAAGAGCAGCAAGGCGTTTATGAAGCTACTGACGGATCACGCGACGAACGACCGCCGCTTTATGAGTACACAGCAGGCAAGAGATGCCGACGGACATCTGACGGCGGAGCAGTATCGCGCATTTTTCAAAGAGCTGCCCGACAGGGTGCGCGCACAGCTCGAAAAGGACTGGGGGGATGCGCCCGGCGATGTGTTCAACTACGACGGAACGCTCCTCATCCCCGGCACGCTGAACGGTAATCTCTTCATCACGGTGCAGCCGCCGCGCGGCTTCGGCGAGGATCCCGGAAAGCTCCTGCATTCGCCCGATGCTGCGCCCACGCATCACTATATCGGGTACTATCACTGGCTGCGTGATATCTGGCGGGCGGACGCCGTCATCCACGTCGGGACGCATGGCTCTCTCGAGTGGCTGCCGGGCAAGGGGACGGGGCTCTCGAATGCCTGCTATCCCGATGTGTCGCTCGGCGATCTGCCCGACATCTATCCCTATTGGATCACGATTGTTGGGGAGGGGCTTCAGGCAAAGCGGCGTGGGGCAGCGTGTCTCATCAGCCACCTCTCGCCGCCGATGGAGCTGGCGGGCGGCTTTGAGGAACTGGGGGAGCTCGAGCAGGCGCTCGATGAATACGTCCACTTCCGCGCGTCCCAGCCCGACAATCTCGAGGCGGCAGAGGCACTTGTGCGCGAGAAGGCTGCCGCATGTCATTTCGAGGGGGAAATCGACGAAGGGGAGGATTTCTCCGATTACGCTGCTGCGCTTCACAACTATGTGACAGACATCAAGAACATGCAGATCCGCACGGGACTGCACATCCTCGGACGTGCGCCCGAGGGCGAGCGCCTCATCGACTTCGTGTGCGCCCTTGTTCGCATGGAACACGGCGGGGAGGACTCGCTCGTACGCCTTATCGCCGCGCAGGCGGGCTATGACTATGAGGAGCTCTTGACACACAGCGAGCGCATGACGGCGGACGGCATGACCTACGGCAGGAAGCTTGATGCGATCGAGTCGGAGATGCGGGCGATCATTTCCTTTCTTGCGGAGCGTGATTATACGACGGAGGTTGCGGAGGCGGCGACGGCGCTGCCCGTTATCGCTACTGCTCCGGCGGAGAGCCGTGCGGCGTTTTCGCATGCGCTGCGTGAGATTACAGAGAACATCGTTCCACGTCTGCAGAAGACGGAGCAGGAGATCACGGGAACGCTGCGGGCGCTCACGGGAAAATACATCGAGCCGAGCCCTGCGGGTGCACCGACCACAAACGGCACCGACGTGCTGCCGACGGGGCGGAATTTCTACGGCCTCGACCCGCGCTGCATGCCGACGCCCGCTGCATGGGAGTACGGCAGGCAGCTGGGTGACGCCCTCATCGAGCAGTACATCAGCGACGAGGGGCATTACCCTGAGGCGGTCGGCATTGTATTCTGGGCGGGCTCGAATATGCGCAGTCACGGGCAGTGCATTGCCGAGCTCTTCTACCTCATGGGCGTGCGCCCGATCTGGCGGCCTCCCTCGCAGCGCGTATGCGCGCTTGAGGTGATTCCCCTCGCAGAGCTGAAACGTCCGCGCATCGACGTGACCGCGCGCATCAGCGGCTTGTTCCGCGATGCTGTTCCGAATGCAGTGCATTGGGTGGATGAGGCGGTGCGCATGGTGCGCGATCTCGACGAGAGCGATGAGGAGAACTATGTGCGCAAGCACGTTCTTGCAGATGCCGCGTGGCTCGAGGAGCAGGGCGAGGCGCAGGAGAGCGCGTGGGAGCGTGCCTCTGTGCGCATCTTTGGTGATCCGCCCGGAGCCTATGGCGCGGGCATCGGAGATCTCCTCGAGTCAAAGGCGTGGGAGACGCTGGATGATCTGGCTGCGGTCTATACACGCTTTTCGGGCACGGCATACGGCGGCGACGGCCTCGCACGCGGCTATGATCCCGATGTCTTTCAGCGGCGCATGGCGGGGCTCGATGTCACTGTGAAGAACGAGGACACGCGTGAGACGCATATGTTCAGCTCGGATGACTACAACGCGTATCACGGCGGCATGATTGCGACTGTGCGGGCGCTGACGGGCAAGGCGCCGCGCTCCTACACGGGCGACTCGAGTGATCGTCAGCGCATTGTGCTGCGCAGCGTGGACGAGGAGGCGGCGCGCCTCTTTCGTGGAGAGGCAATGAATCCGAAGTTCATCGAGGGGATGAAGGCGCACGGCTACAAGGGTGCCTCTGACCTCGCGAACTACCTCGCGCACAGCTATCAATGGGACGCGACAAGCGCCGTGATGAAGGACTGGATGTACGAGGGCTATGCGCGCAAATACGTGCTCGACGCGGGGATGCAGGAGTGGATGCAGGATGTCAATCCGTGGGCGCTTCACCGCATGGCGGAGACTCTGCTCGAGGCGCAGCAGCGCGGGTTGTGGAATGCCTCCGAGGAAACGCTCGCGGAGCTGCGCAGCCTCTATCTCTCCATCGAAGGCGATCTCGAAGAACGAGCGGAGGGCGCACAATGAAGATGAACACGATATACACCGCTTTTCTTGCGGCGCTCCTCTCCATCCTGCTTCTCAGCGGCTGCATTGACCTCTCCCGGAATCAGGCGGGCGGCTACGAGGTCACGGATGTGGAGGGCACGGTCGTCAAAATCCCGCACAAGCCGCAGCGCATCCTGACGGTCAGTGCAGGCACGGACGAGCTGATGCTCGGCCTCGTCGAGCCGGAGCGCATGGCG
>NZ_KB290925.1:0-50223 GCF_000318175.2 Selenomonas sp. oral taxon 138 str. F0429 | reverse complement strand
TGCTCGGCCTCGTCGAGCCGGAGCGCATGGCGGCGATCAATGAGTCGCTCGCCGATACGGAGCATACGAATATCCCGTGGGTGCGCGAAAGGATTCCGACGGTCATCGTTCGCAGTCCGTCCGTCGAGCAGATCGCGGCGCTGCGTCCCGATCTCGTCGTCGTGACGCCGTGGATGCCGCGCGAGAACATTGACGCGATCCGCGAGCTGAACGTGCCCGTTCTCGTCTGTAAGTCCGCCGCGACGATGGAGGACATTCACGGCAACATCCGCCTCTTTGCGGCGGCGGTCGGAGAGCCCGAGCGCGGGGAGAAGCTCATCGGCATGATGGAGGAAAAGCTCGCGGAGATTCGGGCAAAGATAGCAGAAGTTCCGGAGGAGAAGAAGCACAAGAGCATTGCGCTCGTCTCAATCATGGTGAACTACGGCGGCGCGGGCTGCACATTCGACGAGCTCTGCCGCTACACGGATTCGATCAATGCCAAGGCTGCGGCGGGCAACCGCATGGGGCAGGAGATGACGAAGGAGCAGCTCGTCGCGGCGAATCCGGACTACCTCTTTTTCCCTAGCTACGAGGACGGGGCGACAAACGAGGAGAACTACGGACGGCAGTATCTCGACGACCCCTCACTCGCGCAGATGACCGCCGTGCGGGAGCGGCAGATCGGACACCCGTGGGCGCGCTACGTCTACAATCTCTCGCAGAACATTGTGTATGGTATTCAGGAGACGGCGTGGATTCTCTACGGCGACGACTTTCGGCAGTCGCGGCACGAGTTCCTCACCGCTGTGGAATAAGGTGATATGATGAAGAAAATTGCGTTCTACGGCAAGGGCGGCATCGGCAAGTCCACCACGGCGGCGAATGTGTCCGCCGCATTCTCGCGCATGGGGCGGCGCGTCTGTCAGATCGGCTGCGATCCGAAGAACGACTCGACGCGACTCCTGCTCGGGCGCATTGCGCCCTCCACGATCCTTGACCTTGAGCGCGAGAAAAAGGGGGCAGCGCTGACGCTCGAAGACCTCGTGCACGAGGGCTGGAACGGCGTGCGCTGTATCGAGGCGGGCGGCCCCGACCCCGGCGTCGGCTGCGCGGGGCGCGGCATCATCGTCGCGCTCGAGCGGCTGAAGGCACTGCACGCCTTTGACGATCTCGACGTCGTGCTCTACGACGTGCTCGGCGACGTGGTCTGCGGCGGTTTTGCCGTGCCCATACGCGAGGGCTATGCCGAAGAGATCTACATTGTCTCATCGGGTGAGCTCATGTCGCTCTATGCGGCGAACAATATCGCAAAGGGCGTGCAGCGCTTTGCCGCGCGCGGTGCGGTGAAGCTCGGCGGGATCATCGGCAACGGGCGGGACGTACTGCGCGAGCAGGAACTCCTCGCCGCCTTTGCTGATCGCATTGGCACGCAGCTCATCGCCTACATTCCGCGTTCGCGTAGCGTGCACGAGGCGGAGATTCATCGGCAGACGCTCATCGCCTACGCGCCGGAGTCGGAGCAGGCGCAGCACTACGTTGCACTCGCACGGGCAATCGATACGAACGAGATGCTGACCGTGCCGACGCCGATGGAGTTCGAGGAGCTCGAGGAGCTGGTGGAGCGCTATGGGAATTGAGGTTAAGCGCGTCGGCATACGCCGCACAAACTGCAGCTGTGGCATGCCGGGCGTTTGGCGTGCGCTGTCCTTTGTGCGCGGCGCTGTCGTCATCTTCCACAGTCCGCGCCCCTGTGCGCACATTGCGCACGGCATGGATGTGAGCAGCTTTCACCGCCTGACTGCGGCGGGGACATCCGTGCGCCTCTCGCCTGTGCCGCTCCTGACGAGCGGGCTCGGGGAGAGCGAGGCGATCTTCGGCGGGGAGGAGCGGCTGCGCGAGTGCATTCGCTTTGCCGTGGACAAATACTGTCCGCAGGCGGTCTTTATCGCAAACTCCTGCGTCAGCGGCGTGATCGGCGATGACACGAAGGCGATTGCCGAGGAGATGGAGGCGGAGCTCGGTCTGCCCGTCACGGCGGTGTCGGCGCACGGCTTCCTCGACGGTGAGTACTATGCGGGCTATCTCGATACCGCGCGTGCGCTTGTTGACCGCTTCATGCAGCCGACGGAGCAGAGAGAGGGCACGGTCGTCCTGCTCGGCGACTGCGGCGGCATACACGGGGAGCATGCGCGCGAGCTGCGGCGGTTGCTTTCGCTGCTCGACCTGCGCGTCACGGCGCAGTTCCCGTCCTATCTCAGTCTCGATGAGATGCAGGCGGTGCCGGAGGCGGCGCTTATCATTCTCCTGGGGCGGCGCATGGATGACGAGAAACAGGCGCAGCTCATTGAACTTGCTGCGCATATGAAGGCGCGCTTCGGAACGGCGTATCTCGCCGATGTCTACGCCGTCGGCGCAGAGGAGACGAAGCTCTGGCTGCGCCGTGTCGGTGCGCTCTGCCATCGGGAGGCAGAGGCGGAGCGAGCGATTGCGGAAGAGGAGGAGTCCTTTGCCGCTGCTGTGGAGAAGGCGCGTACCGATCTCGCAGGGCGCAGCTGTGCGCTGGCGATCGGGCGCGATCTCAGTTGGTTCCAGCCGGAGATCATTCTGCGCCTCCTCGGCAAGGCTGGTGTCCTTTTGAATGGCGTCGTTCTGCTCGACTGCTTCCTCCCTGAGCGGCGCGCCGTGATGGAGGAGGAAGTGCGCCGCCTGACGGATGCTCCTGTCTTTTATGAGGGGACTGATGGTGCGGATGAGCTGCTGCATGCGGCAGACTTTGTCCTCACAACGCATGAGCTCGTCGATGCAAAGCTGCGGCAGCTCTTTCTCGCACTCCTGCCCTCGGTTGGCTGGTCGATGGAGCGGCGGCTGCTGGATGATATGCGGCAGATACTGCACCGCCATGAGAGCAGGGGAGGGCTGATCTATGGGTGAGCGGGAAAAATCCTTCGACGATGTCTGCATGTATACCGACACCTGCGCGCTCGCGGGCGCGTCGGCGTTCTTTGCGGGGATCAGAGATGCTGTCATTGTGGTCAACGGCCCTCTCTGGTGCTATTACTTTGCCATGCGGCATATTGAGCACAGTCAGAGCACAATCTCTCATCGTATGATCTGCACGCAGCTCGATAACGATGCGATCGTATTCGGAGCGGAGGAGTATCTGCAGGAGGCTCTTTCCCCGTATGTGGAGCAGCCGCCCCCGCTGCTCGCGATTGTCAGCAGCTGCGCGGCGGGGCTGATCGGCGACGACATTGAGGCGATTGCGCGTGGGGCAGGGCTCGCCTGTCCCGTTGTTGCGCTTGACAGCAGCGGACTTGCCGGAAGCTTTGCAGACGGCTGGGACAAGGCGGCACGCGCGGCATTACAGACGCTGAGCGCGGAGCGGTGTGAAGTACAGGCACATGCGGTCAATCTGATTGGGATGACGGATGCCTACTACAACGGCGGGAACGATGCGCGCGAGCTCGTGCGTCTGCTTGAGACGGCGGGCTATGTGGTGAATGCAGTTCTTGGCATTGACATGAGTGCGGAAGACCTTCCGCATCTCACACAGGCGGCGCTGAACATCGTTGTGCACGGAGAACTGGGGCGCGGCAGCGCGCAGCTGCTTGAAGAACTGTACGGAATGCCCTATATCGCGCCGCTTCCGCCCTATGGACGCGCGGGCACGCAGCGCTGGATGCGGGAGATTGCGCGTGCACTGCCGCCTCAGCACGGTGATGCAGCGGGGGCAGAGATCGACCGTGTGACACGCGAGGACTTCCTGCGCATCAATGAGTGCAAGATGCTTTGGGGCGAGCTCCGCTATGAGACGGCGGTCATCCGCGCGCCTGCATCTACAGCTTGGGGGCTCGCGCAGGCACTGCGTACAGAGTGGGCAGACGTGTTCCATCTCGTCGTTGCGGCGGAGCATGTAGAGGCGGGGGCAGAGAAGATTGCTGACGAAGTGCTCGGTGAGACCGATGCCCTGCGCATACAGGAACTCCTCGCGGGGATGGACGGCGGCCTCCTGCTCGGCAGCAGCAATGAATCTGCACACATTGACCCGCGCACAGCGGAATATTTTCCGGTTGCCTATCCTGTGCAGGACTTCCTGCAGCTGACAGATAATCCCTTTATGGGACTGCGCGGGGCGCGTCACATCGAGGAACGCCTGTGGAATGGAAATATTTTGCGCCGAAAGATTATACTTTCATAGAGGTGTCCTCATGTAATATTTTTGTGATATAATTCACAGGTAATAACATAGAAAGGAAGAACGCTCGTGATCCAGAAAAGAATTGCGCTGCTTTTCCTCTGCGTGCTCTGTACTGTGCTCATGGCGTGCGGAGCACCAAATGCCGCACAGGAGCAGCCTGCGGCGTATACGGTTACGGACATCGAGGGCACCGAGATCGACTTCCCTGCGCCGCCGAAACGTATCATCACGCTCTCGATGAGTACGGATGAGACGATGCTCGGCCTCGTCGAGCCGGAGCGCATGGCGGCTGTCAACACTCTGCTTGATGACCCCGTGAGCTCGAATGTCACGGAGCTCGCCAAGGCAATCCCGCAGCGCATCGGGAATCCAACGGTGGAGGAGATCATGGCGCTACAGCCCGACCTCGTCGTCGTTCCGGACTGGGGCGACCTCACGATGGTGCCGTCCCTGCGCGAGGCGGGGCTGAAGGTTGTCGTCTGCAAGGGCGCCCGGAATCTCACCGAGATTCGCGAGACAGTCACGCTCCTCGCAGCGGCGGCAGGGGAACCGGAGCGCGGGCAGAAGCTGCTCTCCATGATGGATGCAAAGCTCGCGGAGATTCAGGACAAGGTTGCACAGATTCCGCAGACGGAGCGCAAGACGGTCGTCCTCATCTCCCTCATGGGCGGCTACGGCGGGCTTGGCAGCAGTTTCGACGAGGCATGCCGCTATGCAGGTGTCATCAATGGACGTGCGGAGCTCGGCATCCGCGATTTTCAGGTGATGACGAAGGAACAGCTCGTGCAGATTGACCCCGACATCCTCTTTCTGCCGACGTACAACGATCACGGGAACTATGATGTTGCGGCATTCCGCAGGGAGTATCTGGACGATCCGTCCCTGCAGACGATGAAGGCAATCCGCACGAAGGCGTTCGCCGAGCCGTTCGAGGGATATATCTACAACTGCTCACAGGACTTTGTCTTCGGTGTTCAGGAGATTGCCTACCGTGTCTACGGAGACGCATTCAAGCAGTCCGAGGATGAGCATCTTTCGGCAGTCGAGTGATGAAGAGGGGAGGTTCCATTTGAGCGAAATGATCCGCGCGGAAGCACTCTATGCGGGCTACAACGGGAACGTCATCCTCGCAGATGTGTCGTTCACCGTGCGCGCAGGCGAGATGGTCGGGCTGATCGGGCCGAACGGCGCGGGCAAGAGCACCCTGCTCAAGACATTGCGCGGCATCCTCCCAAAGCTCTCCGGTTTTGCCGCACTCATGGGCGAGGATATCGAAGTACTCGAAGCAAAGGCATTTGCACGCCGTGCGGCATATTTGCAGCAGCATGTGGAGATGACGTTCGACTACACGGCGCGCGACATCGTGCTCGCGGGGCGCTATCCCTATCTCTCGTGGTGGCGGCAGGAAAAGGCAGACGATCTTGCGATTGCCGAGGCATGCATGGCATATACAGGCGTCCTGGAGCTTGCGGAAAAGCCTCTGCACGCCATGTCGGGGGGACAGCGGCAGCGCGTTCTGCTCGCAAAGGTGCTTGCCCAGCAGACGCCAGTGCTCTTTCTCGATGAGCCGGCGACGGGGTTGGACATCATCTATCAGGAGGAGATCTTTCGGTTCTGCCGTGAACTCTGTGCGGCGGGCAAGACCGTCCTGCTCGTTGCACACGAGCTGAGTCTCGCCGCGCGCTTCTGCTCGCGCCTCCTCCTGATCGGGCGCGGGACGCTTCTCGCGGACGGCATGCCGCAGGCGGTGCTGACGGATGAACTCCTGACGCGCGCGTATGGCGCGCCCGTATGTGTGGTGGAGAATCCCGTGACTCATCACGCGGAGGTCTATACGGAGGCAGAGGAAGGCGGGGCGGAGAAAGCTCAGCTGCTCTCCGTGATCCTCGGTACGGCAGATGAGGGGAGGGGGGCGTTGTAGTGAAACGAATCTACGGAACACGGCTCTTTCTCTGCACGCTTGTCGGCACACTCCTCTTTGCTGTCGTACTCTCCATGAGCTCGGGGCAGTACGACATCCCGATGGAGGCGGTCATTGCCTCCTTTGCGCATGCGGCAGGTCTGCCGATCCTCACGGATGTCGTTGTAACACCCGAGCAGGAGGCGGTGCTCTGGCATATCCGCCTGCCGCGCACGCTCGTCGGCATGATGGTCGGCGCGGGGCTTGGTGTCTCGGGCGCTGTCCTGCAGGGCATCTTCAGCAACCCGCTTGCCGATCCCGGCATCATCGGCGTGTCGAGCGGTGCCTCGGTCGGAGCCGTGCTCGCGATCGGCATCGGGGTGACGGCGGGCAGCGTGCTCTCTCTGCCCGCCTTTGCCTTTGCGGGCTCCATGCTTGCAGTGAGTCTTACTGTATCCCTGTCGATGCGGCACGGGCGCATTCCCGTCATGACACTCCTGCTCTCGGGCGTTGTTGTGGGCATGTTTCTCGCCGCGTGTACGGCGGCGATCCTCACGGTGATGAACGAGCAGAAGATGCAGCAGTATCTCTTCTGGACGATCGGCGGTCTTGACTACCGCCGCTGGGATCACGTGCTGCTCGGCATCGGACCGATCGGCATCGGTGCCTCCATCATGGTGCTCCTCGCGCGGCATCTCAATCTGCTCGCGTTTGGTGAGGTGGAGGCACGCGCGGCAGGGATGCCTGTGACGGCGTTCCGGCTGCTCTTCCTTGTACTTGCTTCACTCACAACGGCAGCGGGGGTCTGCATCAGCGGCAACATTGGCTTTGTAGGGCTCGTCGTACCACATATGATGCGGCTCGTCATCGGCCCCGATCATCGGAGGTTGCTTCCTGCGAGCCTCTTGGCGGGGGCGGTCTTCCTCGTGCTCTGTGATTCTCTCGGGCGCATTCTGCTCCCCGGCATGGAGATCCGCGTCGGAATTATGACCGCATTCATCGGCACGCCCTACTTCCTGTATCTCTTGCGCAGACATATGAAGGCGGCGATGTAAATGGAAGAGAATATGATCGAAAACTACGGGCAGAGGAAGGCGTTCGGACTTTCCCTCGGGCTGCATTTCGTGCTCTTCCTGATTGCGGCGGCAATGGGGCTATTCTCTGCCTCAGAGCCAACCGCCGTGCATCGTCCGCCGATCGACGTCTTCCTCTATGATGGGGGCGGGGATGCGGGCGGTTCGGCGGGTGATGATCTTGCGCCTGCCGCACCTGCTGTGAGCTTCCCCGATGACATCGTCTTGCAGGATAAATCTGTCGTGCAGGAGGAACGGCAGGAACAGCGTCCTGTGCAAAACGCATCGCGTGCCGTGCAGAGCAGAGTGACGGGTGCATCCACCGGTCAGGCAGCAGCGGAAAGCAATGGCGGCGGCAGCGCTTCCTCTGCTGGTGCGGGCAGTGCCTCCAGTGCAGGCATAGGCGTTGGTGACGGCGGAGATGGTGGGGACGACCCCGGGCTCGGTGCCGCTCCGCCGCAGGAACGCGTGGAGGCGAGCCTGCGTGCCGAGGCACGGCCGGAGTATCCGCAGGAACTCATCGACGACGATGTCGAGGGATCGGTAACGATCAAGATTCTTGTCGCAGCAGACGGCTCCGTGGAGGCAGTCGATGTCGCGTCCTCATCGGGGTATCGCGCGATGGACCGAGCGGCAGTCGCTGCCGGCTGGCGGTTTCAGTTTAATCCGGGAGACAATGGTCGGCGGGGTGTCTGGACAAAGACGTTCCGCTTTCAGTTGAATTGATATGGAGGTATGACAATGAAGATGTGGAACAAGAAATTTCTTGCAGCAGCAGTCGCGCTCTCAGCAATGACGGGGCAGGTTTATGCGGCGGAGACGGCGCATACGGGGGGAGAAGCAGATGAACTGATGCCGACCTACTCCCTCGGTGAGGTCGTTGTGACGGCGACACGTACGAAGAAGCGCGATATCGATGTGCCCGCCGCGACGACAGTGGTCACGGCAGAGGACATTAAACAGAGCGGCGCATCGAACGCCGCAGATGTGCTCTCGAAGGTCGATGGCTTCGTCTATAAGTCCTTTGGCCCCAATGGTGCAGCGATGGGAGCAATGACGAACGAAGTCAATGTGCGAGGCCTCAAGAGCGGCGCACTCGTCCTTATGAACGGCAATCCGATTGCGTGGCGCGGCAAGTATAACCTCGACCAAATCCCAGCGAGTGAGATTGAGCGCGTTGAGGTTGTCAAGGGCGGTGTCTCTGTGCTCTATGGCAGTGAGGCGATGAGCGGAGTTGTCAATATCATCACGAAGAAAAAGCATGCCAATGAGGTGCACGCGGGCTTCGGCAACTATGGACAGCGCAGCTACGGCGTAACGATCGGCGATGATAAATTCGGCTTCTACTACAACTACGATAAGTTCGGACACAGGGACGGTGTGAGTTACACGGAGTACACACAGACTAGATTTCATGGACAGACGCGTACAGATGTTTACGATATCCTCAAGCAGAATATGGGCGTGACCTATCATGTGAATCCGCGTCTTGATTTCCAGATGGGGTACTATGAGACGGAGGGGAAATACAAGCGGACGGTCACTGCTGTGGATAATACGCACGCACTAACGCGTATGCAGCACATCCGTATCGGAGCGCTGTACAATCAGCGTAAGTATGAAACGAAACAGTATATTACGCAGCTCAACTATCGCGACACGGACTGGAAGGGGAGCCTCTTCTTTAATACCGGAACGCTTGAATTTATGGGACCGAGTTACTTTAACAGCAAAACAGGGGAAAAGACACCGAACGGTCGGTATCATTCGCGCGAGAAGAACACGACGTACGGCATCGACCTGCAGCGGACGTGGCAGGTGAATCCGAAGGCAACTGCGATCCTTGGATTTGATCTCGTACATGAGGTCTACGCGGAACTCGCCACGCCGGTGAGTGCTGATCATGCACGTTATACACGCAATAACTGGGGGGTATTCGGTCAATGGGAGCAGCGCTTTAATGAGAAAAACACAGGTGTTTTCGGGCTGCGTGAAACATGGACGACGGGTGCCGCACGCAGTCAGAACTATCATAATCTCAGTGCCTCGGGACAGTGGCTGCACAAGCTCAACGCCGAAAACAGCCTTTATTTGAACATCAGTCAATCCTTTGTCATGCCGACGTTTTCCCAGATGTACCCCAACAACGATCGCCAGATGGCAGCACCCGATCTGCGCCCGCAGAAGGGCGTCAATTATGAAATTGGGTGGAAGCAGAATCATAACGGACATTCATGGAAGGCAGCGCTCTTCCATATGCGCGTTGCGGACAATATCACAGCAAAAGTAAATCGCGGGGGCGGACGTGCGGAATATCAGTATACGAATGAGGACTTCCGCAACATTGGATTGGAACTCTCCAATGAGATTCGCGGATCGCACGGATTTTCCTATAACTGGGGCGTGACATGGCAGAATCCGGAGACGAAAAACAACAAGAAGGCGATTGGATGGGATCGCACCTTCGGGCGACTTCAGCTGACGGGCGGTGTGAGCTATCAGCGCGGCAAGTGGACCTCCGCGCTCACGGCTTCCTATCTCGCTGACCGTGTTCAGTCACCGTCTGATGAACCATCGTATCGCTGCAAGCCGTATCTGCTCACGACATGGAACACAAGCTATGCACCCGATGATCACAGTGAGATCAGCCTTCGCATCGATAACGTGCTCGACCGCAACGACACCACGATGCACAGCGGATCGGCGTATTACGTTGCGCCGATCAACTATCTCCTCAGTTACAGCTGCAAGTTCTAGGGGCATTTATGCTTACACTGACGAATCTCTCCAATGCGGACTGCGATGTGGAGAATTTGCTGCAAAACAGTTCGGATACACTCGCAGAGGTTCTGTGCACACACAGGCTGGACGGCATTGAGTTTATGCTCTGTGCGCCGTGGGATCGTACAATGTTTCCGGCGGCATACATCAAGGGCGTCCATCTCATGTTTTGGCCGTCGTGGCTGGATTTTTGGCGCGGGGATCGCGCGGCGCTCTTGGAGGAGTTCGGTAGCGAGGAGAATGTATGCTCCTACTATGGCTCTCTGCATGTTGCCGATTGGGTGGAGGCGTGGAAGGAAAATCTACGGCAGGCGGCAGAATGTACGCCGCATTATGTCGTCTTCCACGTTGCCCACAATCGCACGTCCGAGATGTATACGCGGGCGTTTTCTGCGTCGGATGAGGATGTCATTCGTGCGACGATTGAACTTGTCAACGAGATTGCCATCGAAATCCCGCAGGGATGCAGACTCCTCTTTGAAAATCTCTGGTGGCCGGGACTGACCTTCCGTCAGCCGCATCTTGCTGCGTTGCTGCTCGAGCAGGTGAACTATGCCGATACGGGCTTTATGCTGGATACGGGGCATCTGATGAACACAAACCTCAATCTGAAGAGCGAGGCGGAGGGGGCTGCCTATGTGCTGAAGGTCTATCGTGAACTTGGCGAGGTGGGCAGGCGCATCTATGGCGTTCATCTGCACCAATCACTCTCCGGCGTGTATACACGTGAGATGATGCGCCGCCATCAAGGCACGCATCGCTCCCTTAGCTGGAGAGAGGGGATGGATTATGTCCTGCACGTGGATCGGCATGAGCCATTTCGGACAGAGGCGGCACGGTGGATTTTGGACACAGTTCAGCCGGACTATCTCGTCCACGAGTTTTTGCAGCACTCGCGCGTGGACTTGGATCAGAAACTGCGTATGCAGCGTTTTGCCTTAGGGGATTTGTAAATGCTTTTGCCTGTTGGAGTCCATGCCGACAGTGACATAAGAATGGATTCGTAGTAGGATGAAACTTTAGGAGGAGTTCAAGATGAAAAAGAGTATCCGTTTGGCTGTAACAGCGGCGCTCACCCTTGGCACATTGTCCGTGGGGGGGGGGCAAACGTACGCCGCAGATCAGGATCTCAGTGCAGGTGAGCATTCGCTCGGAGAGACCGTCGTCACGGCAACGCGAACACCCAACAAGGAACTGAAGGCGAATGCCAACATCACGGTGATTACCGGAAAGGATATTGAGCGCCGGCACTATGCTGATCTGACGCAGGCGCTGCGCGATGTGCCGGGCGTTACGGTCAACCAATATGGACCGGCGGGATATAATAACAGCAACAATATTTATATCAATGGGTCAAGCGATGTCGTCATTCTCGTGGATGGTGTCCGCCAGAACTATGCGGGCAGTTCGGGAGCGTCCCTTGCATCGGCGCTGAAAGATCTCAGCGGAATCGACCGTATCGAGGTGCTGCACGGCTCGGCGTCGACGCTCTACGGCTCGGACGCAAAGGGCGGTGTCATCAATATCATCACGAAGAAAGCCCAGAGGGTGAAGACGACACTCGGCGTCGGCTACGGCAGCTATGGACGTCAGCTGTACAGCATCGCTAATGAAGGCGCTGCGGCCGGATGGGATTGGCGTATTAAGTATCAGAAGGACAAGAGCAGTGACTTCAAGGATGCGCATGGAAATAAGATCCCATCTGAACTTGATGCGGACTCGGTCAATCTTCATCTCGGCAAGGCATTGAGCAAGGCGTCCTATCTTGCCCTTAATTTCCGTTCCTACAAGGATTCGGATCAGTATCAGGCTCGTCATGAGATGGCATATCCTGCGAATAAGGGGAACTATGATCACTTTGACGGCAGCCTGGTTTGGAATGTCCAGATTGACGATACGATGAAGAACCAGATGAGTGTTTCCCGCAGCAAATACGATTATGATTTGCTCACGTTTGGGGCATGGTCTCCCCCGACAGGTGATCCATATAATTTCAGCGTTTGGACATGGAAATTTAGTGACCAATTTGATAAGAAGCTTGGCGATCATCTTGTGACAGCAGGATTTGACTTTACGAAGGACAATACCGAAATTAAAGGAAGCGTTGATGATCGTACGATCATCAACCGTTCCTTCTACTTGCAGGATCAGTGGAGTATTCTTCCGACGCTGAAACTCACGGCAGGTATTCGTCATGACAGCAACTCTGCATTCGGCAGTCACAACAGCCCGAGTGTCAGCCTCGGTTATGACATTGATCCGATGACGCATGCCTACATGTCATATACCGGATATTTCATCACGCCGACACCATATCAGCTGTATGGAAAGAGCACATGGGGGAATCACGGCAATCCCAATCTTAAACCGGAGTCCGGCAATACGAAGGAGATCGGCATCGCACGTGATTTTGGCAGAGGCCTCAGCCTCACGGCAAGCTATTTCAAGCGCCACTCAAAGGATCGTATTGACTATGTTGCTGGTAAATATGTAAATGTTGATGATCAGGATGCACATGGCTGGTCACTCCAGCTTACGAAGCGCATTGACTCCCATGTACGGGCACGGGTTGGTTATACCAAGACCCATGTTGATGCTGTGGGAACAGGGACGAAGAACAATAACGGATATTTGCCGGAGGATCAGTGGAATATCGGTGTGGATTACCGCAACCGTGACTTCGATTCCTCGCTCCTTGTACGCGGCATCATCGGGCGTCCCGGACGTCCAACGACGGCTGCACAGGGACCCTTCTTCCCAACTGATAATTACTGGGTTGTCGACCTTGCGATGAACTATCAGATTGCTGACGCAACGAAGGTCTATCTCAAGGCAAACAATATATTCAACCAGTTCTATGCCGAGTACTCTAATGTAAATTATGGAGGAGCCGGACAGTGGTGGACGGCGCCCGGCCGCAACTTCATGATCGGCGTTGAGCAGAGCTTCTAATTATCCGTCGAAACTTACAAAATGAGGGCAGCTGCATGTAAATTGATGTGGCTGTCCTTTCTCGTTCAATATAAAATGCAATAAATTCTCAAGTCGCGCTTGCATATGTGTCCTGATATGGTACAATAAAGCCAATATTGGGAGTTAGTTTACTTGGAGGGAATGCAATGCTTGACAAGAATATGGGCGGTGCAGAAGGCGCACAGGATGTGTCCAGCACGATTCAGGAGATCGTTGCAGGACATGAGAAGAATGAGCTCTTTGCGAAACTGCGTGGCAGCGAGCCGTATGCAGCTGAGCTGAATGCTCTGATCGACTGCGTGAACGAGGAGCTCGAGTATCAGCGCTTCCGTCTGCGTACGGTCAATGAGGCCGTCAAATCCGGCATGTGGTATATGAAGATCAATCCGGACTTCAGCATCGCGTATGCGATCTGGTCGGATGAGTTCCGCCGCATGGTTGGTTTCCGTGGAGAGTCTGACTTCCCAAATACGATCGAGTCGTGGAGCTCGCGCCTCCATCCGGATGATGTGGAGGGGACGTTCAGCTCCTTTACGGCATGCATCAAGGATCTCAGCGGGCACACGCCGTACGATGCGGACTATCGCCTGAAGGTGCACGACGGCAGCTACCGTTGGTTCCATGCGTCCGGCAATGTCGTGCGTGACAAGAGCGGACATCCTGAGGAGATCATCGGTGTATTCGTCGACATTGATGCGGATAAGAAGAATAAGGAAGAGCTCGAGGTGAATACGCAACGCAAGGAAAAATTCTATGGCGAACTTGAGACGATGCTGAGCAGCCTGTACGAGTCGATCGACGCAATCACGACGAGTGTGAGCCAGACGACGGAGCGTACGGTTGAGATCGCAAATGTGCAGGAGGAGATCACGCAGGCGGCGGAGGATACACGCAGCCAGACGGAGAACACGCTCAAGATGTCCGAGCTTGTCATGACGATCTCGAAGCAGACGAATCTCCTCGCACTGAACGCCTCCATCGAGGCGGCGCGTGCGGGCGAGGCGGGGCGTGGATTCTCTGTCGTCGCGGAGGAGGTCGGCAAGCTCGCCGACAGCAGCCGCGATGCTGCGAGCAAGATCCTCGAGGCACTCGGTTCGATGGAGAAGGCCTCGACGCACATTGCAGAGCGCATCAAGTCGATCAACGGTCTGATCGAGAATCAGGCGGCGAATATGAAGGAGATCAGCGCCTCGGTCGAGGAGGCAAAGGCGATGTCCGATAACATCGAAGAGCTGTCGAAGAAGCTGTAATCGCTTTGATTGATTTGTATATTGCCCCCCATAAGTCGGTTATAAAAACCTGCTTATGGGGGCAATTTCATTCATTTTTGAATTGGAATGGGAGTTGGGATGATGAAGCAGGAGATTTCATTGCGTACGTATCAGGCGGGAGATCCGAGCAAAATTTGCTATTTTCAATACAAGCTGTATGAGCGGCAATATCAGTTCAACGGTTTATACGAGCAGGAGATGCTGCGCGGTATGGCGGAAATCTATGATGATTTAGAAGGGAATCAAATGTGGATTGCCGAATTGGATGGGAAGATTGTCGGCGATATTGCCGTCATCAAAAAGGGTGTGGACAGGGCGCAGCTGCGCTGGTTCGGTGTGGATATGGATGTGCAGGGGCAGGGGCTCGGGAACAAGCTGCTGACAGAGGCAATCCATTTTTGCAGAGAAAAGGGATATGCTCATCTCTTCTTGGGTACGCTTGATATTTTGAAACCGGCACGTCATCTCTATGCCAAGTTTGGCTTTCATTTGGTGGAGAGCGAACTCTATAATGAGTGGGATACCAGCAGAGAGATGTATCATGAGGTTTGGGAATGTGAACTAAAATAATATAGCGGATGACAAAGAGCCTGAATTTATTGACAGCGCTCTGTGATTGAAATATAATATGAAGAACGGCTATTTATGCAAGATAATCATAAATTCTTACGGGGAGAATGGATGGACTTATGACTTTTGATATGAATCTCGTCGTCAACTCATTCCCGTTGCTGCTCATCGGCGCGGGGGTCACGATACAGATCACGGTGCTGTCGACGGCAATCGGCTTTGTGATCGGTCTGATCGTGGGGGTGGCGCGCATCTCGAATCTGCGCGTGCTGCGCATGCTTGCGGAGGTCTATGTAGAGTTCTTCCGCGGGACGCCGCTGCTCGTGCAGATCTTTCTGTTCTACTTCGCGCTGCCTGTCATCACGGGACAGCGCATCGATCCGTTCATCGCGGCAATCTCGGCCTGCGGTATCAACTCCGGCGCGTACGTGGCGGAGATCTTTCGCGCGGGCATCCAGTCGGTTGACGATGGACAGATGGAGGCGGGGCGTTCGCTCGGCATGACGTGGCTGCAGACCATGCGCTACATCATTGTACCGCAGGCGTTCAAGCGCGTCATTCCGCCGCTTGGCAATGAGTTCATTGCCATGCTCAAGGACTCGTCCCTCGTGTCGGTCATCGGCTTCGAGGAGCTGACGCGCCGCGGGCAGCTCATCATCGCAAAGACGTACGGCTCGTTTGAAATCTGGATGAGCGTCGCCGTCATCTATCTCGTGATGACGCTGACGATCTCGCGCTTTGTCGCATATCTGGAGCGGAGGTATCGCGTTCATGATTGAAATTAAAGGTCTGCGCAAGGCGTTCGGTGCCGATGAGGTGCTGAAGGGCATCGACCTCTCCATTGCGGAAAAAGAAGTTGTCGTTATTATCGGTCCCTCTGGCTCGGGCAAGAGCACACTCCTGCGCTGCATGAATCATCTTGAGGAGCCGACGGCGGGCGAGGTCGTCGTCGACGGCATTACCCTCTCAAGTGAGGCAAATATCAACAAGGTGCGCGAAGAGGTCGGCATGGTGTTCCAGCGCTTTAACCTCTTTCCTCATATGACGGTGCTCGAGAATATCATGCTCGCACCGATGAAGGTCAAGCACGTCGAAAAGGGTGAGGCGGAAAAGACGGCGCGGGAGCTCCTCGCGCGCGTAGGGCTTGCGGAGAAGGCGGACGCCTATCCCGACAACCTCTCAGGCGGACAGCAGCAGCGCGTTGCGATTGCGCGCGCCCTTGCCATGCGGCCGAAGGTCATGCTTTTCGATGAGCCGACCTCGGCACTCGATCCGGAGATGGTCGGTGAGGTGCTGGATGTCATGCGAGCACTCGCAAATGATGGCATGACGATGGTCATTGTCACACACGAGATGGGCTTTGCCCGTGAGGTGGGCGACCGTCTGCTCTTTGTCGATGAGGGACGCATCATCGAGTCAGGCGTGCCGCGCGAGGTGTTTGAACATCCGAAGGAGGAGCGTACGCGCAGCTTCCTGTCGAAGGTGCTCTGATTGATGCACCTGCGCGGGAATCTGATGCTGCTTGCGGCATCGTTCTTCTGGGGGACGACCTTTGTCGCCCAGATTCTCGGTATGGAGGGTCTTGGCCCATATACCTATGCGGCATGCCGCTTTGCACTTGGCACGCTCTTCATGTGGGCGCTCTGGTATGCCTATCGCGGCAAGCGCGCCGATCAGCGGCGCGCGGGAACATTCCGCTCGGGCTTTCGTGCGGGGCTTCCCGTCGGGCTTGCGATGTTCGTTGGTGTGACCCTGCAGCAGGTCGCGCTCCTCTATACGACAGCGGGAAAGACGGCGTTCATCACGACGCTCTATATCGTGCTCGTTCCGCTCGCTGCCGTCCTGCTTGGACAGCGCGTTCGCGTGCTCCAATGGTGCGGTGCATTCCTTGCCTTTGCGGGTGTCTACTTCCTCTCTGCACATGGAGAGATGACGATCAATACGGGCGATCTGCTCGTATTGATCTGCTCCTTCTTTTGGATGGCGCAGATTCTGCTCATCGACCGCTTTGCGCGGACGGTGGATGCCATCGAGCTGTGCTTTATGGAGATGATTGTCTGCACGCTTGGCAGTGCTGTTCTCGCCGCGATCTATGAGAGCTTTGCGTGGGCGGATGTATGGCATGCGTCTGTACCGATTCTCTACGCGGGCATTCTCTCCTGCGGCGTCGCATACACCTGCCAGATCCTTGGACAGGCGTATGTAGAGCCGACGCAGGCTGCGATCCTTATGTCGACAGAGGCAGTGTTTGCCGCCGTGGCGGGGTGGATCGTCCTCGGCGAGACGATGAGCGGCGTTCAGATGCTGGGCTGCGTGCTCCTCCTCGGCGGTGCCCTGATGACGCAGATGCCGGAACGTACAAAATTTCGGTCGGGACAGTAGCTTTTCAGAAGATTTATGTGTTGGTACTTCGATAAGGAGTTTTCCATGCCAGCAGCTGAAATTATCAAACCGAAAATCACGATCAAGGTGGTCGGCGTTGGGGGCGGCGGCAACAATATCGTGCGCTGTGTGCGCGAGAAATACGATCTCGATATCACACTTGTCGGAATCAACTCCGATATGCGCCAGCTGAATACCCTGCACAAACAGGGGATCACGGTGCTGCCCGTCGGTGAGAAGCTGACGAACGGGCGCGGCACGGGCGGCAGGGTCGAGATTGCAGAGCAGGCGGCGCGCATGGAGGAAAAGGCGATCCGCGCCATGCTGGAGGGCTCGGATCTCGTCATCATCACGGCGACGATGGGCGGAGGTTTCGGCACGGGCGCTGCACCTGTTGTTGCAGAGATTGCGCGTGATATGGGTATTCTCTCCATTGGCGTGGTGACGATGCCGTTCCACTTTGAGATGGCGCGCAAGATGCAGACAGCGCAGGCGGGCATTGCGCAAATGCAGGGATATACGGATGCCTTTATTACAATGCGCAACGATAACTTGCTCAAGATCGCACCCGACCGTAATCTGTCCTTTGTTGACGCATTCTCCCTCGCGGATGAGGTGCTGCGGCAGACGGTAGGATGCGTGGCAGAGCTGATTCTCACGACGGGTGTTATCAACGTCGACTTCTCCGATGTGACGACGATCTTCCGCCAGAGTACATCGAGCGATGCCCTGCTTGCCATCGGCACAGACGAAACGCCGCAGAAGGCGGTACGCAAGGCAATCGAGAGTCCCTTGCTCGACCGCGATGTAACGGGCGCGCGCGGTGTCGTGTTGAACCTCACAGGCGATCCCGCGATGAGTCTGCGTGACGTCGATGAGGCGGTGCACTACATCCATAAAACGGCGCATTCCGAGGTCAACGTCATCGTGGGACTCGTCGTGCAGGATGGGATGGAGGGCAAGGTACAGGCGACCCTCATTGCAACAGATTTTGACGACAGCTATGTGCCTGCATCGCAGGGATGATGCGCCGAATTCCGCTGCGGACTTGCTGAGGCAGGGCGAATCAGGCGCGCGAAGATGATAGTATGTGAAAGGAGGAACGCAGATGAAAGCACTCCTGCATGAAATGCATGCATGGATGAACGACTATATGCGTTCCTTCCGCACGGACGATCCCGATGTCATGCGCGGGATTCGTCTCAAAGAGATTCACACGGGCTATGTCACGACGAATGCGCGTGCACTTGCGAAGCATCTTGGATGCAGCGAGCACGACACTGCACTCGCCGAGATCATCGGACTCTTTCACGATGTGGGACGTTTCCGGCAGTACGCCGTCTATCAGACGTTCAACGATGCCGCATCGGAGGATCACGCAGAGCTCGGGCTGAAGGTGCTCGCGGAGGACGTAGATTTTTTGGAGCGGCTCACGCCTGCGGATGCCGATGTTGTGCGCTTTGCCATCAAGCACCACAACAAGAAGGAAATTGCGCCGACGGACGATGACCGAAAGCTGTTTTTCGCGAAGCTGATTCGCGACGCGGACAAGCTCGACATCTACCGCGTGCTGCTGCCGTTTCTCTCGCCCGATGGGGCGGAGAAGGCGCCGAACTTCGTGCCGTCGGATGCGGCGCAGGAGGTCAGCCCCGAATTTGTGGCGGACTTCGCAGCGGGACGACAGGCGGACTACTATCGTCTGCGTACGCACGGTGACCGCAAGATTGTGCGGCTCATGTGGATCTACGACATCAATTTTATGTGGACGCTGCGCCGCATTGTGGAACGCGGCTATGTGGACGCCTTTATTGAGAGCCTTCCGGCGCAGGATGGAATTGCCGAGGGTGTCGCGCGTTTGCGCGCCTATATCGAACGGCTCTGTGCACAGAACGATTGATTGGAATTATACGGATCGAGGGATAGGGACATGGCGGACGTAAAGACATCGAATTTTATCCGAAATATCATCGACGAGGATCTGCGTGCGGGACGGCACGCGGAGGGGATTCACACGCGCTTCCCGCCCGAGCCGAATGGCTACCTGCACGTCGGGCACGCGAAGTCCATCTGTCTCAACTTCGGCGTTGCCGAGGACTACCGTGGCCTCTGCAATCTGCGCTTTGACGACACAAATCCGACGAAGGAGGATGTCGAGTA
Source organism: Selenomonas sp. oral taxon 138 str. F0429 (assembly GCF_000318175.2). NCBI lineage: Bacteria > Bacillati > Bacillota > Negativicutes > Selenomonadales > Selenomonadaceae > Selenomonas > Selenomonas sp. oral taxon 138. The sequence goes on along the minus strand of NZ_KB290925.1, from coordinate 30,936 downwards.
TGTGGACTCCATTCAGGAGGATATCCGCTGGCTCGGCTTCTCGTGGGACGACCGCTGTTTCTACGCATCGGATTACTTCGAGCAGATGTATGAATATGCAGTAACATTGATAAAGAAGGGGCTTGCCTATGTGGACGACCTCTCGGCGGATGAGATCCGCGCCCATCGCGGAACGCTGACTGAGGCAGGTGTGGAGAGTCCGTACCGCAACCGCTCCGTGGAGGAAAATCTCGATCTCTTCACGCGTATGCGCGCAGGTGAGTTCTCCGACGGTGCGCGTGTCCTGCGGGCAAAAATCGACATGGCATCGCCGAATCTCGTGATGCGCGACACGGTGATTTACCGTATCGCCCATGTGCCGCATCATCGGACGGGGGATGCGTGGTGCATCTACCCGATGTATGATTTTGCTCATCCGATCTCGGATGCAATCGAGGGCATTACGCACTCGCTCTGCACGCTTGAGTTCGAGGAGCACCGTCCGTTCTATGACTGGCTGCTCGAGGCACTCGGCTTTCCTGCGGGTGAGCGTCCGCGTCAGATCGAGTTTGCACGTCTCAACCTCTCGGGCGCGATCACGAGCAAGCGCAAGCTGCGCCAGCTCGTCGAGGAGGGGCATGTGCGCGGCTGGGACGATCCGCGTATGCCGACCATCTCGGGCATGCGCCGCCGAGGCTATCCGCCTGCGGCTGTGCGCGCGTTCTGCGAGGAGATCGGCGTCGCCAAGAGCAACAGCACGGTGGACAGTGCCATGCTTGAGCACAGCGTCCGTGACGAGCTGAACCGCAACGCGCCGCGCGTCATGGCGGTGCTACGCCCACTGAAGCTGGTCATCACCAACTATCCCGAGGGCGGGACGGAGTATCTGCTCGCCGAAAACAGCCCGACCCACGGCGGACAGCGTTATGTGCCGTTCGCCCGTGAGCTCTATATCGACCGCGAGGACTTCATGGAGGATGCACCGAAGAAGTTCTTCCGTCTGAAGCCGGGCGGCGAGGTGCGTCTCAAACATGCCTACATCATCAAATGTGAGGAAGTTATAAAGAATGCTGCGGGAGAGATCACAGAGCTGCGCTGTACATATGACCCCGAGACGCGGAGCGGCGGTGCTGCGGCGAACCGCAAGGTGAAGGGTACGATCCAGTGGGTTGCGGCGGAGCATGCACTCACGGTGGAGGTCAGGCTCTACGAGAGTCTCCTGCGCGATATCCCCGAGGGCGAGGAGGAGCCGGAGAATTTCATCGATGCGCTCAATCCGCGTTCGCTTGAGATTCTGACGGACGCAAAGGTGGAGCCAAGCCTCCATCTCACGGCGGCGGGGGCGCACTACCAGTTCCTGCGCGTCGGCTATTTCGTCGTTGACCCGGACACCACGCCGGATCATATAGTGTTCAATCGCATCGTCGGTCTGAAGGACTCATGGAGCAAGGTGAAGTAAGTCCTTTTTCGAGGGCGTGCGTATACGCCGCACAAGCGGCAGCATAAGGAGGTTTGCCGTGGCAAAGATACCGAAGAACAGATCCGACAAAGACATGATGCAGGGCTTTGAGGAGGAGGAAACGCTCTCCGAGGTCTTGCTGAGAAAGGAGCGGCAGGCAGAGGAACGCGCCCGCGTGGAAGCGGCGCAGGAACCTCCTGCTGATCTTGCCCGCGCGGGGCTGACCTCTGCGCAGGTTGACGAACTCGGCCTTGCGCTCTTGGAGCTGAAGCTCTCGCTCGCGCAGGAAGGCGTGCAGCAGTACAGACTCAAGATTCAGCACAAGGGCCGGCAGGTAATCATCACGGCGACGTGATGGATTTCTCGTAATGAGAAGAAGGATGTGTAATGATGGAAAATGCAACGATTGTGGCGATTGTCATCTTCGTCGTCGCATACGCGCTCATCATCTCCGAAAAGGTGCATCGCACCATCGTCGGACTGTTCGGCGCAATGCTCATGATACTCTTTGGCATCATCGATCAGGAGACCGCAGTCCACCATATTGACTTCAACACGCTCGGGCTGCTCATGGGCATGATGATTATTGTGAACATCACGAGCGAGACAGGGCTGTTTAACTTCCTCGCCATCTGGGCGGCGCAGAAGGTAAAGGCTCGGCCGATTGCGCTCCTCGTCGTCCTCTCGACGATCACAATGGTCTGCTCGGCTCTCCTCGACAACGTCACAACGGTTCTGCTGACCGTGCCCATTACCTTCAGCATCACCTCGCAGCTCAAGGTCGATGTCATGCCGTACCTCATCTCGCAGATACTGGCTTCGAATATCGGCGGTACGGCGACCCTCATCGGTGACCCGCCGAACATCATGATCGGTAGCGCCGTCGGACTCGACTTCATGGCGTTTGTGGAAAATCTGACCCTCATCTCGATAATTATCTTTATCTTGGTGCAATTCATACTTATCGGCATCTATCACAAGGGACTGCACACGCAGCCGGAGCTGCAGGATAAGATCATGCGTCTGCCTGCTGATGCGCAGATCACAGATCATGCGCTGCTGAAGAAGTGCCTCGCGGTCATCTTCCTCACGATTACCTTCTTTGTCCTGCACGGCAGCCTCGGGCTTGAGTCCGCAACCGTTGCGCTCTCGGGCGCAGGGCTTCTCCTGCTGATCACGGCGACGGAGGACGAGGAGAAGATTGTCAAGGTGCTCTCGAAGATCGAGTGGCCGGCAATCTTCTTCTTTGGCGGACTCTTCATCCTCGTCGGCGCCCTCGTCGAGACAGGCGTCATCCGTATGCTCGCCGCCGAGGCCATTCATGCGACGGGCGGCGATGTCGAGGCGACTGCAATCCTCATCCTTTGGATGAGCGCGATTGCATCGGCATTCATTGACAACATCCCGTTTGTTGCAACGCTCATCCCGCTCATTCAGGACATGGGACAGATGGGGCTCACGAACCTCGATCCGCTCTGGTGGTCGCTCGCGCTCGGTGCGTGCCTCGGCGGAAACGGTACGCTCATCGGCGCGAGCGCGAACGTCGTCGTTGCCTCCATGTCGGCGCAGCGCGGTCGCCCGATCTCCTTCCTCGGCTTTATGAAGGTCGCGTTCCCCGTCATGATCTTCACCATCATCGTCTCTAACATCTACGTTGTGATTCGCTATCTCTGAGCGAATATGACGATAAATCCCCGACCGTTGCGGCGGTCGGGGATTTATTTTTGCGTGCGTTTGTGCTATTCTGTGAGAAAGGGGGTGTGACGATGATACTGCATACGGGCATGCGCACGGATATTCCCGCGTTCTATGCGCCGTGGTTTGTGAATCGCCTGCGCGCGGGCGAGGTCTGCGTGCGCAATCCTTACGACCCTGCGCAGGTGACGCGCTACCGCCTCGACCCCGCCGTCGTCGATCTCATCGCCTTCTGTACGAAGAATCCCGCGCCGATGCTGCCGCATATGGATCTCCTCGCACCTTACGGTCAGTTCTGGTACGTCACGATCACACCCTACGGCAGGGAGATCGAGCCGCATGTGCCCGCATGGCAGGATGTTGCACGTGCCTTCCGTCAGCTCTCCGACATTGTCGGTGTATGTGCCGTTGGCTGGCGGTACGATCCGATCCTGATTGACGAGTGCCATACGATTGATTTTCACAAAAGAATGTTTGCTGCAATGGCAGAAGAATTGAGCGGGGCGACGGAGATGGTCGTCATCAGCTTCCTCATGCGCTACGCGAAGACGCGGCGCAACTTCCCCGAGTCACGTGAGGTGACGCATGCGGAGTGCATGGAACTCGGCGCATACATCGTCGAGACGGCACGCGCGTACGGCATGATTGTCTATCCCTGCGGCGGAGGCAGGGCAGAACTGGCGCAGTTCGGCGCAGACGTGGGCGGCTGCATGACACCTCGCATCTACGAGCAGGCGCTTGGGCGACGGCTGAACTTCCCGCACTATGTGCGCCAGCGCAAGGAGTGCGACTGCTACCTCGGTGCGGACATCGGCGCATATGACAGCTGTCCGCACCTCTGCCGCTACTGCTACGCCAATACGCATTTTACGCGCGTACAGAGGAACCGCCGCCGCCACGATCCTGCATCTCCCTTTCTCATTGGGCACGCAGAGATGGGCGACCGTGTGCACGATGCGGTGCAGGTGAGCTGGCTGGACGTTCAGGAGAGTCTGTTTTGACCAATATTGTGGAGCATAGAAAAAATGCTTGCACTTTATGAAAAACATCTGTATAATACAGAGCGTTGAAATCCGTTCCTCAAGACCTGATAGTCGTTCAATGAACGAGTGAAGGATTGTTTATGTAAACAATCCTTGCTCGTACCATAATCTCAGTGAACGCTTTCCCAGTTCGGCGAATGGAGAGACTAACTATTTTTTTCAAGGGAGATTGTGGAAGAATGGCATTTGAAGACAAGACACTCGTATGCAAGGAATGCGGCAGCAACTTCGTATTCACCGCCGGTGAGCAGGAGTTCTACGCAGAGAAGGGCTTTGAGAACGAGCCGGCACGCTGCCGTGACTGCCGTGACAAGCGTCGTCGCGGTCGTGATGAGCACAGCAGCGGCGAGCGTCAGATGTTCCATGTGGTCTGCGCCGAGTGCGGCAAGGATACGGAAGTTCCGTTCGAGCCGAAGACGGATCGTCCGGTTTACTGCCGCGACTGCTTCAACTCGAAGCGCGCAGCACGTTTCTAAGGATTTTTGAGGAGGCTCCGCCTCCTTCTAGGGAGGGATTGCTGCATTTGGTGCAGCGTCCCTCCTTTGATTTTATCTCATTTGAGGAGGCTTTCCTATGAAACTGAAGAAATTGGCACTCGTCCTGACCGGCGCTCTTGTGAGCCTTGCACTTGTTGGCTGCGGCGGCGGCGATCAGGCAAAACAGGAGTCCAAGGTGCTCCGTGTCGGCTCGGCGATTGACTTTGCTCCGTTTGAGTTCCAGGATGAGGGACAGAAGGAGTATCAGGGCTTCGACATGGATCTCATCCGTGCGGTCGCAAAGGAGATGGGCAGCGAGGCAGAGATCCAGAACATCGGCTTTGATGGTCTGATCCCTGCGCTTCAGGCGAAGAACATTGATGTCATCATCAGCGGCATGACGATCAATGATGAGCGCAAGCAGAAGGTGAATTTCTCCGACCCGTACTATCAGTCGGGGCTCACGATGGTTGTGCGCAGCGACGAGGAGGCAATCAAGTCCTTCCAGGATCTCAAGGGGCACAAGGTTGCCGTCCAGATCGGTACGACCAGCGCAAACATGGTAAAGGAGATGGAGGGCGTCACCGTCACCGAGCTGAACACGCCTGCAGACTGCTTCATGGAGCTGAAGGCACGCGGTGTTGACGCCGTTGTCAACGACCGTCCCGTCAACGACTACTACATCAAGCAGACGCAGGCCGTCGGCGTGAAGTCGCTCGAGGACAAGCTTTCGGCTGAGGACTATGGCATCGCGATGGCGAAGGACAATGCCGAGCTTCAGAAGAAGGTCAACGAGGCGCTCAAGAAGCTGCATGACAACGGCGAATACGACAAGATCTACCAGAAGTGGTTCGGCGCAAGTAAGTAAGCACTGAACAAAGAAAAAGGGATTGCTGCACGAGTCAAAAGACTTGATACAGCAATCCTTTTTTGAATCCAAATTATGGCGGAGAGGGTGGGATTCGAACCCACGGTGCGTTGCCGCATCACCGGTTTTCAAGACCGGCTCCTTAAACCACTCGGACACCTCTCCGTGTCAGCGTGCTTATTCTATCAAAAACGGTGGAATGCTGTCAAGTCATTCTGTATGGGGCTGAAACACGTGCGCAAAGATATACGGGATTGAAAAATTTTCTTCGGTGTAGTATTATAGAGTTAGCTAAATTAGTCAGAAAGAGGTGATCTCCATGCGTCAGGTCAATATGCTCGAAGCCAAAACCTATCTGTCGAAGCTTGTCAAAGCGTTGGAAAGCGGCGAGGAGGATATGGTGTGCATTGCACGCAGTGGTACCCCTGTTGTTCAGATGACGCTGATTCGCAAAATGCCGAACAAGAAGCGGATTGGTGCGGCAAAGGGCGCATTTGCGGTTCCAGCGGATTTTCAGCGCTGGGATGAAGATGTTATGGATATGTTCGAGGATGGCAGATGAAGATTTTACTGGATACGCATATGCTCTTGTGGGCACTGACGGACGATCCAAAATTGCCGCAGAAGGCACGGGAGATCATCGAACAGGATGAAAATGACATATACTACAGCATGATATCACTTTGGGAGGTTGAGCTGAAACATCTTCTGCATCCCCTGCAAATGACGGTGAATGCCGAAGTCGTTCGTAAATACTGTGAGGAAGCAAGGCTCAGGCAGCTTGCTATACACGAAAAGCATATTTTCACATTGCGTACACTCGTGCGTCCCGACTATGTAAAGCCGCACAAGGATCCGTTTGATCGGCTGCTCATCTGTCAGGCAAAATGTGAAAATATGCTTTTTATTACACATGATGGCTTGCTTGCTGATTATAACGAGCCGTGTGTGTGCGTGGTATGATTTTTTTGCAGTAGGAGCACAGCCGTGCCGACCAGGAGTCCAATGCATGATGGAACGACCCAGCCCGTGCCAATATGCGCGAGGGGGAGAGCGTCACCGAGTGTACGGAGAAAATCCATCATAGGCAGTGCCTCTTGCAGTCCACTTGGCAGTGCGCGCAGGAAGTCGAACGATGCCGCCGCGCATGTGCCGATCATCGTGCAGACGTAGAGCGGGCGATGACAGCCGACGAGTCCCTCGATCATGCAGAGCGCAATCAGGACGATGGCGATGGGATAGAGGAAATAGAGCACGGGCAGGGAGTATGTGATGATCTTGCTCAGTCCGACGTTTGAGATCGCAAAGGAGAAGAGTGCAAAGAGCACACTGTACTTCGGATAGGAGAGGGCGCGTGGGAAGAGCTCGGCGAACGTCGTACTGCATGCCGTGACAAGTCCAATCGCAGTCTTGAGGCAGGCGCAGGTGACTGTGATGCCGAGCAGGATGCCACCGAATGCACCGAAGTAATGCGCGGCGATATGAGCGAGCACGTCGCCGCCGTTTGCGTCCAGCCCGTAGACGGTGCGGCTCTGTGCGCCGACATACGTGAGTGCAAGGTAGATGAGTGCCATGAGCGCCGTGCTGAATGTGCCCGAGACAATCGTGGCGTACGAGAGATCCTTTGGCTCCGACAGGCTGAGCCGCTTGATCGCATTGACGAGAATATTCCCGAACGCAAGTGCGGCGAGTACATCCATCGTGTTGTAACCCTCGAGGAGGCCTGTGAAGAAGGCGTGTTCACTGTACGTGCTGGTCGGCTCCGCATCCCAGACCGTGCCCATTGGCGAAATGACCGCCGTTACAATCAGAATGCCGAGGAAGAGGAGAAAGAGTGGGTTCAGTACCTTGCCCACCCAGATGAGGATGCCAGAGGGGCGCAGGGAAAAGTAGAGGACGACAGCGAAGAAGATAAGGGTAAAGACAAATAGCCCGAGCGTCTGCACATCGTGGGAAACAAACGGCGCGGCGCCGACCTGAAACGATACCGTTGCGGTGCGCGGGATTGCAAATAGGGGGCCGATGCAGAGATAGAGCGCGCAGGTGAAGGCATAGGCGAAGCGGACGCCGACCTTCCTGCCGATGTCAAAGAGGCTCTCACTTGCCGTGATGCTGATTGCCGCAATGCCGAGGAGGGGCAACCCGACGCCCGTGATGCAGAAGCCAATGAGCGCGGGCAGCATCGCTGCGCCCGCCTGTTGTCCCATCGAGGCAGGGAAGATGAGATTGCCCGCACCAAAGACAAGTCCGAAGAGCATGGACGCAACGAAGATGTATTCCTGTTTTCTGAGACGACGTTTCATCTGCAAATACTTCCCTAAAAATAATAAAATATTATAAAATTTCAATGAAGTGATTATAACAGTTATCGAAGGAATTTGTCAAAGATGGAAGAAGTTGCTATAATAGGTGGGAATGATTCGGCGCAGAAGAGGAGATTGGCTTATGCGCATTGCTCTGTTTGACTCAGGAATTGGCGGACTGACCGTACTCAGTCACGCGCGGCGGGTACTCCCGTCGGAGGAATTCCTGTTCTTTGCTGACCGCGACCATGTGCCGTATGGCACGAAGTCCGTGCCTGCCGTGCGCGGCTATGTGCGTGAGGCATTCCGTTTCCTCATCGAAAAGCAGAGAGCAGATGCCGTCGTTGTCGCCTGCAATACGGCGACTTCAGTTGCGGTGGATGAGATGCGTCGGCTCTACGAGGTGCCAATCATCGGCATGGAGCCTGCCGTGAAAAAGGCGCTGGCACAGGACGGCGAGCGCCGCGTGCTCGTGACGGCGACGCCGATCACAATCAATGGAGAAAAGCTGCGCCGTCTCGTCTCGGCGCATGACACGCATCACCTTGTCGATCTGCTCGCGCTGCCCCGCCTTGTTGAATTTGCTGAGCGCAGGGAGTTTGTCTCCCCACGCGTCGAGGAATATCTATGGAATGCGCTTGCCCCGTACGATCTCGTCCACTATTCCGCGGTCGTACTCGGTTGCACGCATTTTAACTACTTCAAGGACACGTTGCGCCGCCTCCTGCCCAAGGTCGTCGGCTTTGTGGACGGCAACGAGGGAACGGTCGAGGAGCTGGCACGCAGAACGGGGCTGTGCACGATGCCCGCAGGAACGCAGATGGCATCATGCCGTTTCTTTGAATCTGGCAGACCGGTCGCAGGGGCGGAGCCATTGGCGCGCATTGAGAGCTATCTCGCGCGAGCCGCCCGCATGGAGGAGATTGTTTGAAGATTGAAGGAAGGGAGCATTCATGCCGATTTGTACTGCACATCGGGTGAATTTCTACGATACGGATGCAATGGAGGTCGTGCATCACGCGAATTACATCCGTTGGTTCGAGATCGGGCGCGTCGATTATCTGCGCCGCATTGGAATCACGCTCGGCGCGCTGATGGAGGCGGGCTATGTCTTTCCGATTACAAAGGTCGGTGCACAGTTTCACGCGCCGGGGCATTTTGACGATGATCTCGTCATCGAGACGACGGCAACGGCACTGACCAAGGCAAAGATGGCATTCTCCTACCGCATCCTGAATGCGGCGGGCACAGTGCTCGTGACGGGCTTTTCGGAAAACGTGTTCACCGTGCGCGAGACGGGGCGCATTACGCGTCTGCCGAAGGAGTTCTATGAGCCGCTCGAGGCGGCGATGATCGCGGAGAAAGAGGGACGGGACATTGGATTTTGAATTGATAGAACGGTTATATTGGCTGTTCGCCCTGCTGGTTTTTTTTGAACTCGGGAAAAAGGCGTTTTTTGCCTATTTTGGAACGGAGAAGATCGTGCCGAAAAAGGAGGAGATGACACCGTTTTCCGTGGTCGAACATACGCCTGAGAGACTCGTGATCGGTGCGACGATGTCCGTGAAGAATGAGGGGCCACAATGCGGTGTCATCATGGATGCGATCCTGCGCGTGCAGCTGCCCTATGAGCAGTACGACGGCGCATTGGTGCGCGGTAAGGTCGAGCTGGCGGGTGCGCCGCGCGAGGACGACTATTTCGAGGCGATGGTCATTCAAAAGGGCGAGCAGATCAATCTGGTGCTCAAACTTTCCATCGAGGGACGCAAGGGGAATACGCTCGAAGAGGCGATTGCCCATATGCCGGATTTCCGCATGGATTTCATCTATCAGGAGACAGGGCGCATCCCGGCACATTATTCCAAGCTGATTTTGAAAATTACGGGGGCGGAGATCGCCGCACTTGCGGGGGTTGCACTCGTGCAGGAAGGGGGCAGGAAGAATGGCTGAGCTGAATATTCTCCCCGTTCCGACACGCATCCTGACGGATGCGGACGACATCGTGGATGCCATCGAATACTACGCCGGTGCGCAGGTAACGGCGGATGATCTCGTCTGCTGTGCGGAGAGTGTAGTTGCGGTGACGCAGGGGCGTTTTGTCCGCCCCGAGGAGCTTCATATTTCCGGCATGGCAAAATTTCTGTGCCGCTTTATCCCGGACTATGGCAGTCTTGCAACGCCGCATGGGATGCAGTCACTCATGGAGGTGGAGGGGAAGTGGCGCGTTACAGCGGCACTTTTCGCAGGATTCCTCGGGAAACTCGTCGGCAAAAAGGGACTGTTCTATCAGTGGGGCGGTAAGGAGGCGGCACTCATCGACGACGTGACGGGCACAATGCCGCCTTTTGACAAGGTGATTGTCTACGGCCCTGCCGAGCCGGAGCAGGTCGCCACACGCATTCGTGACCGTGTGGGGGCGTTCGGCGGGATGATCGCAGATGTGAACGACCTCAAGCGCTCTCGCGTGGTTGGTGTATCGGACGGTGTGAATGGCGCGCTTGCGGCACAGCTGCTGCTCGACAATCCGTTCGGCAACGCCTCGCAGAAAACGCCGATCTGTATCATCAAGAACTACCGGCAGTATCAGGAAAGTAATCGGACGTAAGTTCATGGCGCCCCTTCCACCATGCTGCGCATGGTCCCCCTCCCCCGTTTCGACGGGGGAGGCTTTGCATTATGGAATTCCACAAAGGAGAAAAACATTCATGCCAAGAAGAGATCTGAGGCGTGCCGATCAGCTGCGCCCTGTGCGGATTGAGCGCGGCTATCAGCGTTACCCCGCAGGCTCTGCGCTCATCGAGACGGGACACACCCGCGTTGTGTGCGCCGCGACCGTGGAGGAGCGTGTGCCGTTTTTTCTGAAAGGCTCAGGGACGGGATGGGTGACAGCAGAGTATTCCATGCTGCCCGGCGCGGGGACGGAGCGCACGGCACGTGAGGCGATGCGCGGGCATCAGACAGGACGCACGCAGGAGATTCAGCGACTCATCGGACGTGCTCTGCGCGCCGTTGTTGACACGAAGGCACTCGGGGAGCGCACGATTCACATTGACTGCGATGTATTGCAGGCCGATGGGGGGACGCGCACCGCATCGATTACGGGGGCGTTCGTCGCGCTCGTGGAGGCGTGTGCGACCTTCTACACGAAGCGGGGGATCTTTCCTGTGCGCGACTATGTAGCGGCGGTCAGCGTCGGTATCAATGCGGAGAACACGCCGCTGCTCGACATCTGCTATGAGGAGGATTCGACCGCGATGGTCGACATGAACCTTGTCATGACGGGCGCGGGTTCGTTTGTCGAAGTGCAGGGAACGGGAGAGGGGCGCGCATTCACCCGTGCAGAGATGAATGTCCTCCTTGATCTCGGCGAACGCGGCATACGCACGTTGATTGAGTATCAGAAAGAAGCACTCGGCGCGACGCTCTCATGGCTGCCGGGGCGGGAGGGATAATATGGGAGAAAAGATCATACTGATTGCCACATCAAATGAGGGCAAGGTGCGTGAGATGGAGAAGGCATTCGAAGGTTTGCCTGTGCGTCTCGTGCCGCTCTCGCGCATCCGTGAAGTTTTGCCGAATGTGGGGGAGATCGAAGAACCGGTTGAGGATGGAGCGACTTTTCTGGAAAACGCACGGATTAAGGCTCATTACTACCGGGAGCGGACGGGGCTTGCTGCGCTTGCCGATGACTCGGGACTCTCGGTGGAGGTGCTGGACGGTGCACCGGGTGTTTTCTCTGCGCGCTATGCGGGCGTGCATGGCGACGACGCGGCGAACAATGCAAAGCTGATTGCGGACATTCGGGCGAGCGGCACGGAGAATGCCGCCGCTGCCTATCACTGTGCGCTTGTGCTTGTGTTTGAGGATGGGCGGGAGCTCGGTGCAGAGGGGACGTGTACGGGATTCATCCGCCCTGAGGCGCGCGGGACGGGTGGTTTTGGCTATGATCCGCATTTCTACCGTGCAGACGGACGTTCGATGGCAGAGCTCTCGCGCGAGGAGAAACATGAGATCAGTCATCGCGGTGCGGCACTCGACATGATGAAACAATTGCTGATGGAAAGAGGTGTCGTGTGAGAATCGGAATCGTCAGTGACAGTCACGGAGATGTCCGTGTGTTCAATGATATGCTTGCCGTACCTGGCGCGGCGGAGGCGGAACTGTGGCTGCACGCGGGGGATTTTGCACCCGATGCGGATGATTTGGAGCTCCTTTCGGGCAGACGCGTTGTGCGTGTGCTTGGCAACTGTGATCTTTTCGTGGATGGTGTCTATGATGAAACGGTGGTCGAGGTGGCGGGACACCGCATCTTCCTAACGCACGGACATCTCTTTAACGTACGCTTTGACACAGAGATGCTCGCCGAGGCGGCGCGTACGGCGGGCGCGGATATTGCAGTCTATGGACATACGCATATTGCACTTGTGGAGCATGGGGACGTGACCGTGCTCAACCCCGGCAGCATTGCACGACCGCGTGATGAGCAACGCGGATCGTTCATGCTTGTGGAGCTGAATGCGGGAGAAGATCCACAGGTGAATCTCATTCGCATTTAATTGTGAAAAAATGTACGAAACCCCGCAAATTCAAGGGTCTTTCTATATAAAAAATTTTCAAAAAAATTTATCATATAAAATCCATATCTTATGATATGGATTTTATATACATAATAACAAAAACGCTATAAAAAATTTATTGATTACAGCGAAAAGATTCGATTGAAATATAAAACAATAAGATAGATAATAAAAAAACGATATTATTCTAATTTGTTTTCGTCTTCCCGAAATTGAATGAGATTCACTTTTTTCAAGGCTTTACGCCAAATTTGAAAGACTTGAAAGCAAGAAAAAAATATGATATAGTCTAATCAACCTGTGTATAAGTTATATTTATAGGAGGGATTATTTTGCGAGAGCTAAGCGCAAAAGCAATCACGGAGAACGTCGCCGAGATGTGCAAAGAAGCGGCGTACTATCTCCCGAATGATGTCTACGAGGGACTCAAAAAGGGGCGAGAGACGGAGGAGTCACCCGTAGGAAGAGTCGTATTGGATCAGATCATTCGCAATGCTGAGATCGCACGCGAGGAAGATCGTCCCTACTGCCAGGATACGGGCATGACCATCGTGTTTGTGGAGATCGGGCAGGATCTGCACATCACGGACGGTCTCCTCGAGGATGCGATCAACGAGGGCATCGCGAAGGGGTATACGGAGGGCTATCTGCGTAAGTCGGTCGTTGCAGAGCCGCTCTTCAACCGCAAGAACACGCAGAACAACACGCCGGGCGTCATCTATACGAAGGTCGTTGCCGGCGATAAGCTGAGCATCACGATTGCGCCGAAGGGCTTTGGTTCGGAAAATAAGTCCGGCGTCAAGATGCTCGTTCCTGCGGACGGGGTCGAGGGCGTGAAGAAGGCGGTCATGGAGATCATTCAGCATGCAGGCCCGAATCCGTGCCCGCCCGAGGTGGTCGGTGTCGGCATCGGAGGAACGATGGATCAGGCGGCACTCCTCTCGAAGAAGGCGCTCACGCGCTCGATCGATCAGCGCCATCCGATGCCGGAGTATGCCAAGCTCGAGGGTGAGCTCCTCGAGATGATCAACAAGACGGGCATCGGCCCCCAGCTGGGCGGTACGACAACTGCGCTTGCCGTGAACGTAGAGTGGGGCGCAACGCACATTGCGGGCCTCCCCGTTGCGGTGACGATTTGCTGCCATGCACTTCGGCATGCGCACCGCGTCCTGTAACAAATTTTTCTGTGTATTATCTAGGGAGGAATACTCATGGCGGAAAGCATCCGTATTACGACCCCGTTCACGGAGGAAATGTCGCGCAAGCTCAAGGCGGGCGACAGCGTTCTCATTACGGGCACGATCATCAGCGCACGCGACGCGGCACATAAGGCGATGACAGAGGCACTTGCAAAGGGAGAACCGCTGCCGGTCGACTGGCACGATCAGATTGTCTACTACCTCGGACCGACGCCGGCGAAGCCGGGCGATCCGATCGGCTCGGCGGGTCCGACGACCTCCGGCCGCATGGATGCCTACACGCCGACGATGCTTGAGCAGGGCATCAAGGGCATGGTGGGCAAGGGCTCGCGCTCGACTGCGGTCGTGGAGTCAATGAAGAAGAACGGCGTCACCTACTTCGCTGCTGTCGGCGGCGCTGCGGCACTCATTGCGAAATCCGTGAAGAAGTATGAAGTGGTGGGCTACCCCGAGCTTGGTCCCGAGGCGGTTGCAAAGCTGACGGTGGAGGATTTCCCCTGCATCGTCGTGATTGACTCCGAGGGCAACAACTTCTACGAGATGGGGCAGAAGCCCTATCGCAAACTCTAATCACACATCCTCATCAGAGTGTTCATGCCGATGGTTTGGCGCATGACAAATCATTCGGGGGCGCTGCTCCGGCCGCGGGGTCGGGCAGCGACTCCAAAGGTCTACATATTTCAGGAGGTATGAAATGTTCCACACAACCTTTTACATGCGGCGGCTGCATTCATTGGTCGGACTCGTCATTATCGGCGTGTTCCTCTTCGAGCACGTCTTTACGAACTCGACCGTACTCAACGGTGCGAAGGCGTTCAATGATGCGCTGGCCATGATGGATCTCATTCCGCGTCCCGTATTCTACGGACTTGAGATCTTTGCTATCGCCGTGCCGATTCTCTTCCATGCGATCTATGGCATCTATATTGCGGCGCAGGCGAAGAACAACCCCAGCAATTATGGCTACGTCCGCAACTGGCAGTTTGCCGTTCAGCGCTATACGGCATGGCTGCTCATCCCGTTTCTCATCTGGCACGTCGGCTATATGCGTGTCTGGGAGAAGGGCGTCATGGGAACACATATCAACTATGACCTGCTCTACACCTACTTTGTGTCCGGCGATTATGCAATCCTCCATACGGTGCTCTATACACTCGGTATGCTTGCAGCGATCTTCCATTTCTGCAACGGCATCTCGACGTTCTGCATGACGTGGGGCATCGCAAAGGGCCCGCGCGCACAGTCCGTGATCAACGCGCTGTCGATGGGTCTCTGCACGCTGATGAGTCTTGTTACGCTCGCCTTCATGGGCAGCTATTTCATGTAAGAAGCGCAGCAAAGGAGAGTAAGAATGGCTAAAGTACCAGAAAATAACATTGCGATCATCGGCGGCGGTCTGGCGGGGCTTCTCGCTGCGCTGAAGATCTGCGAGGGCGGCGGCAAGGTCGACCTCTTTTCCTACTGCCCGGTGAAGCGCTCTCACTCGCTCTGCGCACAGGGCGGCATGAACGCCTGCATGGATACAAAGGGCGAACATGACAGTGTCTATGAGCACTTTGACGATACGGTCTACGGCGGCGACTTCCTCGCCGATCAGCTCGCGGTCAAGGGCATGGTTGAGGCGGCACCGCGTCTGGTCAAGATGTTTGACCGCATGGGCGTTCCGTTCAACCGCACGCCGGAGGGTGTACTCGACCTCCGTAACTTCGGTGGCCAGAAGAATAAGCGCACGGTCTTTGCAGGCTCTACGACCGGCCAGCAGCTTCTCTACGCGCTTGATGAGCAGGTGCGCCGCTGGGAGGTCAAGGGCAAGGTCACGAAGTACGAGTTCTGGGAATACATCCGCGCAATCAAGAACAAGGACGGCATTGTACGTGGACTTGTCGCACAGAATATGAACTCGAACGAGATCAAGGCGTTCCCCGCGGATGTCGTCATCCTCGCTACGGGCGGCCCTGGACAGGTCTTTGGTCGCTGCACGGCGTCCACGATCTGCAACGGATCGGCTGTCTCCTCTGCATATCAGCAGGGCGCGCACATCGGCAACCCTGAGTTCATCCAGATTCATCCGACGGCAATCCCGGGTTCGGATAAGAACCGTCTTATGTCCGAAGCATGCCGCGGCGAGGGCGGACGCGTCTGGACGTACAAGGACGGTAAGCCTTGGTACTTCCTCGAGGAGATGTACCCCGCATACGGCAACCTCGTTCCGCGTGACGTTGCCTCGCGTGCGATCTTCAAGGTCTGCGTCCACATGGGGCTCGGCGTCAACAACGAACGCCGCGTCTACCTCGACCTCTCGCACATCCCGGCGGACTATCTCGAGCACAAGCTTGGCGGCATCCTCGAAATGTACTCCGAGTTCGTCGGTCAGGATCCGCGCAAGGTGCCGATGGAGATCTTCCCGTCCGTGCACTACTCGATGGGCGGCATCTGGGTCGACCGTAACCACCACACGAACATCCCCGGCCTCATGGCGGCGGGCGAGTGCGATCATCAATACCACGGCGCGAATCGCCTTGGCGCGAACTCTCTCCTCTCGGCAAGTTACTCCGGCTATGTCGCAGGGCCTGAGTCGCTCCGCTGGGCGCGCAGCGGCGAGCTTGGCGCGGCACTCACCGAGGAAGAGCTCGAGGCAGCGCGTAAGGAATGTGTTGCGGAGTTCGACAAGATCCGCAATATGACGGGCTCTGAGAACGCGCACAAGCTCCATCAGGAGATGGGCGAGATCATGTACGACTACGTCTCCATCGAGCGCGACAACAAGGGTCTCGATATCTGCCTTGAAAAGCTCAAGGGCATCCTGAAGCGCTGGGATGACATCGGCGTCACCGACCACGGCACATGGGCAAATCAGGAAGCCATGTTCGTGCGTCAGCTGCGCAACATGATCCTCTATGCGATGGCTGTTACGAAGGCGGCGCGCTGCCGCGATGAGAGCCGCGGCGCACATGCGAAGATCCTGCTCGACGACAAGGGCGAGCGCATGACGGACGCGGACGGTGAGCTCATGTTCTACGGCCGTGACGATGAGCGCTTCATGAAGACCTCCATCGTGGACTACGATCCGAAGACCGAGGAGCCAGTTGTCAGCTACATGGAATTCGAGCATTCACTCATCAAGGCGCGTGCGCGTAACTACGCCGTTGCCAAGAAGGAGTAAGGGAGGATAGAAGTCATGGCAGAACAGAAAAAAGTTCGTTTTATCATCGAGCGTCAGGATGGACCGAACGAGAACCCCTATACGCAGGAGTTCGAAGTCGACTATCGTCCCGGTCTCAACGTCGTTGCGTCCCTCATGGAGATTCAGAAGAACCCCGTGACGGTGGATGGCAAGCGCGTTCCGCCTCCGGTCTGGGAGTGCAACTGCCTCGAGAAGGTCTGCGGCGCGTGCATGATGGTCATCAACGGCCGTGCACAGCAGGCGTGCTGCGCCCTGATCGACAACCTCACGCAGCCGATTCGCGTACAGCCGGCGCGCACGTTCCCCGTCATCCGTGACCTTCTCATCGACCGCTCGGTCATGTTCGAGAGCCTCAAGCGCATCCATGGCTGGGTCGAGGTCGACGGCACATGGGACAACAAGGATGCCCCGATTCAGAACCCGTACACGGCAGAGACCTGCTACGAGCTGTCGCACTGCATGACCTGCGGCTGCTGCCTCGAGGCATGCCCGAACGTCGGTCCGCAGTCAGACTTCATCGGACCTGCACCGACGGCACAGACACTTCTCTTCAACCTCCATCCGCTCGGAAAGTTCGATGCACCGAAGCGCCTCAATGCGCTGATGGAGAAGGGCGGCATCACGAGCTGCGGCAACAGCCAGAACTGCGAGCGAGTCTGCCCGAAGAGCATCAAGCTCACGCAGCATCTTGCGCAGTTGAACCGTGAGGTCAACAAGCAGGCACTGCGCAATATGTTCAATCACTAAACGATTTCCTGCGGGAAATCGCCACAGAGAAGGGGCAGCCCCCAAACGGGGCTGCCCCTTTCGTATGCAATTATACGAGTTTCGACAGAAAAGGGGAGACCAAACGACGGTCTCCCCAAAGTTATATATTCTGTTTTTTAGAGCTTGAAGCCTCCGACAATTCTCTGCAGATCCTGCGCAAGCTGCACGAGTGTCTGACTGGATGCGGCGATCTCCTGCATGGATGCCGCCTGCTGCTCGGAGACAGCAGAGACGTTTTCTGCCTCGCTGTGGACGGCGTTCGAGACCTTCTGGACGGCCTCGACCGAGTTCATCATGCGCGTGCTGCCTGCCTTGATTCCCTCCGTGCTCTTCAGGATGGCATCGACCTTCTCCGTGAGCTCGCTGACAACGCCTGCAATGCGGTCGAACTGTTCGCTCGCCTGATTGACCTGCTTGACGCCTTCGCCGACGTGCTCCTTCTGCGATGGCGTGTGTGATGCCGTCAACCGTCTTGAAGGACTCATCGACGACCTCGTTCTGCTCGATCGTGCTGCCCGTGATCTTGACGATCGCCTCTGCCGCGCTCTGTGCACCCTGCGCCGACTGATCTGCCGAGGCAGTCAGCTGCTCGGATGCGGCAGCAAGATGCTCTGAGGTCTGCGCAGTCTTTTGAATCAGCTCGCGCAGGTTTTTGACCATTGTGAGCAGGGAGTTGTGCAGCTGTCCGATCTCATCGTCACGGTCGCGCTGAGGCGGCTGAATGGCGAGATTGCCCTTTGCAACCTCCTGCGCCGCACCTGCTATATTCTCCAGCGGCGCTGCAGTGGACTGTGCGATCTTGTAGAGCAGTGCACTGAGGACAACGAGGGAGAGCGGCAGCCCCACAATCATTGCCCATTTGAGGTTGTCCACATCGTTGACTTGTACGTCTTCCTTTGATTCGGCACGCTGATACCATGGACGGCTCGTCGCATCGAACTGATCGAGCGGCACTACACCCTCCTCACTGTAGAGGAAGGGACGGTTTGTATCCTTTGGGAAGCCCATGTAGATCGAGTCTACATCCGGACGTGGTGTGAAATCCTGTGCGACCTCGAGGAATCTCTCGTCGGTCGGGATATTCGTTGCCCATACGCGTCCAACGCCCTCGAGAATGCCCATAGGGCCTGCTACCATGCGGTTGACTTCCTCGGCGTGATACTCCGAGAGTGCGCGCATCTCGCGCTTCGTGGCCTCCTCGATCATCGTACTCGCTTCCCAGTAGGAGAATGCAGCCATCGCGATAAAAATGACAATGAGCGGGCTTCCAATCCACAGGAGCATTTTTGACTTTAATTTCATTCCTTCACCTCTTTTGAGTATGCGCAGTGAGGCGCGCCAACCGGTCACGTCCCATATAGTGGAAGCGAGGATGTTTCTTTGGAGCATAATTCAACGCAAATAAAAAACTCCTCCAAAAGTCCTAAAAGGTTTTTGGAGGAGTTTTAAAATTAGAGGTTTTTTTTCATGCGACTTGCAAGGTAGTTCGCGGCGAGCGATCCTGAGATATTATGCCAAACACTGAAGAGTGCGCCGGGGATTGCGGCTGCTGCACCAAAGTGCAGGAGCGCAAGTGAGGTCGCAAGTCCCGAGTTCTGCATACCGACCTCGATGGAAACCGCCTTGACCTTTGCCATGTCCATACGCAACATCTTCGCGACGAGGAAGCCGAGCGCATAGCCGAGGAGGTTGTGGCACATGACGACAACCATGATGAGTGCGCCCGTCTCGATGATACGTCCCGCATTTGCGGAGACAACGCCGCCGACGATGAGGACGATGGCGATGACGGAGATGAGCGGCAGGATCTTGACCGCCTTCTGCACGGGGCGCTCGAAGAAATGGTTGATGAGGATGCCGAGGAAGATCGGCGCAATGACGACCTGTGCGATGGAGATCATCATCTTCTCTGCCGGGATGTCAATCCACTGACCTGCCAGCCAGAGCGTGAGGAGCGGCGTCATGATCGGCGCGAGGATGGTGGATGCCATCGTCATCGAGACGGAGAGCGCCACATCACCGCGTGCGAGATAGGTCATGACGTTGGAGGAGGTTCCACCGGGGCAGGTGCCGACGAGGATGACGCCCGCTGCAAGCTCCGGTGGGAGAGAGAAGAGATGTGCCAGTGCCCATGCGAGCAGCGGCATGATGCCAAACTGTGCGACCGTTCCGATGAGAACGTCGCGCGGACGCTGCAGGACGAGCTTGAAATCCGCAAAGCGCAGGGTCATGCCCATGCCGAACATGACGATGCCGAGCAGGATTGTGATCCACGGCACTGTCCAGATGAACGTCCACGGCTGAAAGAGCGAGATGCCCGCGATCAGAATGACGAAGAATGCCATATAACGGGAGACAAAATTGCTGAGTTGTTCGAGTGCCTGCATAGATGCAAACTCCTTCCATTTATTGAGAGATGCGGATGAAATCTTCGAGCTTTCGGAGTGCCGAGCCGTCCGCAATCGTTCGGCGTGCTGCCGCAATGCCGTCTGCAATCGAGGATGCTGTGCCGCCGATGTAGATGGCAACACCTGCGTTCATCAGGCAGACATCCGCGCGGGCGTCTGTGATCTCGCCGCTGAGGATGCCGCGTGTGACGGCGGCGTTCTCGTCGGGCTTTCCGCCGCGGATCGCGTCCTTTGAGGCAGGAGTGATGCCGAAGTCCTCAGGGCGGATCTCATAGGAGCGCTCCCAGCCATCCGATATTTCGTGTACGAGAGTCGGTGCGCCGACAGAGATCTCGTCCATGCCGTCCGTACCGTGGACGATGAGGGCGCGCTTTACGCCGAGCCCCGGCAGTACCCTTGCAAGCGGGCGCATGAGATGCTCGCCGTAGACGCCGAGCAGCATATAGGCAGGGCGCGATGGATTCGTAAGCGGTCCCAAGATGTTGAATACTGTGCGGATGCCGAGCTCACGGCGGATTGCGCCGACATGTTTCATCGACTGATGATAGCGCTGGGCAAAGAGAAATGCCATGCCGACCGTGTCCAGTTCTTCGCGTACCTTTGCGGGCGATTGGTCGATGTTCACACCGAGTGCTTCAAGGCAGTCTGCCGTGCCACTCCACGAGGAGGCAGCGCGGTTGCCGTGCTTGCAGACCTTGAGTCCGGCCGCAGCAGCGAGGAATGATGCGGTGGTGGACACATTGATGCTGCCCGAGTGGTCGCCGCCCGTGCCGACGATATCGATGACTTCCATATCGTGTTCAACGCGCTCCGCATGTTCACGCATCGCCGCCGCCGAACCCGAGATTTCGTCAATCGTCTCCATGCCGCTGCTCTTTGTGGAGAGCGCGGCGAGGTAGGCGGCGTTCTCGACCGCAGAGGTCTCGCCCGACATGATCTCGTTCATGACTGCATATGCTTCGTCGTAGGTAAGATCCTCCTTGCCTACGACCTTTTTGATCGCTTCTTTTATCATTCGATTTCCCCCCTGAAAAGAAAAAAGACAGGGCAGTATTATAGCACACATATCATGACATGACAAAAGTATATTTGTGAGGAGAGGAGGAATGTGCTATAATCTCTTAATCTTGTGTACTATACTATATAGGAGAGGCTATGTTTGAACCGCGTTTTACAACGCCGAATATGAATGAGATCCTAAAGTATCTCGGCTTTCGTGGGCAGGAGCTGACGGAAGAGATTGCGGCGCAGATTCGTCGCTGTACGGATGAGGTGCTGGCAGCGGCGACGCCGCGCCTGACGTATCGTCACGCT
The DNA here is from genome assembly GCF_000318175.2 of Selenomonas sp. oral taxon 138 str. F0429. NCBI lineage: Bacteria > Bacillati > Bacillota > Negativicutes > Selenomonadales > Selenomonadaceae > Selenomonas > Selenomonas sp. oral taxon 138. The sequence goes on along the minus strand of NZ_KB290925.1, from coordinate 9,663 downwards.
CCTCTTGAAGATGGGGCTGTGCTCGGCGTGACGTTTGCAGGAAATGACATCCCTCGGATGCTTGAGCCGTGTGAGGAGGTTGTGCTTTTTGGTGCGACCCTCGGCCCCGGTGTCGAGCGTCTGATGATGCGCTATGAGGTCGTGAATGCGGCGGACTCCGTCATCATGGATGCGTGTGCGAGTACGGCGATTGAGAATATCTGCAACAACTTCGAGAGTGATATGCGCCGCGCTGTGGAGGCCGAGGGGCGTTATTTGACGGATCGTTTCAGCCCCGGCTACGGTGATCTGCCAATTGCGGAGCAGCCGAAATTCTTTGCACTGCTCGATATGACGCGGCGCATCGGTGTCTCGCTGACGCCAACGACGATCATGGTGCCGCGCAAGTCAGTGACGGCGATTATGGGGATTGCGCGTACGCCGCAGCCGCACCGACCGCCGGACTGCGAGCACTGTCTCATGTTCCGCACCTGCCCCTTCCGCAAGGCGGGGCGCAGATGCAGGGAAGGGGCAAAAACTTAAATTTGTTTTTGGAACCGGAAAATATAGGAGAATGGGCATGAAAGACATCATTATATTGGATGGGGGCATGGGCACGCAGCTGCAGGCGCGCGGGCTTGCCCCCGGGGAGCGCCCCGAGCTGTTCGGCTTGGTGCACCCCGATGTGATCGAGGAGATTCATCGGAACTACATCGCGGCGGGCAGTCGTGTCATCTACAGTAATACCTTCGGTGCGAATGGGCACAAGCTCGTCGGTACGGGAAAGACTGTCGCCGAGGTCATTGGAGAGAATGTCCGTACAGCGCGTCGTGCGGCAGAGAACTCGGGCGTATCGGGCGTACGGGTCGCACTCGACATCGGCCCCATTGGAGAGTTGGTCGAACCGCTTGGAACGCTCTCGTTTGAGGCAGCGTATGAGCTCTTTCGTGAGATGGTGGTCGCGGGCGAGGAGGCGGGGGCGGATCTCGTCATCTTCGAGACGCTGACTGACCTCTATGAGGTCAAGGCGGCGGTGCTCGCGGCGAAGGAACATACGAAGCTGCCGATCTGGGTGACGATGACGTTCGAGCAGAATGGACGCACCTTTCTCGGTGCTGCTGTCCCATCCGTTGCGGTCACGCTTGATGCGCTCGGTGTCGATGCGCTCGGTGTGAACTGTTCGCTCGGTCCCGTGGAGCTTCTGCCGATTGTGGACGAGCTGATGGAGTGGACGGATCTGCCGATTATCGTCAAGCCGAACGCGGGACTTCCTGACCCTCGTACGGGTGCGTATGAGATGACGGCGGAGGACTTCGGTCGTGAGATGGCGGCGTTTGCACAGCGCGGTGCGCTCATCATGGGAGGCTGCTGCGGCACAACCCCCGAGTTTATTCGTGCACTCACAGCGGCGGTCGCTGAGGGGGCGTCGGAGCGTCCCGCACGAAAAAAACGCAAGGGTGTTGCATCACCGGGACGCGTCGCGGAGTACGGCAAGCTCAATGTCATCGGTGAGCGCATCAATCCGACGGGTAAGAAGCGTCTGCAACAGGCACTCCTTGAGGAGGACTACGGCTACATCAAAAAACTTGCGATCTCCCAGCAGGAGGCGGGCGCGCAGGTGCTTGACATCAATGTCGGTGCGCAGGGCGTGGATGAAGAGAAGGTCATCCCGTATGTCGTCAAAGCGGTGCAAAGCGTTGTCGACCTGCCGTTGCAGATCGACTCCGCGAATCCTCGGGTGATTGAGGCTGCTCTGCGTGTCACGAATGGGCGCGTCATCATCAACTCGGTGAGCGGCGAGCGTGAGCGCATGGATGCCATCTTCCCACTCGCGAAGCACTATGGGGCGGCAGTCCTCGGACTGGCGATGGACGAGAGCGGACTCCCCGAGACGGCGGCACAGCGCGTTGCAATTGCCGAGCGCATTGTCGCGGAGGCAGAAAAGTACGGTCTTGACCGAGAGGATATCATCATCGACTGTCTGACGCTCACGGTCTCGGCGCAGCAGACGCAGGCGATGGAGACCCTGCGTGCCGTGCGCGAGGTGCACGAACGGCTCGGTCTTCACTGCGCGCTCGGTGTGAGCAATATTTCGTTTGGTCTGCCCGCGCGTGGACATATGACGGAGAATTTCCTCATACAGGCGATGCACGTTGGTTTGGATTTCCCGATCATCAATCCGAATACGAAAGGTGTCATGGATGCCGTCGTGTCCTTTCGCGCCGTGTCGGGGGAGGATGTGGACTGCGCCGCCTACATCGAGCGTTTTGCGCCCGAGCAGGCGGAGATGCGCCGCCGCAAGGAACTCGGCATTACGGGGGATGAGGCGGCAGGGATGGTACAGACTGCCGCTGCGGAGAGCGCAGACGCAGTCGATCCGCTGATGGATGCCATCATACGCGGGCTCAGTGACGATGCGGAGCGCATCACGCGGAAACTCCTCACGGAGATGGCACCAATGGACATCATACAGGAGAAGGTCATCCCTGCGCTTGATATCGTGGGTGACCGCTACGAAAAGGAAATCATCTTCCTCCCACAGCTCATCAATGCGGCAAATGCTGCGACGGCGGGGCTTGAGCTCATCAAGGTGCGCCTCGCCGAAGCGGGCGAGGGGGTGTCGAAGGGGAAGATCATCCTCGCGACTGTTGAGGGCGACATTCACGATATCGGCAAGAATATTGTCAAGGTCGTCCTCGAGAATTACGGCTATCAGATCATTGACCTTGGGCGTGACGTTCCTGTCACGCGTGTTGTGGAGGTCGCCATCGAAAAGAAGGTCGGGCTCATCGGCCTTTCGGCATTGATGACGACGACGGTCACGGCAATGAAAAAGACCATCGAAGCCCTGCACGAGGCGGGACATCCGTGCGAGACGGTCGTCGGCGGCGCAGTGTTGACGGAGGACTATGCAAAGGAGATCGGTGCGGATCACTATGCGGGCGATGCGCGCAGCATTGTTGAGATTGCACGCCGCGTACTCGGATAACGCAGGGAGGCTGAACAGACATGAGCCAGGAGCGCATGGCAATACGGGAACATCTGAAAAAAGAGCCGCTCGTCTTTGACGGCGGCATGGGCACCTATTATGCTCAAAAGACGCATACACGCGGCAAGGGCGTGGAGCTCGCGAACATCGAGACCCCGCGTGTCGTTGAGGAAATCCATACGGAGTACCTGCGTGCAGGAGCGCAGGCAATCAAGACGAATACATTTGCGGCGAACTGCAGCGTCTATCAGGGCGATACGGCACTCGTCGAGCGCATCCTCCGTTCGGGTTGGGAGATCGCCGCACGCGCGGCAGAGCCGTTCGACGCCTATGTATTTGCGGACATCGGCCCCGTCACGGGACTGCCGCCCGCTGACATCCTCGACGAATATCGTTTCCTCGTCGATACCTTCCTCGCGGGGGGGGCGCGGCACTTTCTATTTGAGACGAACTCTTCAACTGAGGGATTGGTCGAGACGGCGGCACATATCAAGCAGGTATGCCCCGAGGCATTCGTCCTGACCTCCTTCTCGGCATTTCCTGGCGGCTATACGCGCGACGGCTTCTTCGTCGAGGAACTGATCCGCACGGTCACGGAGAGCGGCTATATCGACGCCGTCGGCTTTAACTGCGTGAGCGGCGTTCAGTCGATGAAGGAGCTCGTCCATCTTCTCGGAACGTGCACCCTTCCACTCTCCCTTATGCCGAACGCGGGACATCCGATCGTCATCGACGGACGCACCTTCTATGAGAGCGCGCCGGACTATTTTGGTGACGGGCTTGCGGCACTGGTGCGTGAGGGGGTCTCCATCGTTGGCGGCTGCTGCGGTACGACGCCGGAGCATATCCGTGCACTGTGTCTTGCACTTGCAGACAGCGGACGCGTATCGACAGAGCACATGGGGCAGGCGGAACACACGTCGCTTGAAGCGTCGCACAGCGCGTTCTTCGAGGCGTTGAAAACGGGAGGAACACCCATCGCCGTCGAACTCGACCCGCCTGAGGTCGGCAATGCGGACAAATTCATGGCGGGTGCACGGGAGCTGATGGAGGCGGGCGTTCATGCAATCACCATTGCGGACAATCCCATCGCGCGCGCGCGCATGGATGCGGCAATGCTCGCGGGGCGCGTGCAGCGCAGCCTTGGGCTCGAGCCGATTCCGCACATGACCTGCCGTGACCGCAACCTCAATGCGATCAAGTCCATCCTCCTCGGACTCAGCGCCGAGGGCGTGCACAATCTCATCGCGATTACGGGCGACCCCATCCCGACGGCGGAGCGCGACGAGGTAAAGAGCGTCTATCAGTTCAACTCGCGCAAGCTCTCCGCCTTTATCAAGAGCCTCGGCGAGCGCGGTGACGTTGTGCCGTTTCATGTATTCGGCGCACTCAACGTGAACTCGATCCATTTTCCGTCGCAGCTTGGCCTTGCGAAAAAGAAGATGGAGGCGGGCATGACGGGCTTCTTTACCCAGCCTGTCTTGAGCAGCCGGGCGAAGGAAAACCTCCGCACGGCGCGCGACACCCTGCCCGGGGCACTCATCCTCGGCGGCATCATGCCCGTCGTCAGTGAGCGCAACGCGCGCTTCATGGAGAGCGAGATCTCCGGCATTCACGTCGAGCAGCGCATCATCGACGCCTATCACGGACTAGATCGGGAGGCGGCGGAGGAGCTTGCTGTGCAGCTTTCGCTCGAGACTGCAAAGGACATTGAGCCGTATATCGACGGCTACTACATCATCACGCCGTTTGCGCGTACGGCACTCGTTGCGCGTATCGTCAAGGAACTGCGGAGGAAATAGTAAAAAGAAGGTTGCTGCACAACATGAGCGTGCAGCAGCCTTCTTTTAATGTATCGTCCCAAGCGTCATCGGCAGCGTGTGCGCAGCCTTTGCTGCCCTCCGCAGGTCGGCGGCGGATTTCTCTGCCCAGATTGTTGCAACTTTCTTTTGAAAGGCGAGGGCGGAGATCGGCGATTCTTTCTCCGCACGTACATATGCGCGGATGATCTCGGCGAATTCCTCGGGCATGGATGCCGTCCTCTGTGCGAGCAGGATTTTCAGATTTGCGTCGATCAGATAGAGGTGGATCGTCGGGGCGCGCAGACTCTCCTCATCTGGCAGCAGATCCTCCTTTACGAGAGAGAGGGAGAGCGGCGCGTCGCCCCAGCCGTCCTTGAAGATGCCGTCAATGCGGTAGAGGAGGAAGAGAACACCGTCCCCCTCCGTCACGGCAAGCTCAATCTCGCCCGTGCGGAACGCCTCGACAGCAATGGCGTCCGTGCGCGAGAGCTGAAGTAGGAACATCATGCCGTTCTTGTCCACTTGGAACATGCCGCCGTCCGCCTGTGCGAGGACGGGCAGAGGGAACGGCTCGCCGACGGCGAAACTCACAGATGTACTCATGAAACCTCCTTACAGCATACGCAACCCCGCCACGCCGCGAATCCCAAGACCCGGCGCGGAGGAAGCCGTAATGTCCCTTTCGTCGAATATGGCACCGCCCTCAATCGGGTCTTCGCTGCAAAGCACGGGACCGTCGAGGTCGATGCGTGTCACAATCTGCTTCGCACAGGCGAGCGCGACAGCTGCATTGACGGAGATCTTCGCCTCGAGCATGCATCCGAGCATGCACTCCACGCCGTAGACCTCCGCCGCTGCGATGATCTGCTGCGCGGGATAGAGACCGCCGCATTTCATCAGCTTGATGTTCACCATGTCGGCGGCGTGCAGCTGCATGATGCGCAGGGCATCGGGAGGGCTGAATACGGACTCGTCCGCGAGCACGGGGATGTCGCTCTCACGCGTGACATAGGCAAGTCCGTCGATGTCTGCTGCAGCGACGGGCTGCTCGACAAGCTCGATATCGAGTCCCTTCTCTGCCATCTGTGCAAGGATGCGCACCGCCTCGCGCGGCTTCCACGCCTGATTTGCATCGATCCGGATGCGCACGTCTCTGCCAACCGCTTCGCGCACGGCGCTCAGGCGCGCCACATCGAGTGAGGGATCGATGCCGACCTTGATCTTGAGTGTGTCGTAGCCGCGCGCAATCGCATCGCGCGCATCACGCGCCATCTCGTCGGGGGCATTTACGCTGATTGTGATATCCGTGACAATGTTGTCGCGTGCGCCGCCAAGCAGCTTGTGAACAGGGATGTTCCACAGCTGGCCGTAGAGATCGTAGAGTGCCATGTCGACGGCAGCCTTTGCTGAAGTGTTGTGAATCAGCGCAGACTGCACGCCGCGGATGAGATCCTCGAACTCGTTCACGTCGCGCCCGACGAGGAGCGGCGTGAGATGCGTGCGGATTGCGTCGATGATGCCACCTGTCGTGTCGCCCGTGACGACGCCCGTCGGCGGCGCCTCGCCGTAGCCCGTTGCACCCGTATCCGTGCGGATGAGGACGATGACATCCTCCACGCTGTCCACACGTCGGCGCGCCGTCTTGAACGGGACGCGCAGGGGGACGGAGAGCATGCCGAGTTCGATCTTTGTGATTTTCATAGGAATCCTCCTTCTTCTGTATACAGAATTCTTTCGCAAATGAGCGCATTCTAGGAAAGAAGTCCATTGTGCCATATCATGACTTTATTATATAATCAACATTGCGATTCTTCAAGGAATTATCATGCTTTATGGTAAGGAGTGGTTTTATGATTACGGATGGATTTACCTATGTCGCCGTGCTCATCATGCTCGCGGGGGTGCTCGTGTCCCTCGAAAAGGGGACGGGGGGGGCGCTGTTCCGTTACCTGCCCGCCGTCGTGCTCGTCTACCTCATCTCCATGCTGCTCTGCACCGTCGGAACATGGGATATGGCGGCGACAAAGCCGACGTACGGCGCGCTCAAGAATTCGCTGACGTACGCAATGGTCTTCACCATGCTGCTGCGCTGCGACATTCGCAAGGTGCTGAAGCTCGGCCCCCGGATGCTGCTCGGATTCTTCTCTGCGTCCCTCACCATCATGATCGGCTTCGTCGTCGCCTTCCTCGTGATGAAGGGACTGATCGGCTCTGATTCGTGGATGGCGCTCGGCGCGCTCTGCGGTTCGTGGCTCGGCGGCTCGGGCAACATGGTCGCTGTGCAGGCAGCGCTCGGCGTCTCCGAGGCGGATATGGGCTACGCACTCGTTGTCGACTCCATCGACTACTCGATCTGGGTCATGTTCCTGCTCTGGCTCATCACGCTCGCGCCGCGTTTCAACCGCTGGAACAAGGCGGATACAACGAAACTTGATACCGTGTCGCGCAGCCTTGAAGAGGATGCAAAGCTGAACACGGGCGCGATCACCTTCCAGAGCCTGATCCTCCTCCTTGGCACGGCGCTCATTGTCTCGGCGGTCGGTGCAAATGTCGGGAAAATGCTCAATGCCGCTGTCCCGTTCTTCGACAAGGCAACGTGGACGATCCTCTTTATCACCATCCTCGGACTCATCGGCGCAGTCTCGCCGCTTGGGCGTGTTGCAGGCTCGGCGGAGATGTCGAACGTCCTGCTCTACTCCGTCATTGCCCTGCTCGCCTCGCGCGCATCCCTGCTCGAACTTGGCGATGCGCCGTACTGGATCCTGACGGGCTTCATCATCCTCGGCGTGCACTTTACGCTCATGTTCTTCCTCGCGCGCCTCTTCCATCTCGATATGTTCACAGCGTGCGTTGCCTCGCTTGCGAACATCGGCGGCACGGCATCCGCACCCGTACTTGCGGGCACGTACTCCGGCTCGCTCATCCCCGTCGGCATCCTCATGGCGCTGATGGGCTACGTTATTGGCACGCCGTTCGGCATCCTCGTCGCTCATATTATGGAAATGCTTCAGTAAAAACTGAGGGGCACAAACCTGTCGCAGCTTTTATGCGGCAGGTTTTTCTTGATTTACAGTCGAAAATCTCTTACAATGGATTATAAAGAAAGTTCAGAGAGGTGACGGGATGATTAAAAAGGGAATTATCCTCGCGGGCGGCTCGGGCACACGCCTTTACCCGCTGACGAAGGTTGTATCGAAGCAGCTCATGCCGATCTATGACAAGCCGATGATCTACTATCCGCTCAGTGCGTTGATGCTCGCGGGGATACGGGAGATTCTCATCATCACGACACCGAATGACAGCACACTCTATCAGGCGCTGCTCGGCGACGGCAGCCAGCTCGGGCTGTCCATCTCGTATGCCGTGCAGCCGAGTCCCGACGGTCTCGCGCAGGCGTTTATCATTGGCGCGGATTTTGTTGCGGGCGAGGGCTGTGCGCTCGTTCTCGGCGACAATATCTTCTATGGCTCCGATTTCGCGCAGGTGCTGCAGCGTGTTGTACGCCGCGAGGACGGGGCGACCGTATTCGCCTACTACGTCTCCGATCCCGAGCGATATGGCGTTGTGTCTTTCGACGAGGATGGGCAAGCTCTCTCGCTCGAGGAGAAGCCGAAAGAGCCGCAGTCGAATTATGCCGTTACGGGGCTTTACTTCTACGACAGCGACATCGTCGAGATTGCGCGCGGGATTCGACCATCGGCGCGCGGCGAGCTTGAGATCACAGACGTGAACAAGGCGTATCTCGCGGCGGGGACGCTTCATGTCGAGCGCCTGCGGCGCGGCTATGCGTGGCTTGACACGGGGACGCATGAGTCGCTCCTCTCGGCGGCATCCTTTGTCCAGACCATACAGGCGCGGCAGGGGCTTAAAATCTCCTGCATTGAAGAGATTGCCTACCGCATGGGCTACATCGACGCTGAGCAGGTGCTGCGCCTTGCGGAACCTCTTGCAAAGAACGAGTATGGTATCTATTTGAAACGACTGATTAAGGATGTACAGGAGAGTATATGAATGTAATTGAAACGGCTCTCGAGGGCGTGCGTATCCTCGAGCCGAAGGTCTTCGGCGATGCGCGCGGCTGGTTCATGGAGAGCTGGTCGCAGAAAAAGATGGAGGATGCGGGGATCTTCGTCGACTTCGTGCAGGACAATCACTCGTTTTCTGCGCAGAAGGGAACCCTGCGCGGACTGCACTATCAGCTGAACCCCATGGCACAGGCGAAACTGCTGCGCGTCGCGCGCGGTGCGATCTTCGACGTTGCTGTCGACATTCGTCGCGGCTCGCCGACATATGCGAAATGGGTCGGCGTTGAACTCTCGGCGGAGAACTATCGTCAGCTCTTCATTCCGCGCGGGTTTGCCCACGGCTTCATTACACTGACCGACGATGTTGAGGTGTTGTATAAGGCAGACAATCTCTATGCACCCGACTGCGACGGCAATATCCGCTGGGACGACCCCGAGATCGGCGTCGAATGGCCGCTTGCCCCCGTCGTTCTCTCGGAGAAGGATGCCGCAGCGCCGCTGCTCGCAGCGCGGACGGAGCTCAACTTTACGTATGACGCATGATGGGGATGGGATTTTATCAAAAAGATGCGGAAAATGAAAAAAGGGGGTTGACGAGCACCACCCCCCTGTGTTATATTATGACAGTCGCGCCGATGAGAGCTGCGCGGGGGTGAGAACCTCCACAAAGCTAGAAACGGCGCAGGATGTACCCTGAAAACTACACAATGCAAAACATGTTAGAATTGAACTAACAAGCCAGATGCAACATCGTTGATGTCAGTCAACGAAACAACAATTCTTTTACAAGAATGAACTTTTGAGCCAACAGGCTCTCGGATAGAAGTTTAACTTCTTTAGCGGAGAGTTTGATCCTGGCTCAGGACGA